>NC_019689.1:4387500-4687500 GCF_000317025.1 Pleurocapsa sp. PCC 7327 | reverse complement strand
TCCACGGGTTGGGAAGCGCCAAAACTAACTAGCTCTATTTTCTCTTGCCATTGAGATCGATCGAGCGTTTGCAAAGCTGGCAATAGTAGATGAAAACCTTTCCGGCGATCGCTCGTTGCATTAACCGCGCCAAACAGTATGATTTGTTTATCTATAGGCAATCCCAGCAGATTTTTAGCTAACTGTTTATCAATTGGCTTATATCTTTGGATGTCTAAACCGTTAGGAATCACTTCTATCCGAAAGTTTTGAAACAGAGAACTCTCTTGAGCGCATTTAGCTAACCAGTTACTAGGCGTGACAATAGTAAGATTACAATTGTTCCAAGCTTTTGCTTTGCGCTGCCAAACCCAACGGGATATATCCCATTCCCTAGTGCTACGTAATTGGGGACAAGCACCACAGGATTTAGTGTAGCGATCGCAATCACTACTATAGTGACATCCTCCAGTGAAAGGCCACATATCATGGAGCGTCCAAACAATCGGTTTTTTGAATTTTGCTAGAGTTTCAAGCCGTAGATAGCCCGCGTTAATCCAATGTAAGTTAATAATATCAGGGTTAATTTGAGCTACTTGAGAAGCAACAGTATCTGGAAACCATTGGAGGGAATAAGTAACGCGATCGCGCCCAGAATATAATCCTAGAGGCAGAATATCCAAAGAAGGTTTTAATTTAGCCAGTCCTTTTTGGAATTTAGTTGCCGAAGTAATAACAGTCTCTTCGTCACTCAATTTACTTTGTACTAGCATTTGAGAATCGATACCAGTTCTTCGCAGTGCTTGATGAAGTCTGTAAGCTGCTTTGGCTGCCCCTCCTTGCCAGTCATAGGTACTTAGAAGTAAAATTTTCATGGCTTAATCGCTTCCATAAACAAGGAATCTGGTTTGCGAACCTTGCCATCTACTATATCCAAGTTATAGCTATTAAAATCTAAAATTCTGCTCTCATCAGCACGACAAACCCGAATATCTACAAACCCTGTTCGTTCAAGCAATCTTCGTAATGAAAAGCGATCGTACATCCAACGGTGAATTTCACCCGAATTACGAAATAACCCTTCTTCTAGTGCCTGTTTGGCTTCACTACCTGCTACTATAGTGACTAAATATTTAGCAATATTGTTTCGCACTTTTTGGATTAGCCAAAATAAATTTTCAGCTTTCAGTTTCTCCCATAAAGATTTTTTTGCTAATTTCCTTGCTGCATGATTTTCTACTTCGTAACCGATACGAGAGAACACGAAATCTTTGTTGAGAATATTAGGATTGTCCAAAAAACAAGCCATTTGTCCTCCTCGAAAGCTACGAACTACCTGATCGTAAAGCTCTAGCATCATCCAATCATAATCTAATTCAGCTTCCTTAACACCAGCTTCAACCTTTTCTAAAGCTTTCAAATATTCTCTAACTATCGCTTCAAGATTGGGAGCGACAACTCTAATAACACCTTTTGGTTTAAGGATACGCCAAGACTCGGCTAGCAATTGATTTGCTTCTTCTTGTTTGAGGTGTTCGATTACATGAGAACTATAACAAGCATCAAATTCAGCATCAGGATAAGGCAATTTTTTTCGGATATCGCAAACTTTAACATCTGGTGAAGAAGAGACTATATCAACATTCACCCAAGCTGAATGAAATACAGTACCACAACCAATATTTAATAGTTTCATATAACAATAGATTATTTTGATTGAAATTTTATAGCTTTTATATATCTTTTAAATTTCGATTGAATTAAGTATAGTTTTAAAAAAAAACTTGCTATAGAACCACTGAGAAGTGCTGATGCTGGCAGCCAGGCAAAATTACTTTTGTTTTTTCTTAAAATCAATAATTTAATAGCTTCATGGATATGATAACAAGGAGCAATTCTATAATAAATAGTTTCGGCTTGATCTTCGGACAATAAAAAACTACCAAATGTTTGTGCTTCTTCAGGAGTTGGATGCTCGAAAAAAGCAGTCATGAGCAATTCTGATATTCTTAGAAAATAATTAGCTTTGCATAAAGATTTGTCTACTTTAAGAGTAAAATTGTCAACCCACTCTTCTAAAACTCTTTGGTATGTTTCTATTCCCCATTTAATTGCTAATTCATTTTGTTTCGACCTTAAAATTGGCCTGTAACTATCACTACTTTTCTCAAATTTTACTGTGCTGCCATGATCGGCAGATACTAATACTTCAATTAAACCTCTGTGAGAGCATAGATAATCTCTTTCTAAAGGTCGGTCTGGATCGGAAAAATAGGCTAATAATCGATCGATAGGATAAGCTTTTAAACGCTGGGATAAGCCAAAATAAAATCCGCACACACCATTTTCCGGGTACATATCCACAGTTGCAAGTAGGTTACTAAGCGATCGCTGAAGCCTTCCATTCCAACCGATATCAACTATCCCAAAAGGTACTCTATCGCCTAATCCTTCTTCACAAAAATAACCAATCACATTCAATCTATACTCTTTTGCCCGGGTTACAATGCGATCGCATATTTCAACCTTTTGAAATAAGCTTTTTAAAGCTTCTCTTTGGCGCTTGTTTAAGTTTATATTCCAAACCTCTTCTAAAAAGCCATTTTTAACAAGACAATCTTTTATCTCTTCTGGGTTAAGATTAACCCTTTCACAGACTGACTTTACTGATAAAAATAACGTTGGATCGAATATCCAGTCTAGTTCTTTTTCTGTAATTTCTTGAATAGCTGGAAAGTGCCATGCTTGCCGAGAACCGTACAAATATCGACAATCAATCTCATAATTCCAATTATGACAAATAATCTTAGCTATTTTTAGTAAAACTTGACCATCTCTAGCAACGAAATAGAGTCTTTTTATCCCTAGATGCTGCGCCTGTTCTAAACACCAATAAACGAAACCAAACAAGATTGGTGCGATCGCACTTGCTGCTGTATCCCAAATAACTTTTTTGTGTAAGCTATTTTCCTGACATTGCAGGCGGGTTAACCTACTCGTTCCAGCTAATAGCGAACGGAATTTTAGAGGCACATCTATTGCTTCGGATACTAGCTTTTCATAACGGTTTAGGTGAGTTTGAGTGAAATGTTTAGTTTGAATACCAAGCTTTTTAGGAACTTTAACATCGGAATATAAATTGTCTCCTATGTGAGTCAACTGATATGGTTTAAGATATTCTTGATCCAAACATCGCTCAAACAGTTTCCGCGAGGCTTTAGTCAATCTCATTTCTGAGGATAAATACAATCGGTCGCCATCTTCCCAAAGCTGATTTTTTTGTAGAAAAAGTTCGATTGCCTCTTTAGGGAGATACATATCTGAAATATAAATTATTTTTTCCCGGCATTGATGAAGTTCTTGAATTCTTTTTTTTATTTCTGGAACAGGACGTAAACTTAAAAGTTCTAAATCTATTTCTTGTTGGATAACTCTGGCAACAGTATCTGATGACCAATCTAGGTATTCGGCGAGGGGTTTATATATTTCTTCAATAGTTACTTCTTCTGTCACCGATTTTTTCCTGGCTTGTCTTTCAGCTTCCACTCTCAAGTTCATCCAAGCTTCTACTGAAATGGTAATTAGTTTTTTTTGCTGGAGTTGGTTACCCAATTCCCAAAACAGGTCGGTAGGTTTAGCCCAGATACGAACTAGGACTGTATCAAAAACATCGAACGAATAAACTACTGTTTTCATAAAGTTTTTTGTTTTTCTGCTGTTGCTAAAAGGTTAAGCGACAGAGGAATGTTTTTCCCTTGTTCCCAGCCTAATTCGGCTATCATTTCCAATCTTCGGAGACTACGAACTAAAAGAAATAGTAACCAATGAAGAAAGGGTTTAACTTTTATCAAACCTTTAATGCCAGGATTTTTAAAAAATTCAGTCTCATAAATTTCAATTTTCTCAAAACCAGCATTAAATAGCAAAAAGTCTAAACTATGTTCTGTAAAGCTAATATGATGAGTCCAGTCATTGTAACGCCATCGGCTTGCTAATCCCGAATTGGCATTAGGAACAGTACAAATTAGTTTACCTCCCGGTTTCAAAGAAGTTTGAATAGCTTTAACAAATTCTAATTGTTTTTCGTGGGGAATATGCTCGATCACATCCAAGCATAAAATCAATTCATAACTATTGTTTTTTTTAGCTAGATATTCAATAGAATTAGCGACTTTAATAACTTTTATTCCTTTCTCAAGACAAGATTTAACTTGTGCGTCATCAATTTCAATTCCTTTTACATCTAAATATCCCATGTCTTGTAATGCTAGTAAGGCAAACCCCATGCCGCAGCCAATGTCTAATATAGAAAGATTTCTATCAGCAGGTAGAAATCTAGAAAACATGCTTTGATAAAAGGACTTCATACTTTGAGTATGCTGGGGTGTATCAGAATGCCATTTTAGATAGTAGCGACTGTAGTCGAGTTTTTGGTTCATAATACGGTTTTCCGAATAAGTTGTTTAATTTTACTAACCAAACTAAATTCAGAGCCATTCAGAAAGCTTAAGAATTTTTCATCAAATTCTTGATTGGGAATCATATTCAAAGGTTTTACTAGGGGAAAGTCTAGACCTCGAACTGGAATAGAAGCAAACTTACTCTTGCCTTTTGTGTGAGTAGCATCCGATCTAAAACCAATATTCGTTACTAGATTGGTTTTGGGAATAATAGAAAGACTTTGATGGGCTACACAACTAAAAGCCCATTGACCATCCCAAGTATCTATAAGACTATGATAATTATTTTCAAAAACTTGATAAACATTTTGCTGTTGGCTACCAAAATATTTAAGATCTTCACTATGCTTATATTTTGACCATAACTTCATTTCAATATCATAATGTTGCCATGCCCTTTTCCAGGTTGCCCATCCCCAAATTGGGACTAATCGAGAGAATAAAAAACTTGATTTCAAATCGCTAATTGGTGTTAGATTAGTTCCAGCAATATGCCAAACTTTTTCTTCGTCTCGATAATATTCGAGTAACTCTTCACAAAACCGAAAAAAGCTAAGATGAGGAATGCAATCATCTTCGATGATAATTGCTTCTTCAACTTGACTAAATACCCAATCCAATCCACTCGATACTCTTTGCTTGCATCCTAAATTAGTGTCAGAATAATTAGTCAGAACTTGGCAATCCCAGTCAACGCGCTCGATAACAGCTCTAGCATCAGCACATTTTTTCTTATCATCAGGTCGATTTTTACGAGGACCATCTGCGACAACTAAAAGCTTTGATGGTTTTGCCTGACGAATAGCTTCAAATACTCTCTTAGTCGTATCTGGTCTATTAAATATCAGGAAGGCGACAGGTGTTCTCATTGCTAAATTTTGAGCAAAAGTAATTAAACTACGATATCCATCTTTTTAGATACGCAATTTAATTTTTTATGTATTGCTACTATATTTTGAAAAGCATAAATTTCACAAAAGAGTGGATTATACTTTTCTAATGGAACAATTCCGTCAGGAAGCATTCTAAACAATGTATATTCGGATAATATTCCATAAAAATCTTTAAAAAAACTTCTACTAACAACATTCATTTCATTAAACTCAAATTGAATTATTTCAACAAGATTATTTTTTATTGCCTCATAAAGTCCTTCTAGAACGCTATACTCATTACCTTCAACATCAATTTTAATAAAATTAATTTTTTTAATATTTTGCTCTTTGATAAAGCTATCCAAATTTATAACTTCTATTTCATATTCAATAAATTTGCTGCCATGAATTTCTTCTATAACTTCACTAAAAAGAGAAGCATGTTGCGATCCATTTAATTCCTCGTAATCATATAATTTTAATTTTGCCTTTTCTTTGCCGCAGGCTAAATTGAAAGCACAATAATTATGTAATTTTGCATGCTTTTCTAGAATTTTAAAAGTCTTAGGATGAGGTTCAAAAGCGAAAAGTTGTGTATCTGGTCTCATTTTTTTGATTAAATTTGAATACTCTCCTATATTGGCTCCTATATCTAGGACAACTGCATTCTTGTCAAGATTTTTTACAACTGTTGCTAGGAAATTATACTCTCCACTAACTCGCTTGTTTTCATAATTTAAAATACCTAAACCATTTAAGCTTAGTTGATATAGAATTTTATTTAAACGATAGAATTTTTTTCTTGCGAACACCCATCTTAATAGAATCCAAATTTTTTGTTTAATTTTACTTTTCAACATAATGACATTTTTTTAAACTATATATTTTTTTAACTGACTGAGGTAGGTTAAATTTTTAGAGATTCGTAGCGGCACAAATAAAGCCTTAGTTAGCATCCAGCCAGTTTTAAAGGTAAAAGGACAAATAAGACATAAGACATGAGAAGCAATGGCATAAGATATGATAGTTGCTATTGCTGCTCCCACACCACCATAAGATGGGATTAATAAAAAATTTAATACGATATTAGTTCCAGCTCCCAATGATGTTGATATAGCGCTAAACTTCGTCAAGTTTTCTGCCATCCACCATTGGCTAACAGCGACACCTAAAAATACAAATAGTCCTGCCCAGATGTGCAAGGCTAAAATCTCTCCTGCTCTTTTGTAAGGCTCGCCTAACAAGGCAGTCATCAAAATTTCTGAGCCAAATGTCATCGGTATTGCCACTAATAATGAAATCCATGCCATTAAATCGTATAGTTGTTGTAATTTAGAATAATATTCGTGCTTACTTCTGATTTTTGCACGAAGAATTGCTGGAAATACAGAAGAGCAAATTACCATTGGAATAAAATACCAAACTTCTGATAATCTCACTGCTGCTGCATAATTCCCTACCTCTTCATTGCTTGTCATATTACCTAGCATTACTTGATCGATTTTCATATAAAGAGCAATCGTTAGACCAGAAAAGATGAGCGGCCATGAATCTTTAAGCATTTCTATGGCTTTTGACCCATTGAATTTCCAGCGTAAAATTGATCGATCGCTCTTTGTATAAATCCAAATCATACCAATTGCCTTTAAGATAACATCTGCCAAAATTAACCAAACAAATGCTATCAAAGGAAGTCCAAGTACGATAAATAATATCCGAGCTAATGAACTTAAAATTAGTTGAAAGCTTCTCGTTATTGCGATCGCACCTGACTTGACTTTTGACTGAAACCAATAATCAATCGCATCAAAAGAGCTAAATAATAATCCAACAGCAATAATGAGAATTATCCAGCGAAGTTGAGAATCATGGTTGAAAGTGAAGGCAGCACAGCCAACCAAGACAATCGTCACTAAACTACCAATAAGCTTCAGTACAAAAGCCGTACCTAATATTTCTTGGATTGACTCTTCTTTTTGGACTAAATTGCGGATTACGATTCCATCCAACCCTAACTTAGCAATTGCCTCAAATAAACTCACAAAGCTAACACCGTAACTGAGTTTGCCGAAGCTTTCCGTTCCAAGATATCGGATCGTATAAATCCCCACAAATAAAGACATTACAATCGTGAAGATTTTTTCTACCGATAGCCATCCTATATTTCCAATCACCTTGCGTAACTCAGGGCTAAGCTTTTGATTGACCTGAGCCAATTTTTTAAACATCACACTTTGCTACAGCTACCATCAGTCTCGTTAATTTTAATTCTTGTTCCTAGCAGAGAGTATATTTGCATAACATTATGTCTGTCAAGATTGAATAACTTTTATTAAAAATTAACAGATTATTGGCTGATAACACACTTTGTTCCGAACCTTTCTATATCGACGTAATGGAATCTAGGAGGGTACAACAAATCCGCTAGCGCGATCGATCGCAATCCTAAAAAACCTACCTAATTCGTTCAACTGAACGACCTAATGCTGCTGCTATTTGTTTCACGCTTAATTCCAATTTTGGCTTGGTTGCACTAGGGCATTCGCCGAATACGAGATAATAAAAACAACCCCCCAGGGGTAACTAGGGGACAGGAAAAATTCTTGACCTAATTGAAGTGTAACACTCATGAGCCTAACCATCGAACAAGACTTAAAAGAATACTTAGACAGATTTGAGCAAAAACTAGATAAGCTTGAGCAAAAAATAGATAAAACCGATGAAAAGTTCGAGCAAAAGCTAGATAAGCTCGAGCAAAAGATAGACAAGGTTGATGAAAAGGTAGATAAATTAAGCATCGATATGGCAACGGTGAAAACCAAGATCGATGGACTCGACAAACGAATGGAAAATCAAGAATTCCTGAGTCGAGGAGTATTAATTGGTTTGATCGTCGCTATTCTCGGTGGATTTGCCAAGCTGTTCGGACTCATCGGCAATCCTTAATATCCATTCTGACTCTTCTTTTTCGACGCGATCGCTACAGGGAATCGGCTAATCCATAACTTTATAAGACCATCTCTAAAAAAGAACGCTACAGATGCTCGAGGAAAAAGCCTTACACCCAGAGCTGCTGACTAATTGATAATTCGCAATTGATAATTCGCCATTCGCCATTAAAATCTAAAAACATTGAATTTCTAGCTAGAATCCATCTCTATTCCCAATTGCGAACTGATAATTGCCAATTGCGAATGCTATAAGATGTTTCGCTTCGCGATCGCGACGCTCGATATGACATTTTATACTTTTGGGACAACCTGTCAAATCGACTGGCTATTCTACCGGATTCACTTCTAGGAAGGCGATGCCAGCGAAATACCGAATGTCAATATAAATTGTACCAACTGCATTGCAGAAAGCGAAAATCAATCTTTTAGGAACAGTTAATAGCGCTGCTTAATTAAAACTCTTATTTGACACTAAATTTCGATTTTTTAGCGTGAAAATAAAACTCTCTATCTGTTGAGCAATTTCTCTCCATGATGGACAAGGTGGCTCTGGTAGTGAGAAGTAATCGCGTTCGTGATAGGCTTTTTCCATTGCTCTTGCCAGTGAAGATATATCTCCTGGTTCAAAAAGAATCCCATTCAGCTCCTTTAATGCTTCTGGAATATTGCCAACATTAGGACCAAGACAACGCTTACCAAATGTTGCCGCCAGATAAGGAATTCCCGAATTCGTTGCTTGAAGTCGAGGCGCTATTACCAAGTCGGCAGCGATGGTTTCGCGACAGAGTGTTTTGTCATCAAGACGACGACCATATAAAAAGACTCCGGGGATACTTTTAATCAATGTACGTCGCAAAGGCTTTAGGGGACTTCTTTCAAGAACATACCCGTTACCCGCAATAATCGACTGTTTTTTGGGAATTTTAGCTTTAATAAAGGCCCGAATTAAAAAAGTTAATTCCGACCAAAATCTTATCGCTCCTGGCACAAAAATGCGAAAACTATCGGCTTTGTCAATTGGTCGATCGAGCGGAAGATAGTTAAGCTTGAGCTGCTCGTGCAAGCCATGAGAAATCGTCAGTAAAGGCTTATTTTTGTATATATACTCAGGATAGTAGGTGCTTAATTCGGATATGCTCTGCTTGCCAAGGTGTACGAAAGCATGAGCGCTGTCATAGTTAATTTGGAACAGTTTCTCTAGGTTCTTGTCGAATTGACGAATTCCAGTAGGTCTAGGTTTAACATTATGAACGAAGGCAAGGATTAACGTTTTCTTTTTTATCTGCTTTAACTTATTCTCTAGAAATTCTAGATGATGAGGCTGTAAATTTGTAATTTCCTTGAGAAAGGAAGAAGTGCGAAAATAACCTTCTGCCCATTGACTGACAATAACATCGGGCACCCATTGACTAAAAAAAAGATTGTCGCTATTCCAAAGAACTTCATGTCCCAATTCTTCTAGGGCAAAAGCTAAGTCGTGAATATATGTATTAGGAACGCAAAGATCGGGAATTAAAATTTTCATGAGAATTCTTCCAATTATGTTTTACATTCGCGAGCAAAGCTAAGTTTTTTGCTCGTTTTTTCTACAAATTTGGACTCGATCCGAGCGATTCGTATTTGTTTGTCATACTACCGTAGTATGTTAGAAGTCGATCGAAAATCGTTGCGACGGAAAGCTTTGTCCGAAGACGATCTACAGCCGGATCGATTTCTTCATGATTTGCATTTAGAAAGTTTGCGATCGCATCGACCAAAGCATCTGAAGTGTAAGGACTAAAAGTCTTAATTGCGCCTGGTTCAAGCTTATTATATTCTGCTATTTGAGGTAAATCAAACGCTAGAATAGGACGAGCCACAGAAATCCAGGTTGACAGCGAGGCTGAGGCAGAAAGATTTTTAAAAGGACAAACGGCAAGGTCAGTAGCTAATAAATATAACTCTAATTCTTCCTCAGATAAATAGCCTGTTACTCGCAAACGACACTGGACTCCGCTAGCTTTTGCTAACGTAAAAAGCTGTTCTAGATATGCTTGCGCATAAGGATCGGGACTGGTGCTTCCAGCAAAAATTGCTATGACATCAGCAGGTAATTTTGACATTGCTTCGACTATCAACTGATGCCCTTTACGAGGATGAATAAATCCTAGCAATGTTATGATTTTTTGATTTTTGTCTAGTTTCAGAAGTTCGCGTGCTTTTTGTCGATCTATAGTTATAGACCTCTCTTCAACATAAATAGGCACGATTCGAGTCTTATTATTATTAACAATTACTTTTAGTCGTTGTGCTTCTACTTCCGAGCAGACAAAAACGAATTCTACTCGATTCAATAGCCAACGGAGAGTAAAAGCCTCTAAATTTGCTCCGGAAATGCGTCGTAACGTGGCAAATAACTTGGAGATAGGATTGCTTAATTTTATTTTTTTGGGAGTTGAAGCGACAGAAGATGCAACGGTGTTTTTTTGGGTTGTAGTTGAAACAGTAGGTTGAAACCAACGATTGATAAAGTTAAATGCTTCTGTACTAAAAGAAGGGAGAGGATAAATATCGTGGAGTGTCACGACTAAGGGACTAGAACAAAGGCTGACAAACACCCAAAGAGAATATAACTTTAACCAACTTTGACCCCAAAGATTTTTATTGTTACCAAGACTATATTGAAAATGAACGACATCTGCTGCTGAAAGTTGCTTGGCAGCATCAGTAAGGATGGCACGATTGTGTTTCCAGTCTCTTTTTAAGGTAATGTTGACTTCAGTAACATTTAAATTTTTTCGCTTTTGAGCTTCTCGTGCCAGTAACTTGCCGTAGCGGCAAACCCCGTGCTCAGAAGAGCCAATCTGCAAATAGCCAATCTTCATCCGTTTAATCTGTTGCGATCGTTTTTAAGCGAGTTTGAATGCTTTGAAACAAGCGATTTTTAATCTGCCTGAAGTTACGTTTTGTCTGGTTTGGTATGGACTTGATTAGAATTTGTAGTAGCGGGGTTTGTGTTTGATATCCGAAAAGTTTCATTTCTGACCAAACAACCGCTTCAATTTCGGCTACCATAGACGGCGATAGCTCTTTTTTCCAAAGATCTAGAGATTTTTGACTGATTGACTGAGTTGCTTGATTTTTCCAGGGTTCTCGTACTGTATTGATAGTTTGGGATAGAAGTAGATGATACGACAACATTACTCGCTCGAAGGGCAAACCTAAAAAATCACAAACAGAACGCAGGCTCATTTCAGGATTTAATACCAATTGCTCGTAGTGTAGAGTTAGTATCGGAGCTTGAGAAGGCGGCGAAAGTCGAGCTGTTGCCATATAGCGTCGCCAAACTTCCGCATCTTCGTGCAAGCTGCCATTAGACCAAGGAACTTTTCGCCAAGAGTTGATGACTGCACGTGGATCTCGGATTATGTGAATAAATCGGGCAGTAGGGAAAAATTGCTCTAATATTGACATGTATAGTAAATGATTTGGCGTTTTTTCACCAACTATTCGAGCGTTTTTGGTATAAGCAAATTGCTGTAATATCAGATTGAAAATGGCTGCATAACTTCTTTCAATTTTCCATGCCGCTTCGCGAAAATACTCGGCGTTGAGTCCCATTTCTAGAAATACAGGCAGCGCTACAATATCTTCAATTAATCGACAGTAATTAACATCTTGAGTTAAATCTCCATAGGTTTCTCGCTTGAGATAAAAGTTACGAATAAAATGTGTTTCAGGCGCGATCGCAATATCGGGATGAGCATCTAACATCTGCTGAAGCAACGTCGTTCCCGAACGAGGACAGCCAACGATAAAAATAGGACTTTTAGTATTTGTCTCCATCTTTTCTTTATTTGAAAAAGTGAAATAAGCGAAATTTTTGGGGTTCAGAAAGTTTTACTAATCTTCCTCCTAACGAACCAATTGGATAAATTCCCCATTTATCAATGAATTTTTGTCGATCGCTTTCGCTATCGCTGGTTTGTCTTAAAGTAGGAATGCGGTAAGTAGTGGGATTATGTTCAAAAATAACATCGGGTAAAGCTTTTAAATAAATATTTTGCTGCTTGCATTGTAAAAAAAAGTCAAACAATTCAAAATAAAAGCCATATCTAGGATCGAATTGAACGCGATCGAAAATTTTTTTTCTAGCTAAAAATGTAGCTTGTACGCCATCCACTCGCACGCTACTTAGGTTTAATTTTATAGCTTCATTCAGACTTAAAAAGCTTTTGTAAATAATCGGGCGATCGCCTACCGTTCCCAAATTAAAGAATTGCCCTATTTCTCGATATTTCCCTCTTTCTAGCCAGGCTCCTCCTACAATATCGACCTCTAAATTTTTGTCTAAGTATTCAACCATTTTTGATACAGTGCCCTGCATGATTTGAATATCATCATCCAAAAATAAAATATATGGAGTAGATACATTTTGAGCAACGATCGCTCTAGCAGCAGCAGGACTAATAGGAGACTCAAAAGTAATACTTGTGATGTTTGGAAAGCCTTGATAAATTTCTAAGTTTTCGCTAGTGATTTTACTGTCTACAACCAAAATTGAATGAGCCAAATCAGTATATTTGCTAATACTATTGAGGCATTTACTAATGCGATCGGGTCTACCACAAGTAATAATACCGATAGTTAAATTGACTGTCATAACTACTTTAGCGATATTATTTTCTGAAAATTACCGAATTTTTATTCGGGGTTACTCTTTTTGGAAAAAATTTATGAATGTTGGCAATTTTAAAAACTTCTCTAATAAGATTGGGTGAGATTAGCCAAGTTGTTATTAAATAAATCGACATCCCTAAAACTATACAAATACCTAACAGCAAAGAATTGTTTAACAAATTTCTCAAAGCATATTGAGCTACAAATATAGTAGCAGCCATTATTAATGAAGCTACTGATGGAACAAGAAACTGACGAAAATAGACGAGTGGTTTAATGTCAATTAGCTGGCGCACGCAGAATAAAGGAATAGGGAAAAATAGATAGGCACGAATGGCAAAAGCTAAAGCGACTGCTACAATACCCCAGCGTACAGCTACGGAAAAAGCAATTAGATTCGCAGGAGTATTGATTAGTCCTAATAACAAATTCCAGGAAGGTTTGCCACAAGCTTGAATCACAATGTTGCTAAAGCTGCCGATGGAATTGACTACGCTAACAAAGGAAAGAATTTGTATGACGGGAATACTCTTCGTCCACTGAGTTCCAAACAAAACTTTGACTAGCTCAGGAGCAAGCAGCGTTACGCCTATACAAGTCGGAATAGCAATTAGACTAGCAACGCGAGTTACTGTATAAAAAGCTTGTCGCAAACGTTCTGGCTCTTGCTGTAATCTAGAAAATAGAGACCTCGCTACAGGCGAACCAGTTACATAAGACAACAATTGCGTAATGATAGTAAAGACCTGATAAGCGATCGCATAGTATCCCAAAGGAATGGGACCGAGAAAATAACCAATTAAAAAATCGTCAGTTCTTTTATTAAAAAATAGCAGTAAATTAATCCCAACGATATTGATGCCAAAAGAAAAAAGATTTTGAAAATGCTTTTGGGAAAATTTAAATTTAGGTCGCCAATCGCTTGCCCACCAAAGAACCAAAACTTGAACAACATCGCTAACTAATTGCCGAGTGACCAAACTCCAAACGCCAAACTCCATAAAAGCCATTGTCACGCCAACCAAACTGCCAATGCTTTCGGCAACGAGCGAGCGTATGGCTAAGGTTTTAAAAGCAAGATTGCGCTGAAAAATAGCATCTTGCACCGCACAAAGAGAGCGAAGCAAAAAGCTCACAGATAGCCAACGGATAATCGATGTTAACTCTGGTTGTTTAAAAAAGCTAGCCGCTAAGCTAGCAGTAGCGATGCTAGACGAGGTTATAAGGGTGCCAATAAACAGATTAGTCCAGAAGGCAGTATCGAGATGTTCTGACTGCAAGTCCTGACGTTGAATAATGGCTGCAGAAAATCCTTGATCGAGAAAAACTTCTAGTAAAGCAATAAAGACGCTCGCTAAAGCGACTAAACCAAACGCTTCAGGAGCGAGTAGACGAGCAAGAATGAAAAAAACGGCTAAGCTGAGTAATTGTCTACCTCCATTCTGAATTGCCGACCAAATGACTCCTTTTAGTGCCTTTTGTCTTAGGCTCATGTTTTAGATAATCCCTCAATCTTCATAGACTCTAGCTGTCATAGCGGTTGAAGGTTAGTTTAAAACATAAGTCGGTTAATTTTCAGTCAATTGAGTGGCACTGACAATGGATTTAGCAATTAAACTAACAACTAACCACTAATCCTACCTAATACGTGTAGCTAGACATTTGTTGGGGATCGGCAACAAAAGCAATCCACAAAGGAAACTGTAGAAGAGAAAGATTCACTTCATTTTCGGTTTCGTCAATAATAACCAGGGGAAGTTGTTTATTCTCGACCAGGCGTTCGGCTTTTTGGACTAACGCTTCTGCGGACTCAAACAGGGTCACGCCGCGTTCTGGTCCAAAATCGCTGCGAGAGATTCCCAAGCAGTCTTGCAGTCCCCGCCGCCATTCTCCCAATCGTTCGGGAGTATTTGCCAGTACCAGCGTTCGAGAGCGATCGCCATAAATCCTGTGCAATACTGAAATTATTGCCGAAGCAATCAGGATATTTTGCAAGCGGCTGCCCATACTGCGAATTGCTCCTCGTCCGCCTTGAGAGAAAAACCAGTTTTGTACTCGTTCGGCGTGAATTGGTTCAAAGGTACGTCGCAATTGCCAAGGAGGACCGTAATAGTCGGGACGAGTGCGATATTGTTCTAAAATTCTTTGAATTTCTCTGGTTCGATCTTGAAATCTCTGTTGGGCAAATTGCGGTGCGAGGGATTCTTCAGAGGGAGGTTCGGGTCTTGCCGCTGTCTCTGTTGGTTTTTCCCATTTCTCAAAGGCGGGTAATTCTAACTGTTCTGCTGCCGCCGCTAAATCTTGCAAACTACCGACTAAGTAATCTTTAAATCCTTGTACTCGAATCGCTAGATCTTGGGATACTCCGGCAAAACTGGTACGCATTTCTTCGCGAATGCGATCTCTACGGCGTTCGAGTTGCTCGATTGAGATTTCTAGAGCTTGTTTGCGTCCTTCGAGTTCTTTCATTGCTTCCTGAACCATGCGTCTCAGGGTTTCTTGGGTTTCGGCGATCTGTTCGGAAAGCATTTGAGCTTTTCTCTGTTGTAATTCTTTAATTTCTGCTTCGAGGGTTTGTTTTTGGCGTTCTAGGTCGGCAACTTGTTGAGTTAGTTGTTCTACCTTGGGTTGACTCGATTCTGTTAAAACTGGCGAAGCTGATTCATGCGAGATTTCTTCTATGATTTGTTCGACAAACTCTACTTCAGAAAAATCCGAAGCTTCGGGTTGCGATTCGATTTTTTCAGCTTCCACTTCTTTCGCTAAAAACTCTTTTGATTTATCTGGTGTCTTAGGAGTTAAATCTGATTTTTGGGTGGGTAATTCGTCTGAATTCATTAATCGAATAATCTCTTAAAATTCTGCGATCTATACCTGCTTTACTGTATTCCTAATTCGATCTTTCTAGCGGGTAGTATTTTTCTAGACAAGCTTTTAGAGTTTTTGGATCGAATAGAATTGGCAAAAAGTGAATGCTTTTAATTTCCCTAAAATAGAATAATATTGGTACTCGATCCCAAAAAATTTTCCAATTTTGCCATTCGGCATAAGGAAAATTCCGAATTAATTTTCCAGAGCGGTAGACATCTAGCGCCGTTTTCGTAAATTGTAGTCGAATAGTTGCTGTCTGAAGCATTAAAAACAGCCCAAACAGAGAGATAACTAAACCTACCCAAATTTGTATCCAAGCGATCGGAATTGCAGCTACGATTAGCACCAAGGGGATTTTGTAGCTCGGTGCCAGTTCGACAGTTTGTCCGGTTGCCGGAGAAGGTTGAACTGAAGTCACGGTTAGAAAAGTTTACCCTACTCTAGAACACAGTCTATTTTAACAGTTCCTCACGGAAAGTCCTTGAGTAAGGCATGGAGTGGCATTGGCGATCGCTGCCAAGCTACTGTTGACATTGAGGACAAAAATGAGTAGAACGACCGCCTAATTTCACTCGCGCGATCGCAGTTGCGCAGAGACGACAAGGTTGGTTGCCACGACCATAAACCCAAGCGACGCCGCCATAGTTGCCATTAATTCCCTTGACATTTCGAAAATTGCTAAAGGTCGTGCCGCCTTTGTCAATAGCTGTTTGCAAAACTTCAATAATTGCCAGTCGCAAGCGTTCGATTTGTTCTGGGGTTAGATCTCGTGCGATCGCAGTTGGTCTAATCTGACTTTTAAACAAAGCTTCGTCGGCATAAATATTGCCAATGCCTGCGATAATTTTCTGATCGAGCAAAAAGATTTTAATCGGACGACAGCTATTTTGCAGCTTTTGTTGGAGGTATTGCCAAGAAAAATCGGGAGAAAGCGGTTCGACACCCAATTTTTTCAAACCCGTAATAATCCTTTCTGGCGACTCTTTTGGCGGCACCCACCAAATCTTACCGAACGTCCGCGTATCGACAAAACGCAACTCGCGATCGCCTTCCATAAACAGGCGAATGCGCACGTGTTTTTGCAAAGGGCGATCGCGCTCCAACCACAACAGTTGACCGGTCATGCGCAGGTGAATGCCCAACCAACCAGCACTTTCTGATGAAGCGTTCGTCAGTTGAGCCAACAAATATTTACCGCGTCGCTGCCAGCAAGCGATCTTAGTTCCTACAATGTTTTGGCAAAATTCCGACGTAGAAAGAGGGTAGGCAAGAGTACGCTTGAGTAATACTTCCCCACCCCAAATAACTTGCTTTTGGGTCAGTTGATTGAGATCCCGACAGACGGTTTCTACTTCGGGCAGTTCTGGCACGATTAAGTCCGTTCGCTCGTTAACGCAGGAATAGGTTAAGGGGGTGTTGCAATACCCTCTTCTACTAAGCGGTTGGTTGAGGGCAAGGAAATTTGGCTCCCAACCTCAACCATAGTCACTTTATTTGGCCTTCTTCGCAGGAGCTGCAACTACTTCAAGTTCGTGTTCGGCAAAGTTATTAGTATTTACCCCGCTAGCGTTGCCGCTAAACCCAGTGTAGTTGACCTTATCAAAGCGAACGATGTAAGGATAAATAATGCCGCCTTTTTCAACGCTGGCGACAGTGCCTACATCTCCGTACCAATAGGATTCTTTGCGAAGAATTCTAACTTTTGCTCCACGTTCGATTGCCATAAGTTTGTTTTCCTTGATATATCGGTATCCAATTCAAGATTGCTAGTACCTTATCCTTGAGAAGGACAGGCACCTAGATTTTTCTTTTCTTCTATAAAAGCGTACTACTGGATCTGAACTCCCTAGCGACTCAAAAGTTTAAGTTTTATTGCGGCTCTTGCCATTGTACTGCAACAAAATAGGCAGAACGTCCCCAGAGGTCTTTGGTTGCTGATATATCGGTTAGCTTCAGATTAAAGGGAATCGCGGTAGTCAGATACTTTTGAACGGTGAGTCCTAAATCGGGGGCTAATTGAGTCGCTACGGTAGCGGCTAGACCTAACCCGATTAGTTGTTCGATTGGACCTCTCGGCAAAAGGAAGTGAGCGCCCAACGCTAATCCTGCCGTTAAAAGCATTGAGACTGAAAGATTAGTCCCACAGCGAGGGTGTACTGCTAAATCCCATTCGCCCCCTTGAAGTTTTTGAAGAGCGATGCGGACGGCTCGCTGTAAGTCTAACTGGTTGACTTGACCGTAGAGATAAAATCCCCGGTCGGTAGACAAGCCGCCCAAGGTTTCGTTATCCTGCGGATGAGAATTTTCTGGACCTTGTTCCTCCCCAAGCTGACTTGTCTCGCTTAAAATCCAAACGGTAGCATGTTCTAGGGCATGCACTTGGCGTAACATCAGGATTTCTTTAAGTCCAGGAAGAAAACCCAGCAGTTTGAGAAACTCGCTGTCCTGTGTCGGTTGGGGCTTGAAAAGATCCAAGTCCCAGGCGTTGCCAGTATTAACATAAGCGGAATTCTTCATAGTAAGTTAACGATCCATAGGTAATTAAGCAATCGATGCGTAGCAAAATCGCTGCCCTAATTTCTACTTTACAAATAAAGGCGTGAAACGGGTCATTATCCTAACATCAAATAGGGGAAAGATAAGAGAAACCCCTTGCAGTAATACGGTTAAAGAACTACTAGCCGAAATCAACAAGCAATCGCCATAAAAAATGTGTTAAATAAAAGCTAGAGTTACCCATAGGAAATAGCAGCATGGATAAAGCCGCCCTTCAAGAGAAAGTCGATCGCGTTGCCAAAAAGCGAGAGTTCCTAGTCCAACTTTTGGAGAAACCCAATTTGGGAACCTTGCGTCTTGATGTTTCCCAAGCTTTGGAAGAATTGGACGAGTTGCTAGAAGAATACAAGGCAACCTTTCCCCAAGATCCGACAAATTAATAAACAATAGACGGTTGCAGCGACTCGTCTACATAGCTCATAATTTTCGCCAATCTGCTTTCCCAGGAAAACTGGCGTGCGAACTCGATTTGTTCGGAATATCCCTCAACTTTTCTGGGATGCGTTTCTAACGCCTGCTTCAGAGCGCGGGTATAAGCAGCAACGCTATCAGTCTCGCACCAACCAGCCACGATGTTTGCCGTTTTGAATTCCCTTAGCGGGGGAATCTCAGAGGCAACGATTGGCGTTCCAGAAGCCAAATATTCAAAGAATTTGAGGGGAGAGGTAAAAGTCGCTGCCTGCCCGGAAAGATGAGGGTGAGCTAGGATATCCGCCGCTTGGAGCAAACTGGGCAGTCGTTCGTGTTGTATGTAGCCTAAAAAGATAGCGTTTTTAACTTGCTTTTCTTGCACTAACTGACGATAGGCTTTCAGTTGAGTTTTATTCCCCCCAGCAAAGGCAAACTGAAGGCGGGGTAATTCTTTAGCAACATCCAATAACAAATCGACTCCTTTAAACTTGTACAATCCCCCAGAGTAAACGACTAAATGCTCTCTTGCGTCAACCAGCAATTTTTTTCGCCATTCTGCCGCCGCTTCTGGTTGTCTGACTAAAAAGGATTGATTGTAGCTCAGATGAAGTTTGACGATTTTCTCTGGCGGCATGCCATTTTGAATCATGTTTTCTCTGACTGAATCGGCAACGGTAATTGCTACCTGAAAAAGAGGACTATTAACAATTTCCGGTTCGTATTTGCCGTTGCGATCGTGTTCTCGCTCGTAAATAACAGGAATGCCAGCTCTAATCGCTGTTTTTACCAAATTCCAGTCTAAAGTATGCAATATTTTAGTATGGGGAAAGATATGAACGGGAAAATAGTACTTGCAAACGTAGGTGCTTGGATGAGTCCATTTTCCTCCCTTTTCGCTAATCGGCGATGGCATTGAGAGGGGAATAACCTTTAGTTTGTCTTGAATATTGTAAAAGTTAATCAATTCTTCTGACGGTTTTTTCGGTCGAAATGGATAAAACCAATCGAGAGGATTGAGAGCTTTTTTTCCCTGCTGAATATAGACTAAAATTGCTGGATACCCCAAATTGGCTGCTGCATTAGCCGTATTAACATCGTGAATGATATGGGCTTCGGGTTGGGGCAAGACATTTCTAGTAAAAAAAATATAATGTTTGGACATATTAAAAGTCATCCAAAATTCTTTGATTGTACCGCATTGAATTGAGAACAGCTACGAGAAAAGGCGATCGCAATTTTCAAGCCAATTCTTTTAAAAACTCCCTTGACAAGTCGTATTCGTTATGAGTACACTTTAGAAAGTAGAACAAACTCGTAACGAATACGAATTGTGTCGACGAGCAATCTTTACTACTCCAAAACCCGTTTTTGTTTTAAAATACACAAAGAAAGGATGGAAACAGTTGCTATTGGTTTCGTTGCTAGTTTAATCGCAGGATTAGCAACTGGCGTTGGCGCCCTACCTATCTTGTTAACCGTCAATATGACCGAACGGTTTCAGGGGATTTTGTTAGGATTGGGGGGTGGGGTGATGCTAGGAGCGACTTCCTTTTCTCTAATCGTTCCGGGAGTAGAAGCCGCGATCGCACAGGGTTATTCTAAACCCAAAGCAGCTTTTATTCTCAGCGTAGGGATTTTGTTAGGAGCTGGATTAATTTGGTTAGCTCACGAAAACTTTCCGCACGAACACTTTTTCAAAGGACAGAAAGGAGCTACGCGCCAAAATTTTGAGCGAATTTGGCTATTTATCCTTGCCATCACCCTACACAACTTTCCAGAAGGATTAGCAGTTGGCGTTGGTTTCGGCGGCGAAAATCCTAGCGGCGGACTAGCCTTAGCAACTGGAATTGGCTTGCAAAATATGCCAGAAGGATTAGTTGTGGCGCTTGCCTTGAGAAACTTAAGATATTCAGTAAGTTACTCTTTAGGCGTTTCCTTCTTAACAGGCTTAATCGAGCCAATTGGCGGGATTGTTGGAGCGAGTGTAGTCAGTCTAGCTCAACCGATATTGCCTTGGGCAATGGCGTTTGCTGCGGGCGCAATGTTATTCGTTATCGTGGATGAGATTATTCCGGAAATTAATTGTAAGGGTTTGGCTCAAGAGGGAACCTTTGGAGTGATGACCGGATTCGTAGCGATGATGTTTATGGATACAGCGTTTGGCTGATGACATTCGATCGCTAATCTTGTAAAGCTTAATAAGAGAAAGGAGAAATCATCATGGCGACAACACAAGTAACTCAAACGGGCAAATCTGCATTGTCTACACGTTTCTATCCGACTCGCATCGATTTATCGGCTGACATTCGCAAGTCAGTAGTAGAAATTCTCAATCAAACCCTGGCTGCCACGTTGGATCTTAAAACCCAAGTCAAACAAGCTCACTGGAATGTTAAGGGCATGCACTTCTACCAATTGCACGAGCTATTTGACGAACTAGCTACCGAGTTGGAAGGGTATGTAGATCTGGTTGCCGAACGAGTTACCGCGCTTGGCGCTACGGCGATGGGAACGGCTCGCATTGCCGCAGCACAGTCCATCCTACCAGAATACCCTTATGATATTGTAGATGGCGCAGAGCATGTAACAGCCTTAGCAGAACGTTACGCTCAATATGCCGCTCACCTTCGGGGGGCAATCGACAAAACTGACGAGCTGGGAGATGCAGACACCGCCGATCTTTACACCGAAATTTCCCGCGACATCGACAAGCGCTTGTGGTTCCTAGAAGCTCACTTAGTTAAAAAAGGGGATGTAGTCGGCTAATCGGTTCTAGCGATTAACAAACAAAGCCTGCCGCTTGTGGCAGGCTTTTAATGCTTAAAGTTCTACTTCTTCGCACTTGCGATCGAGTCCGATTGATAAGAGCTTAAAGATTTTCTACTCCGGTGAATATCTCACTTGCGATCGCGACTTTTCTTCTATTCTATCCCTCGCTCCACAAACCAGTGTTTTTTCCTGTCACTGTGGCTTACAAATTTGGCTGCTTCGGTCAAAGCCGAACACTCTGCATTTCTATAGAAAATAAAGCTAGAGAAAGCAAAACCGATGATGAGTGAGTTATGAACGAACCCGCTCGTGCCTTCGCTCAAGCATGCTCGCTAATAGCTTTTCGATATAGTTTTTGAATGGTTTTAAGAACTTTGTCACCAGTCGATTTGGGAGATTCGCTAGACGGATCGAGAAGCTGTACTTTAGTTAGCAATTTAGCTTCTTGCGTTGGAATATCGCCATCGCTGTAAATTAGAGCGCTAATGGCTTCTAACAATCCATAATAATCCTTCTGAGAAGGATTTTTGCCTACATAGTCCTCTAGCCACTGGTAACATTCTGCTGGTTTTACGGGTTTGAGTTCGGATAAAAGCGATTGAATTTCTGGGTCATCAGCTATTCCAGTGTTGGCTGCCATGCGGCGTAAATAGTTTCGTTCTTCTGGTTGAATGATGCCGTCTAGCCAAGCAACACCAACCAAAATTTTTAGGAGTTGTTTTGCGTCCACGTCTTTTTTCATCATTAAAAAATATTACGTATCTAACTTGTCCTACAAGAAAGGTTTCTTCTGATATCTTTTATTTTTTCTTCAACTTCACCATAAAAAAACCATCCATCTGATGTAGGTGAGGTAAAACTTTAATCCATCCTTCGCTGGTTGTAAAGGGGACGGCGGGAGAGTCGGGAGATGGCGGTTGAATTTGCCAATCGGGATGGCGATCGCAAAAAGCTCGTACTACTGTTTCGTTTTCTAGGGAATTGAGCGTACAAGTTACATATACTAATGTACCTCCAGATTTTACCCAGGTGGCTGTTTGCGTTAACAGTTCTTCTTGTAGGCGAGACAGTTGAGCGATCTTTTCTGGGGTTTGTCGCCAACGAATGTCAGGTCGCCTGTGCAGCGTTCCCAGTCCAGAACAGGGAGCATCTAGCAAAACGCGATCGCCCCTTTGCCTAAATTGGGAAAACTGACGACTGTCGCCCGTGCAAATTTGAATCGATTGGAGTTGCAAGCGTTGGATATTTTCTTGAAGTTTGCGCAAGCGAGATTCGACGCGATCGCACGCCCAGATCGTACCGCGATCGCCCATCAGTTCGGCAATATGGGTTGTTTTGCCTCCCGGTGCGGCACAGGCATCGATGACGACTTCTCCGGGTTGGGGATCGAGCAAATGGGCGACTAACTGGGCGCTACTATCTTGCACCGTCCACCATCCCTCCTGAAAACCGGGTAATTGTTGAATCGATCGCGCTCCTCCTATTAATCTTAACGCCTGCGGTAAGTAGGGAACGCGAGAGACAGTAATGCCAGCATCAGCCAAGGCAGTTGCGACTTCATCGATAGTCGTTTTGAGAATGTTGACCCGCAAGTCGATCTCAGGAGGTCGATTAAACCACTCGCATAACTTTTCCGTTTCTGCAACTCCGAATTGCGCTAGCCAAAGCTGGATAATCCAGTCGGGAAAGCTGTAGGCGATTCCCAGTCGTTGAACGGGATCTGTAGGCAATTCTAGAGGATCGCTACCTTGGGCCGCTAGACGTTCGTATTGGCGCAAAAGTCCGTTAACTACGCCAGACAGCGATTTTAATCCGTTTTTTTTGGCTAATTCTACGCTGGTATCGACAGCGGCAGAAGCGGGAATGTGACTGAGGTAGCGTAACTGGTATAAACCGATCTGGAGAATAATGCGTAAATTTGGCGGTTGTTGAGAGGCTTTCTTTTTGCCGAGTTGGTCGATTAAAGCATCGAGCGATCGCTGTCGGCGGACGATACCATAAACTAATTCTGTAACCAAAGCGCGATCGGCACCGCTAGGGTTAGTTTGGCGCAAGACGCGATCTAGAGCAACATCTGTATAAGCTCCCCGTCGATAAATAGCATGGAGAGCATCAAAAGCCAGTTGACGCGGAGTTGGCATGATAGCAGTTCTCTCTCAGAAGTCGGAACTCGGCGCTGCTCGGACGTTAGTCCTGCGCGGCGGAGTCGGAATTCGGAAGACAGAAGTTTGAAGGCTTTTAGGCAGAAGTCAGAAGTACAGGGAGAATCAATCCTTTCATCAAATGACTAATGACCCATGACAAAGGACAATTGACCAATCCCCAATCCAAAATCCTTTCATCCAAAATGGTATTAGACTGTACCTCTCTTAGAAAGAGAAAACGGTATGAGGTCTATATTCTCGCGAATATCGAGGAAGTCTTTATCCAGCTTATCCGATCGCGCTGGCAGTCAGTTGTCGATCGAAACAATTCTTGGAGAAGCGATCCTCGGAGCTTCGCTCCGTCCGGGGCGGTTGACAATTCGCAATTAAAGAGGAAGAATCTGGGAAATGTTGAGCGATTGCTCAACATGATATCTAAATATTTTGGCAAGAGACGAGCATGATGGCGATCGCGCTCACAATCGAAGATGAAAATCTTTTTTCATAAAAGGTCTAATAGCTCCAATTGTGAATTGCGAATTGGGATGACACTGAGCCAATTGTTGAGAAAATATAAACGATCGAGCAAAAATCTTCCAACAAACAAGGACAAAAAGTAATGCGGGCAGTCATTTGTGGATATTACGGGAAAGGAAATGCCGGAGATGAAGCCTTATTAGTGTCTTTAGTACAAATGTTGCCCAAACGGATAACTCCCATCGTCCTTTCCGGCAATCCAGCCCAGACTAGCAAGCGCTATGGGGTAGAAAGTTGCGATCGCCGTTCGGCTTTTCCGGTTTTGCGGGCGCTCAAAGCGTCAGAACTGTTTATTTGGGGAGGCGGCAGCTTGATCCAAGACGTTACCAGTTTTGCCAGTCCTTTTTATTATATTGGATTGATGGCATTGGCGCAGCAGCGAGGCTTAAAAACGATCGCTTGGGCGCAGGGAATCGGTCCTCTCAAGCGTTCGATAACGCGATCGATGACGAAACGGGTTTTGCAAGGATGCACGGCTATCAGCGTTCGCGATCGCGTCTCGGCTGCCCTAGTAGCTGAGTGGAACCTTTCTCCCATTCTTGCCCCCGATCCGGTTTGGGCAATGGAAGCAAAACCCGTTCAAGGGTTGTGGGATTTGCCCGCTCCCAGAGTCGCTGTCAATTTGCGCTCTCATCCACAACTGACTCCTCAACGCCTTGCCAATCTGACTCAGGCATTAATCGATTTTCAGAAAGCGACGAAAACCTGTATTTTACTCGTTCCTTTCCAAGCGTCTCAGGATCTGGCGATCGCCCGTTCTATTGCCGAGCAACTTCCCGGAGAGCGTCATCTCATTTCCCTCGAAGATCCCAGGGAATTAAAGGGATTATTCCGAGGCGTAGAAATGGCGATCGGGATGCGCTACCATAGCCTCATCATGGCAGCTGCTGAAGAATGTCGCTGTTTTGCCCTCAGTTACGATCCCAAAGTGAGTCGGTTGATGGAAGAAATTAATCTGCCCGGATGGGAATTAGAAGACCTTCCCAACGATCCCAACGTCATTAGCACCGCCTGGTTGGAACACTATGTCAATGGGGAATCTTTGACACCCGCTCAAATTCGGTCTCTAGTCGATCGCGCTCTGATGCATCGGGAAATTTTAGCAAAGGTTTGTTAGGAGCTATTGGGATTTTGGATTTTGGATTAGTCAGTAGGGATGGGTTTATCTAAAAACACGAGAGATTTCCCCACAGTTACTGTCAAAAACCCGCCCGTACAGTGGTTAGTAGTTAATTGTCCCCTCCTCTCCCCACACTCCCCACATCTCCCACACTCCCCCTACTTCCGAATTCCGAATTCCGATTTCCCTTTGTCTTTCCCAACTGGGGGAACAAAAACGCAAATTCTGCGGTCATTGACACTCGTAGCCAATGCTAGCGGCGCGTAACTAAAGCGCGATCGCGTTAACGAATCTCAAAACAACGAGAGAGTTTCCGATAGGTTCTAACGAATTGACCTGTGATGAGTGACGCTAATTCCTCAAATATTCCTCCTTCACAATCCAATTTTTCTTCTGCCGACAGCGACTTGTCGGAAAACCGAAGCGTTCCGATACCAGATGAGAATCTAGAAGAACAACTTTTATCCCTCATAGAGTTGGCAAACTCTACAGACGACGAGTTGCCTGAAAATTCGGACGATTCCGAACGCCAGCAGACGCTGGAGGAGCAACTCTGTTCTCTGATGGAAACGATTGATTCCTCGGAGCCGCCATCTCCTGGAATTAAATCTGAGACAGTCGAACTAGAGGCTTCTTTAGTCGAGGCTGACAGTAACTGGTATAGCGAACGACTAGAAGGAGACACTGATTGGTTTGAGATCGCCCATCAACTCGAAGAACAAAACCAAGAACGCGATCGAACCATCCTTCAACTCAGACAAGCGCTAAAAGAATCGCAGCAACAGTTACAGGAGCGATCGCAAAGCGCAGAGGAAGCGATCGCCCAACAGGCAGAACAACTTCAGCAAGCCCAAAACCATATTGCCCGTTTAGTGGCTCGATTAGATGCCTCCCAGCAGCAGGTCGAACGCCAGCAACTGAAGATTGCCACTCTCTCGCAACAGCTTGAGTTCGCCCAACAACAAATTGCTCGCTTAGAACGAGAATGCGCCCTGCTCCAAGAAGACTGCAACGACAAAGACCAAAAACTCCTCGCGATGGAAAAACATATTCGGGAATTATGGTCTCGACTTCATCGCCAGCAGCGCTATGCCTTGGAGTACAAAGCGGCACTAGAGCAGTATTTAGGCGCCTCAGACGCTCGCGTTGTCCTCAGTGAGTCGTCTAATTTTTCCCTAACTCCCCCTGTGACTTCTAAAGTTACCGCGATCGAACCTTGGTCGAGCCAAAGCGATCGCTTTCCCCCCTCGCCACCAAAAGATGCCAATGCAATCGATTCTAGTCTCGACAAGCCACTAGAAGAAGCATTCATTATGGAGATCGATGCTTCTGAGGTTTTGGAAATAGACGAGTCTGACGCTGAAACCCCCAATTCAAATCCCAATTCTCAAATTACTACCCCGCCTCGCCCAAACTGGCCCTCACCGATAATTTCTTCTACCCAAAAATTGCAAGCTCAGGGTTCGGTCGATCTCCCGTCTTTCTTGCGTAACCGTCGTTCTAGTGAATGAAAAAGGGGAATCATACTCCTTTTTGCTAGATTGCTAGATTAGGCAGATGCCTTGGCTATGTAAACGCTCGTGCGATACACCATGCAAACCTTGCCATTTTTGTCGCAAAAGCGATTGTACGCGTTAATAACATAGAGATAGATAAAGTATTGGGGGAAAGTTTTATGCTCCGCCAAATTAGTCTAATTTTAGGCATAGGAGCCTTTTTGACGATTTGTGCCAATACAGCTCAAGCAGAACCAGTAGAAAAAACAATTACGGCGCAAAGAGTACAAAGATCGACGCGGGACTTTTTCGACAGGATTGAAAATCGCAGTTTCGCGAACGATCCGGAAGTTTTTTTCCCTGAGATTTCGCAGGAAACAGCTCCTTACTTTTCTGAAGGCACAGTTGGTAATTTGTCGATGTACGATGCCGAATTTGAAGCGTTTGGCGAAGAGTTTAAAGTTGACGTAGGAGAAAATATCGGCGATCGCGATCTCTTTTTCAATCCTTCAGTGCCTCCTGGAAGAGATATCAATGATGAGAAAGTTCGAGTTCTCATAGAGTTAGAGCAATGGAACAACCAAAGGTAACCGCTCAATTTTTTGCGATCGTACTCTCCAATGCCATTTGTAAGTCTTTCGTTAGCGTGGCAACGGCTTGACGGCGATTTTGTTTATAGTCATGCCAACGATCTGAAACAGAAATCGGTTCGCCAATTGTCATATGAACTTGCTGTTTTCCCAGGCGAGGGCGAAAGAAAGGGTTTCCACTTTTGATGCGAGTGACGCAATCCCACAACAGTAAGGTTGTCTCTGCAATTCGCTCTGCCGTCGGTTTTTCCTGCACGTAGTACCACGTAACGGCAACAAAAGTTTCTACCAGTCGCATATGCCACATCCGCAAGTTGGCTTCTTCAGCAATGCGATCGGCCAATCCCCGTTCTACTGGCGAGAGATTATGGGTGGATTTGAGTTCTTCGCGATAAATATAATCCCATCCCGCTTGTTCTAGACGACGACAGCGATCGATAAAGTTACCTTTTGGTGGTAAGACGAAAAACTCTTCTGCAACCTTGAGAGCAACGTCTAGTAAATTCTGCAATCGAATTGATAAGACTGCCTCAGCATCTAACTGGCTTGTTTCTGTCTTCGGTTGTGGTAAGGTTTGATGATAAAACTCTCGATAAAATTCCTCCATCAGCGATAAAAGATGCTCTCCCAATCGATAAAGTCTCTGATAGAGAATCTTTTCATCGGATGCTTCTGATGTTTGGAGAGTGGTTAAACCAGTTTCGATTTCTAATTGCGTTAAGAGTTTTTCTATTTCTTTCCAGGGAGGAGTAACGTAACGATACTGTATGCCGACGGGGACAATGAGAACTTGTTGGGAACGTTGGGCTTTTTGTAGATCTTCAATGCACCAAAAGCCGAGTTGTGAAATTCCTGGTTCTATAGGACTGACAATCTCGTTATGACCGTTGGTTGCTCCCTCTGGTGCTGCCATCATAGGAAAACGACCCTCTGCAAACAACTGACGCGCCGATCGCAATCCCATCAAGTCCATTTTGCCGCGCACGATGGGAGTGCCGCCCAACTGAGAGTAAAGCCATCCTATCCTCTCGCCTGCCCAAAGAGGAATGCCGCGATCGTAGATAAAATGGGCGTGGGTAGGAGTTTGTAGCGAGATCCCTTGTCTTCTTGCCACCTGGGGAAGTAATTTCCAAAGAAGATAAACCATGGCGTAGGGATCTTCGCTATTGGGATGGCGAAATGCCATCAAAAAACGAATTTTTCCTTGTTGAAACTGATGGTAAAGATCGGCTAAAATTTCGACGCGATCGGCTTGAATGCTAGCAATATTCGTTTTCCACCGCAACCACAGCGGCAAAATGATTTGAGAACCTCGCAAAACTATAGGATTGAGAGAAGGAGGAATGAATTCTAGCGGTGGTTGAGCGCGGATCTCGCGACCCTTCATCATTTAGGCTTAATAAATTTTAATTAAATTTTTGTAACAACCAGCGATTAATTTGCCCGTCATCTTCTTTCTGAGTGCGCCTCAAAGTAGCCAGAGAATAAATTCTTTGTCTAAGATGCTAAAGTCCGTCTTATAGGACTTGATATTTGGGGGACAAGAAATTTATTTCTTGGCGAAATCAAGGTGAAATCAAGTCACAATGAAATAACTCTGGAATTAACCATCTTTTTCGATTTCAATTATTTCGGTATATTCAAACGAATTAGAACTTCGCTTAACTAAAGGATAACGCTTTCCACCTCGCGCGATCGCATCTTCTTCGCAATCTGGTTTGGGAGAGTTATAAACTAAAACATATTCTCTACCGATATAATTGCTGATTTCTTCTTCTAATTCTCCTCGCCACTGCGTTTTTGTCACTAAAACGAGCAATTGATTGGCTAATTGAGGAATAGTTTTTGCCACCTGCCGTCGATAGATTTCATCTAAACTTCCAAAGGGAGAATCCATGACAATTGGAAAGGTACTGCTATCGGGTCCCATAAGAGTATTTTTTTGACTCCATTCTCTTACTCTATCGATAATTCCTCCGATAAATGATAAGCTCAAAATCTGATTTTCTCCTGTAGAGGCAGCAACGGGAACGGCGATTCCCGATGTATTTTCTACAAGATTGAGTTCATAACTATCGCTAATTCTAGGAATATAAGGGGTAAAAGAAATCGAACTAAAGATTTCTTTAACTCGCTTTTCTAAAGAGAGACGGAATTGTTTTTCTAGACGATTTTTGACTTCTATTAACCGCGCGATCGCCTCCTCAGTTGCTCGAATTCGTCTCTGGGCTAATACTTGTTTTTCTTCCTTGATTTTCTGCTTAGAAATCTGCTTAGCAATTTCCTCAATTTCCTTTTCGATGACTTCTATTTGATGTTGATGAGACCCCTGTTCTAAAATAAATTCTTTAATAGCGTCTTCTATTTCATCTACTTGTTTTTGAATGGCTTTAATCTCTTCATCGGGATAATGTCTAAATTTATTACCGATCTCGTCTAATTCATTTTCAACTTGTGCTAATTCTATTCTCCATTGATTGATTTTTGCTTGTTCTGTATCGACTTCTTGCCAAAATTCTAAAGCTTGTTTTTCAATCTCTATAACCTGAGATTCTAAACGAATTGCTGACTCTTCTACATCAGCCATTCCGGCTCGATTCATCCATTCTTGAACTTGTTTATAAGGATCGCTGTCTTCAACAAGTTCGATTCCACAAATACAGCGTTTTCTGTCTAATAACTGTTGAACGAATTGTTGTTTAATGCCACTAGGTAACTCTCCTCTTTTTCGCAGTTCGTCAATTAAAGAATTAAATTGTGAGATAATTTCAGGAAGGAAAATACTATAGCCTCGATTTGAGAGCGATCGCTGAATTTTCTTTTTTGCTTCTAATAGATTTTGTCGTAAGACATTTTCTTGTTTTTCTAGTTTTTCTTTAAGTTGTTTTAATTCTTCTGCCCCGCTCAACTCTAATAAACGATGAGAAAGGCTTTTTTTCAACCCTTCCTGTTGAGTTAATGTTTGAATAATTAGTTGCCGGCTTTGCTGTAATTGCTCTTTCTCTTTTTCTAATTTTGATTGCGCTTGCAAGAGCTTTTTTGTATCTGGATCGCCAATCTCTTTCAATTCTTCTTGTAAAGCTTTTTTAGCTTTTTTCAAATGCTCGATCGCGCGATCTAAAACTTTAACGCCTAATAACTCTTTGGTATCTTCGGCGATATTACTCTTTTCACTCGCTCGAAAAATATGGTCGATATGTTCTCCATCAAAGAAAAAATATTGATGCAAACTTTCTGGCAATATTCTATTAATAATATCGTCTGGCTGTTGCAGCGGAGGATACCAACGTCCGTCATCTCCCGCTATCAACATAAAAAACTTACTTTGGCTATATTGAATCTTGTTATCCTTATCGCGACAAGCGTAACATTTACGCTTGACTTGATAGCGTTTATTTTCATGCTCGAATTGAACTTCTACCCAACAATCAACCGATACGCCAATATTCGCTTCATGAATTGCTCGTTTATTAATCAATAAATGAGGAGATGCAAAAGCAGCCGTAAATTTCTCATAAAGTGCCCAGGTAAACCCATTGAGGAGAGTTGTTTTACCCGCACCATTATTCCCATGAATAATCGTTGTATTTTGTTTCCCAAAAGCCAGAATTATTTCAGGAGTTTTTCCATAAAATTGTCGAAAATTACACAGTTTAATCGAGAGAAGCTTCATAGAAGTCTAATAAATTTACTCCAAAAACTCTGACGATATATTTTAAAGGCACGCAACGCGCGTTTAGAACGCTAATTATTGAATAACCTCTTTCACAATTTTGAGAACATCATCATTAATATTTCGAGGAGCTTTTAAATAAAGTTTGTCCTTCTCGAGTTGTAAAACTTTTTCGATAATTTGTCGAACTTCTGGTGGAGCCGTTACGATAGGTTCTTGAACGCGATCGATATTGGAGTCGTTAGTCATTAGTAGTGGAGTGTCTTGCTCGTTAATCTTTATCTATTTATTTTGACGAATTTGTGCCCGAAATTCTAAGATTGATTCTAGGATATCGGTATGGGTTACATACTGTGATAATAGCTCCAAATCTAGATTTGGTAACAATTCACTAGCTGGAATTTTTTCGTATTCGTCTCCTCGCAGACAGTAAACCGAAAATCGATCGTTTTGCCAAAACCAGACTTCTCTAACACCTAGCTTTTTGTATACTGCCAACTTATCTACGCCACCACTGGTTACTACTACTTCAATAGCTAAATCTGGAATTTCTTTATCCATACCAATACAATAAGATTCATCTGGTTCCGTACCACCTTTTTTCTCTTCTTTACACAACGTCGTTGAACCAAGAGGAAAATATTGAATACGCCTTTCTTGAAAGTAGGCTTCTAGAAGAGAAGCAATTACTGATTTACTTCGTTCGTGGCGGCGACTAGGAGACATAATTTCTAAAATGCCGTCTAAATAAGTTACCCGATATCGAAGACTGTCGCCGAGTCTGTCAAGTAGCTTTTCATACTGTTCCCAGCTGACTCCTGTAGTAATAAATTTTTCCTCTGGATCGTCTATTTGAGACTCAAATTCATCTACAATATCTTTGAGTAAAATTGAAGTCATTGTTTTGTCCTTTGTCATTAGTCATTAGTCATTGTTTTTTGTTATGGCAATTTGTCGCCATTAGATTTTATTTCTTTCTTTTCTCTCTCTTTATGGATGCAGGGTTATTTCATTGTGACTTGATTTCACCAAGAAATAAATTTTTTGGAACCCAAATATCAAGTCCTATAAGACGAGATCTTGCACCCTTCTTAACAACTACTGTTGTAATTAACCGATCAAAAAGTCTTCTAAAGAAGACCCGATAGGAATTTCAGTCGATTTTAATCGAGTTGAGCTTTGAGCCTAGAACTTTAGTTCTAGGCGTTGATGCCAAAGGTGTAAGCTCTGAGTTTATAGTGATTATTATTCCGATATTAACGAAACCAACATCACTTGTCCTTTTTCAAGGACGAATGACCAATGACTAATGACTAATGACTAACCCCTCTCAATTTGCGCGAAAATTTCTGCCAAGATTTCCTCTGCGCCAGCGTTACGCACGCGGATAGCTAATTCGCGTCCCAATTGTTCGGCATCGCTGGGTTGACCGCTAATCGTATCCTTGACCAGATTTTTGCCATCCAAACTCGCTACCATTCCGGTCAAGGTGAGAGTATCGCCTTCGATTTTGGTATTGACTCCGATGGGAACTTGACATCCGCCTTCTAATTCTCTTAAGAAAGCCCGTTCCGCATAACAGCGATCGCGGGTTTGGGCATGTTCCAATACTTTCAGAACTTCCAGAACTTCTGCATCATCAGCGCGACATTCAATCCCTAACGCGCCTTGTCCGACGGCATGAAGCGAAATGTCAGAGGAAATAACCTGATGAATGCGATCGCCCATTCCCAATCGCTGCAATCCTGCAACTGCTAGAATAATTGCGTCGTACTCTCCCGCGTCGAGTTTAGAGAGTCTGGTATTGACATTTCCGCGCACATCCTTGAAAGTAAGGTGAGGGAAATGATGGCGCAATTGGGCCAAGCGCCGCAGCGAGGAGGTTCCAATCACAGCGCCTTCTGGTAAAGTCTCCAACTGCTTATCTTTGTGCTTTTCGTTGACAACTAAAGCATCGGCGGGGTTAACTCGTTCGGTGACGCAACCTAAAATTAAGCCTTCGGGTAACTTGGTGGGCAGATCTTTGAGAGAATGGACGGCTAGATCGATTTGCTTGTCGATCATTCCCACTTCGAGTTCTTTGGTAAATAGTCCCTTATCTCCAATTTTGGCGAGAGCGACATCGAGAATTTTGTCGCCTTGGGTACTCATGGTTTCAACTTCAAACTGCCTGTCGGGATAGTGTTTTTGAAGTTGTTCCTGCACCCAGTAAGTCTGAACGAGGGCTAATTGGCTTTTGCGAGAACCAATGCGAATGGTGCGGCTAGGACTAGAAACGGTCATAAAATGTATTGTTAGCGAAGCATCAATAAGGGACTCGATCTAGGGTATCGCAGTGCTTGACTGGAGTTAATAGCTCGTTCCCGTTCTTTCACAAAATAGTTACAACTTTTAATACTTTAAAAGCGGCGACATACATAACCTAATAATTTGCCAGGAACTTAAGTTCCTGGCTCTCGACTGTTTTCCCTTTAGTCGATGCGTTAGCGCAGTTGATTCTGAGAGACAGGCTTTCTGTCTGACGAGCGATTGTTTTTGTTGTATTTGCGCTTGAGATTGGGTTTGGGTAAGGGAGCTGCCGCAGGGACTTCCCAATCCGTTTTCATCCAATTGGGACAGTTTTGGTCGTACATCATTTGCAAAGCTGCTGCCGCGATTGCCTGCGGGTCGTATTCAGCGCTTAATTCCCGCACGAGGGGCAAGAAAGAAGCCATCCGTTCTCCTGCCAAAGACTCTTTAATCTGCGCTTGCAGTTTTTCTAAGCGCTTGGCTTCTACTTGAGAGCGAGTTGGAATGCGGCTGACTTCTATATTTTGGCGGAGGCGGCGTTCGATTTGCTTGAGCGCTCGGCGATCGATCGGCTCTACCAAAGCAATTGCCGTTCCTGTCTTACCTGCTCGTCCGGTGCGACCGATGCGGTGAATGTAGGTTTCTGTATTATCGGGCAGGTCGTAGTTAATCACGTGAGACAAATTCTCCACGTCCAGACCCCGCGCGGCAATATCAGTTGCTACCACTAAGCGAACCTTCCCTTCCCGGAAGCGCTGCACGAGTCTTTCCCGTTGAATTTGGCTGAGATCGCCATGATATTCATCGACGGATTGACCAGCTTCTTGTAGCTTGCTGGTCAGTTCGGCTGCCGTTTGCTTGGTACGTACAAAGATAATGGCAGATTCTGGATTTTCTATTTCTAGAATCGGTTGCAGGGCTTTGAGTTTCGTCCAGCCACGAGGAACCATATAAACATGCTGCTCGATTTTAGCGGGAGCTGCTTGCGGCTGTTCTACGGTGACGGTGACGGGAGATAGTAAGAATTGATTGACCAACTCGCGAATTTCTCGCGGCATAGTTGCTGAGAAACAAGCCGTCTGACGATTTGCTGGCGTCTGTTTGAGGATCTTTTTCACGTCGTCGATGAAACCCATGCTCAACATTTCATCGGCTTCGTCGAGTACGACAAAACGAAGTTGGTCTAAGATGAGTTTTTTGCGATCGAGCAGGTCAATAACACGTCCGGGAGTGCCTACGACGATCTGAACGCCTCGCTCCAGACTGCGGATTTGACGTTCGATCGATTGACCGCCATAGACGGTAAGAACGAAGAGTCGGCGATCGCCTGTAAAATCTTTAATCGCTTCGGCAACTTGTTGGGCTAATTCTCTGGTCGGCGTTAAAACTAATGCCTGCACGGCAGAATTTTGCGTATCGATCGCATCGAGGATTGGCAGCGAGTAGGCTGCGGTTTTTCCCGTTCCGGTTTGCGATTGACCGACAACATCGCGACCTTCTAGTAGCAGGGGAATTGCCTGGGCTTGAATATTTGTAGGATTGATAAAACCTAAATTTTCTAACTGTTTGACTCTAGTGTCTGATAATCCTAAGCTTTTGAAGGAAATAGTCATAATTAAGCGTGATTATTGGTTGATTATGCGTTCAAAATTGAAAATTTGACCTTAAACTCTCTATTTTTAGCGAATTTATGTCAGTTTAAGCCGTTTTATTCTTCCCAAGCAACTTCGCCATAGAGGTCGTAGATATCGGAATCGATAATCTTCACCGGCACGATTGAATTTAATGCCCCTTCTCCTCGAACGTAAACCACTCCGTCCACTTCCGGGGAAAAGCGCGCCGAACGTCCAATAAATTCGATCGTTTCAGGATTTTCTTGCTCGATGAGGACTTCAACGATTTGCCCGACGCAAGCGCGATTTTTCTTTTCGGAAATGGGTTGTTGCACTTGCATTAAAAGATCGCGCCTCTCCTCCATCACCTCCTGAGGAATTTGATTGGGCATGCTGTAGGCTGGTGTTTCTTCTTCCGGCGAGAAAGTAAAAACGCCTACGTGGTCGAATTCGTGGCGCTTGACAAAATCGACTAAATGGGCAAAATGCTCGTCGGTTTCTCCAGGAAAGCCGACGATAAAAGTCGTTCGCAAGATGGCTTCTGGAATCGAAGTTTTAATGCGTTCGATAATAGCATCGTTAACGCCCCCTTGCCAGGGGCGATTCATTGCTTTGAGAATATCTTGATGGGAGTGCTGTAAGGGTAAATCTAGATAGGGCAGAACGTTGGGTACCTCTCGAATAGCGTCGATAACTTTTGGAGTCAGTCCGGTCGGATAAGCATAGTGCATCCGAATCCAAGGAACGTCAACTTTTCCCAGCGCCCGCAAGAGTTCGGCTAGCTTTGGCTCTCCATACAAGTCTAACCCATAATTGGTTGTAATTTGGGAAATTAAGATTATTTCTTGTACGCCTTGATCGGCCAGTTGTTGGGCTTCTGTGACGATCGATTCGATGGAGCGCGATCGCTGGTTGCCTCGCAAATGGGGAATGATACAAAAAGCACAGCGATAGTCACACCCTTCAGCAACTCGCAGGTAAGCGACTCCTTCGTTTGTCGTGCGGTAGCGAGGGGTCGTTTCGTCGGCCATGTACGTCGGTCGGTCAGAAACTTCTTTGACTCGTTCGCCTGCCTCTGCTCGTTCGAGCACTTCAACGATTTTGTGATAATCTCCAGTTCCGATGATGGCAACAGCTTCCGGTAACTCTTCGAGTAGTTGTTCGCGGAAATGCTGCGCCATGCACCCGGAGATAATAATTTTCTTATCGGCTTCTGCTAGTTCGACTAAGGTACGAACGGACTCTTCTCTAGCGGCTTGAATAAAACTACAGGTATTGACGATAACGTAATCAGCTAAATCTTCGTTGGCGTCTACTCGATAGCCAGCTTTAGCCAGCAAGCCCAACATGTGTTCGGAGTCGATTCGATTTTTCTCGCAGCCCAAATGGGAAATGGCAATAGTTGGCTTGTTGCCCATTCGATTTAAAATTTAGAAAGAGTTGGCAATAATTTTCTCGCAATTTATTAAGATATTTTAACTGATTTTGGAAACGAGCGCAGATCTCGAAGTAAAAATTTCGCTCGCCATCCGAGTCCCATTCTCGATACAATTTTCTATTGGACATAAAGCAGATGGCAGATAAACAGTCGGTGCATTAGGTAGATTTCAGTGAACTTAACCCAAATTTTTAACACCCCCAATCCAATTATCGGCGTTGTTCATCTGTTGCCGTTGCCCACCTCGGCGCGTTGGGGGGGCAGCCTGAAAGCGGTTATCGAGCGAGCAGAACAGGAAGCAACCGCATTAGCGGCCGGAGGCGTAGACGGAATTATAGTCGAAAATTTCTTTGACGCTCCCTTTGCGAAAGATTGCGTCGATCCGGCAGTGGTGAGCGCGATGACGTTGATTGTCGATCGCATTATGAATTTGGTAGTCGTGCCAGTAGGGATCAATCTATTGCGCAACGATGCCAAAAGTGCCCTCGCGATCGCGTCTTGCGTCAACGCTCAATTTATCCGCGTCAACGTGCTTACCGGAGTAATGGCGACCGATCAAGGACTCATCGAAGGACAAGCCCATCAACTGATGCGCTACCGTCGAGAACTGGGCGCTGACGTAGCGATTCTAGCAGACGTACTCGTCAAACACGCCCGTCCTTTGGGAATGCCTAATCTGACGACAGCCGTCCAAGAAACCATCGAACGGGGTTTAGCCGATGCAGTCATTCTTTCCGGCTGGGCAACGGGAAGTCCACCGAGTTTCGAGGACTTAGAACTGGCAACTACTGCGGCAAAGGGAACCCCCGTTCTCATCGGCAGCGGCGCGACGTGGGAAAATATCGGTCAACTGATGAAAGCTGCCGACGGCGCGATCGTTGCTAGTTCCCTTAAACGAAACGGAAAAATTACCGAACCCATCGATCCGATTCGAGTCGCTCAGTTTGTCGAAGCGGCGCGCCAAGTCGCGGCCGCCAAAGAAAAATTTAAATCTGTAACTTCTGTTAAGCTAACTCAGTGAGACATTGATGAACTACCTACGGACTTCGCTTGCGCTACCTCCGAGGTTTCTGACGCTTCACCTGCTGAACTTTCCTAAACCCTCCACAATGCTGTGGGGTCTTAGAAAGAGGTTCAGCATCAGCGTTTGAGAGGCTAGTTCCTAACCCCAAAGCGTAATTGAGCATTACCATTGATGCTGCCACATCACGAGCCGCAGTGAAGTTGCAGTTTTCACAATGATGCACACGCTCGGCTAACTCTTTTTTCTTTTTGTAACCACACCGAGGGCAAGTTTGGGATGGTGCAATTTTGAGAGGTACTTCAACAAATACCCCACTACATTCACTGAGCTTAGATCTGATTAGTGAAGTTAGATTGCCAATCCCAACATCTAACAGCGAGCTATTGAGTCCTGTTTTTTGATGTTTTCTTTGGCTGCCCTTGTTTGCTTTACGAGTCATCCCTTTGATGTTCAACTTCTCAGTAGCTACCAGTGAATTACTCTTTCCTATCTGTGTAGCTACTTGATGTTGCCAATCTTGTCTTTGATTGGTCACTTTACTTTGAAGTCTACTAATTTGTTTCCTGGCTTTTCTCCAACGTTTAGATGCTTTAATCTTCTTTTTGAAATTAGGCGCACGCTTGCGACGCAATCTCTTAGATAATTGCTTTATTTTTTGTTGAGTTTTGGCTAAAAATTTCGGAGGAGCAATTATTGTTCCATCTGAACAAGCAATAGCGTGGTGAGTACCAAAATCTAAACCTATAGCACCAGTGCTAGTTTCTCGTTTTGGTTCGCAGTTTACAGTGATTGAAGCATACCATTTACCTGGTTTCCAGATGATTGTACAAGTTGTTGGTGTCCCCCAAGTTCTAGCTTTACCTCTCATCTGAATTTGTCCTAAATTAGACAATTCCAGGTAGCCGTTATCGCCTGATGTATGCGCTTTCCATCCACTTATTCCTGGATAAGTCCGACCACGATCATGTCGTGCAGACTTGAATTTTGGGTATCCACTCAATCCACGGAAAAAACGTTGAAAGGCATAGTCAACACCCTTTACCGTTGCCTGTAAAGCTTGCGCACCTAATTCTTTATATTCAGGCCAACATTCTTTGAAATCTGGCAGAATATTTTGCTGGTCATAGTAGCTAATAGAATTCCCAAAACGCTGATATTCTGTCTTTCTGTGGTAAAGACAGGCCTTGAACAAATCTTTATGAAGTCGTCGCCAATAATGCAATTTCGACTCCTGAGATTTAGTTGGATATAAGCGAAAGGTGGTTCTACGTGTTACTCTCATGGGTGCGAGCGTACCATTCACTTAACGCCCAGTGCAACCTTTGCTCAGAAAGAGTTCTCATGCTCTATTTTGTATTCACTTGCATATTGTATTGGTAACGAAGTATCGAGGCAAGGTGATTACTTCTGAAATTCTCACTAGAATGCAAACAATTTTCACGGAGCTCTGCGAACAACAAAAAAGCATTTTGATTGAGTTCAATGGCGAAGAAGACCATGTTCATTTATTGGTCAGTCTGTCTCCAGACAACCAGATTTCTGAGTTTGTAAAAGTTCTTAAAGCGTCATCAAGCAGACTAATTCGCAAGGAGTTCAAGTCTCATGTTGACAAATACTACTGGAAACCTGTTTTTTGGTCTAGCTCATACTTGGTCAATTCCAGTGGCGGAGTATCGCTTGATGTTTTGAAAAAATCTATCAAGCAACAAGATTCTCCGCGTAGCTAACTATATCCTGCCCTTGCTTTCATCCCCCAGTTCCGTTTCCCTGCACTGGGGGACTTCCCGCAAGGATGTTAAAATCGCTGATAGTTAAAAGCCACTACCGATAACTGGTAACTGACTATGAGTCGCCGACGTACTCTTCCCTGGATTCATCGTTGGTCGCGTCCAATCATTGGCGCGATCGCTATTGTTGGAGCGATCCTCACCGCCTATTTAACCATCACAAAATTAACAGGCGGAGACGTTGCCTGCACCGCTGAGGCTGCCCAAGCGGCAGGGGGCTGTAAAGACGTGCTAGATAGCGCCTATGCCTATCCGTTCGGTCGTTCTGGACCACCTCTGTCCCTCTTTGGCAGCCTCGCCTATATCGGTATGGCGACCTTTGCTTTGAGTCCGTTGTTTGTTAGCCCAGAAACCAACAAAGGACTGAGGAAACAACTAGAAGACTGGACTTGGCTGCTCTTACTGATAGGCGCAACGGCAATGACAGTTTTCAGCGGCTATTTAATGTTTATTCTAGCCACCGAACTCAAAACCCCCTGTCCGTATTGTATAGGTTCCGCCATATTTTCCCTCAGTTTGTTGGTGCTAACCATTGTCGGGCGCGAATGGGAAGAGTTAGGGCAAATTGTTTTCACCGCAATTATCGTTGGAACTATAACGATTGTGGGAACTTTAGCCGTATACGCTAATGTCGATACCCTTCCAACCGCACAAGGGGGACGCATTCCCATTCCCCAAGCGAAAACCAATCCTCAACCCCCCTATGGCTGGAAAATCACCACAACTTCTGGAGAAGCAGAAATTGCCCTGGCAAAACATTTAAAAGCCATCGGCGCGAAAGAGTACGGGGCATTTTGGTGTCCTCACTGCTACGAACAAAAACAGCTACTAGGACAAGAAGCCTTCCAAGAAATTAACTATATCGAGTGCGATCCCCAAGGCAATAATCCACAACCTCAAGCCTGCGCCGATGCCAAGATTCAGTCTTTCCCAACTTGGGAGATTAACGGGAAGATGCATCAAGGCGTTAAATTACCGGAAGAATTAGCCGAGCTTTCGGGCTATCAAGGTCCAACAAACTTTAAGTATACGATGCTGGGACGGTAAACAACACCGATCTTTAGACAATCTTTAGACAAAACGAACTCAGCCCGCTCAGGCGGGCTATTTTATTCTTGGGAAGATTTTGTCGAGACGGGAATCAACAATGATAAGCTAAACGAATGTGCCACACAGACACATAAAATGCCCCGATAACACAAAATTTTTTTGGTTAGGAGATTATATGGCTGGGTCAACGGAGATACCCTATCTTTTAAGAGCAGCACGTGGCGAAGCAGTAGACCGTCCTCCCGTGTGGATGATGCGGCAGGCGGGGCGCTATATGAAAGCCTATCGAGATTTAAGAGAGAAGTATCCTTCTTTTCGCGATCGCTCGGAAATCCCAGAAGTGGCGATTGAAATTTCTCTGCAACCTTGGAAAGCCTTCCAGCCAGACGGCGTAATTTTGTTTTCCGATATCGTCACGCCTTTGCCTGGTTTGGGCATCGACATGGATATTGCCGAAGGGAAAGGACCGATTATTCACGCTCCCATACGCACATCCGAACAAGTCGATAACCTACGTTCCCTCGAACCAGAAGAGTCTCTACCGTTTATCAAAACTATCTTACAGGCTCTGCGCTCCGAAGTTGGCAATCAATCTACAGTTTTAGGCTTTGTGGGTGCGCCTTGGACGCTAGCGGCTTATGCAGTGGAAGGAAAAGGTTCCAAAACCTACTCCATCATCAAAAGCATGGCATTCTCAGACTCAACAATACTGCATCGGTTGCTCGGAAAACTTGCAGATGCGATCGCAACCTATGTCCGCTACCAAATTGACTGTGGCGCTCAGGTAGTACAAATGTTTGATTCGTGGGCAGGTCAATTATCTCCGCAAGATTATGATACCTTTGCCCTTCCCTATCAAAAGCGGGTATTCGAGCAGGTGAAGCAAACCCATCCAGATACGCCCTTAATTCTTCTCGTTAGCGGCAGCGCAGGCCTGCTGGAGCGAATGGCTCTCTCAGGCGCAGATGTTGTCACGGTAGACTGGACGGTGGATATGGCAGAGGCGCGGGCAAGATTGGGCAAGCAGGTGAAAGTCCAGGGAAATCTCGACCCCGGCGTGCTATTTGGCTCTAAGGAATTTATTCGCGGTCGCATTTTTGACACCGTTAAAAAGGCTGGTAACTGGGGACACATTCTCAATCTCGGTCATGGCGTTCTCCCAAACACGCCAGAAGAAAATGTGGCTTACTTCTTTGAGACGGCAAAACAAGTTAGATACGAAGAAGCGAAATATGCAGTCGGAAGTATCAGTTGACGAGGAATTTTGGACTTTGGATTAAGGTCTTCTGGGACAAGCCATTTGTACATAGTTTCTTAAGATAAAACCTCAAACTTCTCTTTCCCAGGCTGCTGCCTGGGAACAATGGTTAGAGGGCTGTTGTCTTTAGTCCAAATCGCGCGCGTCGATGCTACAGGAGAAAATATTAAAATTTAAACGGCAAAATTAATCTTTATATGCGAATTTTTTTAACAGGTGCGAGTGGCTGTATCGGTCACTATCTGGCGGAGGCACTAATTCAGGAAACTAAACACGAACTATTTTTATTAGTTAGAAATCCAAATAAGCTGAAATTTGATTATAAGGCGCGTCCTGGAATAGCGATTTTACAGGGAAATTTGCAAGAGATCGAAAACTATAGCGAGTTGCTTAAAACGATAGAAGTTGCTATTTTAGCAGCTACCAGTTGGGGTGGAGCCGTTGAATCATTTGAAATTAACGTTCTCAAAACGATCTGCTTAATCGAGTTGCTCGATCCAAAGATATGCGAGCAAGTCATTTACTTTTCTACAGCTAGTATTTTGGATAGTAACAATAATTTGCTCAAAGAAGCAGGCGAAATCGGAACCGATTATATTCGCACCAAATATGAATGTTATTCTCGATTATCTAAACTTGCATTGGCATCTAAAATTACCAAAGTATTTCCCACTTTAGTATTCGGAGGAGATGAAAATAAACCCTATTCTCATATTGCCGCTGGTTTGCCCGATGTTGTTAAGTGGATAGGCTTAATTCGTTGGTTTAAAGCAGACGGCAGCTTTCACTTCATCCACGCACGAGATATCGCTCAAATCATTAGATATTTAGTCGATAATCCTCCATCTGAGGCATCTAACAGGCAATTTGTCTTAGGATATCAACAGACAACCGTTAATGAAGCTATAGAAGAAATTTGTGCTTATTTTAATAAAAGAATTTATTTTCGCATTCCTTTATATGTTTGGTTGGCTAATTTTTTTATAGCTGTATTTCGGGTTCAAATGGCTGCTTGGGATAGGTTTCTTCTTAATAATCGGCATTCTACTTATCAAAATATCACTAGCCCTGAAAGCTTTGGCTTAATGAATTATTGTTGTACGGTGACGGATATTTTAAAAACTCGTGGAATTTCTCAAACAGGAATATAGGGAGAATTTGAATTAATCTAAAGCATAAAGATCCTTTCCTTTACCGAAAGCAAAGCGAAGAGAATCGCTCAAGTTTTTGTTGCATAGGGTAATAAATAATGCTAAGGAGATCGAGGCTAAACTAATCCCCATAGAAAATACGCCTCGATAGCCTATAATTGCTGCTAAGGCTCCTAGAATTGGACCCGCAAGCGCGATCCCGACATCAAACCCGCCAATACAAACCGCATAAACTTTTCCGCGTTCGCCGTCGTAAGAACGATCCGAAAGTAAAGCAATCGTCATGGGAATCAGCACGCCGCCTCCCGCCCCTTCTAAAATTGCAGCAAGAATAAACAAAGACGGCGTGGTCGCGGAGCTTAAGCTTAATAGTAGCATCGATAGGCTATAGCAGGTTAAACTAGCTGTGATGAATAGTCCTCGACCGTAGCGATCGCTTGCTCTACCGACAAAAATGCGGACGGAAAAACTAGCGATCGCGGCTGCCGTATAAAATAATCCTGCATTCAAATCGAGCTTGATCTCTCGAATAAATAGTGGTAAGAATGATGCTAGCGTTCCAAACAACAAGCCAACAAGCAACATAATTAAGGTTAGCACCAGAAAAGAAGGAGCCATGAAAATTTCCCAAAACTTTCGACTTTGAAGTGGAGTGAATTCATCTTCTAGTTGCTTAGAAGAGATAGTTTGCTGACTGTCTTGTGTTATTCGACTGGCTAAGACAAAACCCAAAAAACCCAAACTGGCAGAAACCAAAAATAGAGGCGTATAACCGACGGAAGCTTGCAAATATCCCCCCAAAGCGGGACCGATTGCCATACCGATAGGAACGGCTAAACTCATGTAACCGATTAACTCGCCTCGTTGCTTCACGGGCGATATGTCTACTACTAAAGCGCTATATCCCGTTGTAAACGCAGCAATACTAATCCCGTGAAACGCTCGTATTGCCATTAAAGGGTAAATAGATTCCACGAACAGATAACCCAATGGTGCAATCCCGCCGACCACAGTTCCAATTAGCACGACTACCTTACGACTTTTTTGGTCTGCTAATTGTCCCAACCAAGTTCGGGAGAGCAACAGACCAATCGCAAAACAGCCCATTACTATTCCCACCTGCTGCGGCGTTCCGCCAAGATCCTCAACATAGGCGGGCAAAGTTGGCAGCAAGGTAGTGATACTCGTCCAAAAGAATAGACCAGTCGCAAATAAAACGAGCAGATTGCTCAGTTGTTCTGGTTTTAGTGTCTTAAAAGTTTTAAGAGCTTTCACGGGTTAGACGGGTTCTAGAACGCTAAAAAATTCTTTAATTTACATAATTTTAATAAATCTTCAAATATCTTAACCACTCTTGACTAAATAAAATCCGTCACTATACTGAACTTGTTGACTACTTTACTCCAGCATAAGTAACAAATTTTCTAGTTTTTTTGGATATTTATCTAGATTTATCCGCAATTTTGACGGTCTGAATTGATTCAGAGGTTTAGCGAGTAAAGTTAAAATTCTTCAATAGCGCAAGATTTACTTCGCATTAGCTCGTAATAGCGAGCCAGGTTGAATAAATCATGATAAATCACTTAAATTTCAGCCAGTCGCCTGACAGTAAAACTCTCTCTCCCGAACTTTCTATTGTCATGCCTTGCTTAAATGAAGCAGAAACTCTAGCCACCTGCATTAAGAAAGCTCAGCAATACTTAGACCAACACCAGATTGCTGGTGAAATTGTCGTTGCTGATAACGGCAGTACTGACGGCTCGCAGGAGATTGCTATTCGCATGGGTGCTCGCGTCGTTTATGTCGAGCAGAAGGGATATGGTAGCGCCCTGCGGGGTGGAATTGCTACCGCCAAGGGCCAGTATATCATCATGGGCGATGCCGACGATAGTTACGACTTTACTCAGTTAGCTCCCTTTCTCGAACAACTGCGTGCAGGTCACGACTTGGTGATGGGAAATCGCTTTCAAGGCGGCATCAAACCAGGGGCGATGCCGCCTTTGCACAAATATTTAGGAAATCCCGTGCTGACGTGGGTAGGGCGACTATTTTTTGCCAGTCCCTGCGGCGATTTTCACTGCGGACTGCGGGGTTTTAGAAAAGACGCGATCGCAGCACTCGACTTGCGCACCACTGGGATGGAATTTGCCAGTGAAATGGTGGTTAAAGCCACCCTGCATAAGATGAAAATTACTGAAGTCCCGACCACGCTCTCTCCCGACGGTCGCAGCCGTCCTCCGCACCTGCGTAGCTGGCGAGATGGTTGGCGGCATTTGCGTTTCCTGCTGCTCTACAGTCCGCGCTGGCTGTTTCTCTATCCTGGCGCACTGCTGATGCTTCTGGGTTTAGTCGTCGGACTTTGGCTTTTACCAGGACCGAGAGGACCCTTCGACATCCACACGCTCTTGTTCGCAGCGACGGCAATTCTGGTGGGCTTCCAAGCCGTTCTTTTCGCCGTATTCACCAAAATCTTTGCGATTAGCGAAGGACTACTACCTGAAGATCCCCGATTGAGCAGGTTATTTCGCTATATCGACTTAGAGAAAGGACTGATTGTCGGCAGTCTGCTTTTGTTAGCCGGAATAGGGGGTTCTATCTATGCTTTTGGCATTTGGGGAACCCAAGATTTTGGCGTACTCGACCCTTCCAAGACGATGCGAATCGTTATCCCGGCAGTGACTTCGCTGTCGCTTGGTTTTCAGATCGTTCTATCGAGCTTCTTTTTGAGCGTACTAGGATTAAAGCACCGAGAAATTGCTTGATTTTTCAGTAAACCTGACTACTAGAACGGCTTAGCTTATGACTTCCTCGACCTATAAAGAAAGCCCTTACATCGGACCTAAAATTGGCGGTTTTGCTACCAAACTCTCTTGGTACGCTCGTCAAAAAATGTTTGAGTCGCTGATGCAAGTAGCCCGTGTAACGCCAGAAACCACAGTGTTGGATGTGGGAGTCACTTCAGATCGTCGCGAAGATTGCAATTTTTTTGAGCGGCTCTATCCCTATCCTCAAAGCCTTACAGCTTCGGGAATGGAGGACGCATCATTTCTAGAGCAAGATTACCCAGGACTAAAATTCGTACAAGCCAATGGGCTGAATTTGCCATTTGCCGATAAAAGCTTCGATCTGGTCGTCAGTTTTGCAACCATCGCCCATGTAGGAAGCCGCGAAAAACAAAAAGCTTTCGTTCGCGAACTCTGTCGCGTCGGACGGACTTGTTTCATTACTACGCCAAACCGCTGGTATCCAGTCGATTTAGTCACGGGGTTTCCCCTGATTCACTGGCTGCCTCCTGCTTGGTTTCGCCAAATTCTGACCTGGGTCGGTCAGGATTTTTGGGCTAGGGAAGAGCATTTTAATATCCTCTCGGAAAAAGACATGTTAAGTTTTTTTCCAGCGGATGTTAAAGTGACTAAAAAACATTTCCGGCTCTTTGGTCCGATATCAAACCTGTTATATTACGTTGAAACTTAAAACTTATGACCATCGGTCATTGGCGTAATTTTGCCCGTGGAGCGATCGGAATTGCGATCGGCGCAGCTTTTTTATGGCTTGCCCTGCGCCAAACCAGTTTGGAGCAAGTAAGCACGATTCTCTCCCAATCTAATGTGGGATGGCTGTTTATTTCGCTTGGTTTCTACGTTGCCGATCTTTGGCTGAGAGGATCGCGTTGGCGCGTCTTGCTCCAGGATGTCAAAACTCTCTCGCTTCAATCTGTCGCAATCGCGCTGATAGTGGGATATGCAGCCAACGTCGTTTTGCCTGCTCGCCTGGGCGAATTAGTCCGAGCAGATTTTGCTGGGCGGCGCTATCGTCTGTCCCGTTCTGCAATTGTCGGTTCTATTTTGGCAGAGCGAGTCTTAGATGGTCTGATCGTCGTACTTTGCTTGGTTCTGGGACAGTTATTTATTCCCGATCATCCACTCCTAAGCAGTCTTACGGCAGTCAGCGCCCTACTTTTTATCGGTATTTTTATCGCCCTTTTGCTTTTGGGGAAAAAGTCTGGGTCGGCAAAGGATTGGTTTGACCGTTTTCCGTCTGCTATTTCTAGCCGCGTAGAAAGTTTTCGCCAAGGCTTGAGCGTGATGCGCGGAGTTGGCGCGGTGCGGGTTGTCAATCTTTCTCTCATTATTTGGCTGCTGGAGGCGCTTGTTATTTGGGCGGTATTAAAGGCGGTTAATGTATCTCTGGGTGTATGGGAAATGCTGCTGGTAACGGGCGTGACTAGCTTGAGTTCTCTCATTCCATCTGCTCCCGGCTTCGTCGGCACCTATCAGTATGCTTTCGCTTTCACGTTGGGCTTATTGGCTTACAAGCCTGCACAGGGCATTGCCGCAGCAACGGCTATCCAAGTTTTTCTGATGGGGAGCTTGGTAGTAGTAGGGCTGGGACTCTATATGTATCTAAATCTAGTCAAACCCGATCGCTCCTAAATACGTTTACCTCGTGAGGCATATTAACGATGTTAACTTTTGCACCCAATCCTCGATATCGAATTTACACTAATCGAAATAGCTATCTTTTCTTGTTAGAAGATTTACTACTGAGAAAACGCTCTCAGGAAGACCGCAAAGAAATTGAAATTCTGGAAAAAGAACTCTGTAGCAGATTTGGCACCGAGTATGCGGTCTGCGTCCCTCAGAATCGGGTAGGCGTTTACCTCACCGTCAAGGCGCTGATAAAGCCAGGTCAGGAAGTCATCATGTCTCCCTACACGATTGTCGATATCACCAATATGGTGATTAGTGCGGGTGGTCGTCCGGTATTTGCCGACGTTGACCGCGAGACGTGTAATATCTCCGTTGCCGAAGTCGAACGCCTTATCAATCCCAATACGGGGGCAGTTTTGATTACTCACCTACACGGGCTGGCTGCCGAGGCGCACCGGATTAAAGAAATCTGCGATCGCTTTAACGTTCCTTTGATTGAAGATTGCGCCCAGGGATTTGGCACCAGAGAGCAGGGAAAGCCAGTAGGCGCGATCGGGGATGCAGGCGTATTCAGCTTTGGCATGTACAAAAATATCAATGCCTGGCTAGGAGGAGCCGTAATTTCCAATCGCCAAGATGTCATTGAAAAAATCCGTACCGAGTTAGCGAGTTTTGCCTATCCTCCCGTACCATATTTATTTCAAAAAGTCAAGTCAGGCTTGTTGGCCGACATTGCCACTAATCCCCTTGTTTTTAAATTATTTACCTACTGGATTTTTCGATTTGGCTTCCTCAACGATATTGAATTTATCAATAAAATTGTCCGCATCGAACTCGATGCGAGTCGAAAAGATAAACTTCCCGAATCATATAAATCTCAGTTTACTTCCTTTCAAGCTCGCCTTGCCTTATCTCAGCTCGACAAGATCGATCGCGATAGCAAGGTGAGGATTGAAAATGGTCTGACTTATTATGAGGGACTCAAAGATCTTAAGGAATTAATTATCCCTCCCGATCGCCGCGATTTTTCCCATATTTATACCTATTTCCCGATTCAATATGCCAAAAGAGACGAGCTTCTCAAGTTCATGATGAAGCATTGTCGCGATGTGGCGGCTCAACATTATCACAATAACGCCGATTTATCAGCATTTAAAGAATTTTATCGCGATTGCCCCAATGCAAGGCACGTCTCTGAGGAGTTAATCTTTTTACCAACCTATCCCCGGTATTCTCGCTCTGAAGTGGAAAAGAATATTGCAGTTATACGCAAATATTTTGGTCTGAATTAGATAAAGGAGATTCTGGTGTGAGATATGTCATTGGCTCTGGTCCTGCCGGAGTAGCTTGTGCCCATGCGCTAGTCCAAAAAGGTTTGGATGTGACAATTATTGACGCTGGTTTAGAGCTAGAACCTGAGCGAAGAGAAGTTGTCGAGCAATTAAGTAAAAGTCAATCCCAAGAGTGGGATGCGGCTCGCCTAAATTTTATCCGCCAAGGGATGGCGATTGAAAGCAAGGGCGTTCCTCTCAAACTTATTTATGGTTCCGACTTTCCCTATCGCGAAACCGACAAATATATTCCCATCGTTCAAGAGGGAGTTGAAAGCAATCCCTCTTTAGCAAAAGCAGGTTTAAGCAATGTGTGGGGAGCGGGGCTTCTCCCTTATTTACAATCGGACATAGCAGACTGGCCGATTTCAACTGCCGACTTAGCACCACACTACGAATCCGTGCTCTCATTCATGCCTTTCTCGGCAGTCAAAGACGATCTAGAATCGCTTTTTCCCTTGTACGGTAGTAACTACCAAAAACTATGTCCGAGCAAACAGGCGATAGCACTGATTGAAGATTTGAAGCGAAACCAAAATAGACTCGAAGCGCAAGGGTTTAAATTCGGCTATTCTCGCCTAGCCATTCGTACCCAACCCAAGACAAATGACTTCGGGTGCGTCTACTGCGGGTTATGCATGTATGGCTGTCCTTATGGTTTAATCTACAATACTTCATCGACCCTAGAACAACTCAAACAAGCTAAAAACTTTAATTACATTAAAGATGTCGTCGTTCAAAAGATAGTTGAATCAAACGGGAGCGCAACAATCGTTGCTCGCTCTAGAATAACTGACGAATCGTTGAATTTTGAAGCTGAAAAAGTGTATTTAGCCTGTGGAGTTTTGTCAACCACTAAAATAATTCTTGAATCTTTGCAAGCTTACGATCGCGCTTTGTCGATTAAAGATAGCCAATATTTTCTCCTACCATTTCTTCGCTATAAAAATATAAAGGATATAGTCAATGAAAAACTTCATACTCTAGCACAAGTTTTTATTGAATTATTCGATAAAAGTTTAAGCGAGCATACTATTCATTTAGGAATTTATACATATAACGATCTATATTTATCGTTCATTCAGAAAATAACGGGTTCTCTATATCCACTTTTTAAGATTCCAACAGAAGAACTACTCGGTAGGTTGATGGTTATACAGGGATATCTCCATTCAGATATTTCACCAACTATTTCGGTACGATTAGAAAAAAATAGCGGTGAATCTACGAGCAAATTGATTCTCAGTGCTAATCAAAACGATCTGACTAAAAAAGTTATCAGAGGAGTTATCGCTAAGCTATTGAGTCAGCAAAAATATCTGAAGGGAATTCCGATCCCGCAATTGTTACGCATCGCCAAAGCTGGAAGAAGTTTCCATAGCGGCGGCGTTTTTCCCATGAGATTAAATCCCTCAGATTTTGAAAGCGATATTCTGGGACGACCGCTGGGGTTTGAAAAGGTTCATGTCGTAGACGCTACAGTTTTTCCTTCTATTCCAGCAACAACTATCACTTTAACTGTCATGGCGAATGCTCACAGAATTGCATCCAATAGCTAAAGAAAAAAAGACAATAATAGATTTCTTTTTGCTTGGATCGGAACAAAAAAATAATGAATATTCTCAATCGCGCTATAGCAGTAACTTCATATTTATTCGCCTTTACCTGGGGAACTTTTATTTTTTTATCTTTTATTGGTTGGGGAGGAGCCATTAATCGCTTCCTTTTTCCTAGGAACCAAGTTGATTGGGGACAAAGAGCAGCTTGGGGGATGGCTTTTAGTGTTTGTGTCGGCGGAGTATTAAATCTTACTTGGACTATTTCGCGCACAACAATTTTAATTTACTTGGGAGCAGGTTTTCTTAATTGTCTAGTCGATTTTTACCAAAATAGACGATCATTGAGAAATTTTTTCAATCGGGTACGCAACTGTTTCCAAGATAAGCTATTTATTCTTGGCGTTTTTATCGTTTTCTTACTGATTTTAGTAGAGTGTACTGGCTGGGTGCGTACTCATATATTTGAACGCAGCGATGATTACCAAGGCTATTTAGTCTTTCCTCAGAAGATGCTCCAGATAGGATCTATCGGAGCCGATCCTTTTAACGAAAGAAGAATGGTTGCGTTAGGAGGACAATCATTCTTACAAACTCTCGTTCTTAGTATGCTTGAAACTCAAAATTTGAATCTTATCGATCCGGGAATTGCTTTAGTCATATCCCTAGGGATTCTGATAGGTTATCTCAGAAAAAAACATATATCTAAGTATCTCTCTATTTTTCTACTTATCGTCTTTCTGATTCTTCCTTATCCCAAGCCGAATATTTCAAGTACTGTAACTCCTGTTGCTCTTTTTTTGAGTTTTTTTGTTTTGCTTGATTGCGATGACTTAAAATCAAACATTTTTTTTTCTAAGGCTTTGATTATAGCAATTATTGCAGCAGCAATCTGCTCGTTAAAAGCTAGTCTGATTCCAACTTGTAGCCTTTTATTTTTTTCTAGTTATTTTTTTTATATTCTTGGTTCTGGAAGGCAATGCAAAACAGCAATCTATGAATTTATTATCTCGTTTATATTAGTGTTTGTATTTCTTTTGCCTTGGATGATATCAATGTACCAATCATCAGGAACTTTATTATATCCACTTTTAGGCAAAGGCTATCATGGATCTGTATATGGTACTTATCTATCACCTTCAAGCGAGCTAACATTTTCTAGCTCAATTCAAATTATTATTAGATTAATATTTTGGATTTATTTTTTTGTTTTTATAGTACTTGGCTTGTTGTGCTTTTTATTCCTACCGCAGTTTGTTAATAAACGGGGCTTGATTCCTTCTTTAATAATTAGCGTTGGATTAGGAACGATAGTGGTAACTTTATCTGCTGGAGGTTCATCTAGCAGCTTCTATCGCTATCCATTTCCTTTTCTTTATACGGCAATATTTATATTGCTAATCAATGCTTGTGCTAACCCAGAAGATACAAATAAAAACAAGGTTTCGGCTTCCAGTTTTTTGCTTATTGCTATGCTGATGCTCGGTTTGCTCATAGGAGGTAGCGATGCAATTAGTCATGTTAACTGGCAGAGGTATGCAAACTTATTAATTGGCAATATCAGAGTGGGATTAAGTAATAGGCCGTTAGTTTCCGCTCAAGAAATTGAGCAATATCTCAAAATGCAGCAATCTATTCCAGAGTCGACAACTATTTTAGTCAGACTAGAAAAACCTTTTCTCCTGAATTTTAAGCGGAATCAAATTTTTGTAGTTGACTGGCCTGGTGGAGCTAGTCCCCCGCCAGGGATGCCTTTCTTTCAAGGAAGTGAAGTTTTAGCTGACTATCTAGTTTCAAAATCTATAAAATATGTGGTTTATTCTTATGCAAAAGAAGCAGGTTTTCCACGCCAGCAAGCTATAGAGTCACTCAAGCCAAACGTACATGTTTGGTTCCGAACAATTGCTCACCATACTTTAGATTTTCAAGATAATCTCATAAAACTGAGCAAGACTAGAAAGAAAATATACGATGACGGCGACATTTTTATTCTCGATCTTTTAAATTATTAAAGTAAAAAAAATAAGTTTTTTTTAAAATTTAACTCAAGAATTATTACAAACTTGGTTATTAAATAGGAGTGAAATAATAATGAGCATTCTCGATCCTAACGAAGCAGCAAATTCATACCTTTTTGCCTTTTTCTGGGGAATTTTTGTTCTGTTGTCTTGCATCGGTTGGGGGGGAGCGATCGCCCTCTTTCTTTTCCCAAAAGACCGAGTTAACTGGGGGCAAAAAGCGGCTTGGGGAATTGCTTTTAGTATCATTTTTGGAGGAGTACTCAATCTTACTTGGACAATTTCGCCGACAACAATTATTATTCTCTTGAGCTTAGGTGTAATTGCTTGGGCAGTCAATTATTACCAGAATAGAAACTTAATTTTAAATAGTCTATTTCAGTATCTTCGTGATTGCCAGAAAGATCGATTAGTTTTAGTTAGCTCTATTCTAATTATTATACTAATTTTTGTTCAATATGCTGGTTGGGTTTCTACTAATAATTTTCATTCGCACGATGACTATCACGCCTATTTTGTCTTTCCTGAAAAGATGTTGCAAATAGGATCGATGGGACCCGATCCTTTCAGCGAACGAAGGTTGGTATCTTCTCTAGGAGGACAATCATTCTTACATACTTTTGTTCTGAGCATCCTTTCCGAACAAAATCTTCGTCTCATCGATCCGGGAATTGCCTCGATCGCAGTTTTCGGACTTATCCTAGGGTTTATTCAAGAAAAAAATCTCTTGAAAAGAATAGCAATTTTAATCTTAATCCCATGGCTGTTGATAATTCCGGCGTATAGAAATTCCACCAGTAGCGTTATTGGACTGGCTCTATTTTTGAGCCTTTTTTGTACTCTCAATTGGGATAAATTAAGAGCTAATAAATATATAGCCAATGCTGTAATTATAGCTGCGATAACTGCAGCGCTCTGTGCTGCAAAAACTAATTTAATTCCAGCCGCTGTTATTTTCCTGTCTTCTAGCTACTTTTTTTATATTGCCAGAACGGAAAATAAACAAAAAGCAATATTAGAGTTTTTAGCAGTCATAGTATTAACATTCATCTTTCTTCTTCCTTGGATGATTTCGCTCTATCAATCGTCGGGAACCTTACTATATCCCCTGTTAGGAAAAGGCTATCATGGCTCGGTATACGACGAAAAATACATACTACCTTACAGCGAACTCCTCTCATTCAAAATGCTCTTTGAGGTGTTTAAAACTGCAATTGATGTTGATTATATTGCTCTTGTTTTACTAATTATTAGCTATGTTGGATTACAACTTTGGAGAAAACCGGAGTCGAAAGAGCGCGCTGCATCTGTAGCGCTTACAATTAGTGCCTGTTTAGGAGCGGCGATCGTACTTTTAAGTACTGGAGGTCGTAGCTCTCGTTATACCTTTCCTTTTGTCTTTGCCGCGATCGCTGTCTTGACTGTTATTATTTTGAGTTATGTAAGCAGTCAAGAGCAGGATAAATTGCCAAAAAATTGGACTTTCGTGCTGATTAGTGCGATCGCGCTCGGCATGCTTATTGGAAGTGGCAATGGTTGGAATGCATCAATAGAATTTTACCAAAGCCAACTGGAAAATATTCGACGTGGAATCGCTAACGAAGCCGTAGTGTTTGAATCAACAGAGGTCGATGAATATACTAAAATGCAGCGATCGGTTCCAGCGGGCGAGACAATTTTAACAAGGCTAGATAAACCTTTTTTACTCGATTTCAAGCGCAATCAAATCTTTATTATTGATGTGCCTTGTGGCGCTAGTCCTCTCCCCGGCATGCCTTGTTTTAAGGGAGAAAAATTATTGGCAGATTATCTAACTTCCCAATCAATTAGATATGTAGCATATGCTTATATAAGCGAACCAGCAGCTAAGGGCAGCTTTTGGAAAAAGGCGGGAACGTCTCATCTCCACCCATGGGTCAGAGTTGCGGTAGAGCACACTTTGGATTTTCACGAGAATTTGAAAAAACTTGGCGAAACGAGAAGAAGGATTTATGACGATGGAAATATTTTTGTTATAGATTTGTTGAATCACAACAAGTAAAACTTTTAAAAGTTGTCCCCTAATTTTTGATTTCATAATTGCCCAACAATGAAAATCATTAACATATTCTTAGAAAATGGGGAAACAAAAAATACTATTGCACTGTGTCTGCTTTTATCTATTATTAACTCACCCTAACGCTTTTTGGTTTTGCTATAGAATTCTATTTAACTTTGCATTCTATCAGTCTTTTTGGCAACAACATATCCATATCTCTAGTGGGATTGGCGGGTACTTGAACTAAACCATCTTCTCGGTTAGAGCCAGAAGCTTTAGCCATGCACAACCCTTGTTTGAGAGAAATAGTTGGTTGAAAATTAGCCGTCTTAATACTATGCCAACCCGTTGCTATGTATAAACCGACTAGAGAACAAATTAGTATGTTATTAATCTTGAGCTTGGCAATCTTAAAGCTGCTAAATCTTTCTATTAAATCGGCTAGCATTACAAACGTCATAAATATAAATATTAAATTTGAAGCCATAGTATAAACAGTCACTCTTAGCGATTCGACATTTTTCATTGCTACTAATAAACCTGGTCTCCAATAGACAGTCATCCAAGAAATACTAATCAGAGAGTACAGACAATATATCAGTAGTTTTTCTCTTGAAATTAGCGTAAATACTACTAGAACAAAAAGAAAAAAAACTATTAAAGATTCTGGCAATCTAGCATAAATAGGAGCTAATAGCTGATTAAACCATAATTTTCCAAAAAAGAGTTTATAGCTATATTCCATATTTGGAGGATTGCCATATACCGTGGCATAAGTCTTTGGCTTTAAATCAATAATTAAGATACTTAAAAAGTAAATAATCGTTCCAATACAAAGTATAAATAAACTTATTATTGAGTTTTTTGATATAGGTTTAAAACTTGTTATATTAATCCCAATTTTAAATAATATAAAGAGTATTTTAGCCAAATAATCTATAAAAATAAAAACAAATAAGAAAACATTAATAGGTTGAGTTATTATGCACAAAAAAATCAAAAAATCAATCAAGTATAGAGTACAATTTCTGATTTTATCGATAAATAAAATGCGATAACCAACTAGCAAAAAACAAAAATATATAGACAAAAATCCAACATTTAATATTCTTCCAAAAACCAAAAAGCTATCCATTGGTCCCAGATCGACTAAGCAAGTACTGATAGCAATAGCAACTAGATACTTAACTTCGATCTTAGAATGAAATAGAAGAATGGGAAGACAAAAGATGCAGGCATAGATTAAGTATGACATTACTGCTATTATTCTTGGCAGAAAGAGAATTTCCCCATTAAAGAAAATTTGATTGATTCCTAAACCTAAAGCTGCAATAAAAACCTTGAAAAATTGCAGGTAGCCTTTCTGAACAAAGTTTAGATATAAAGTTTGCCAAAATCCGTGATTGATAACGCCAGCAATGTAGTCTCTTCCATCTTCTCCCCAAAGATCTTCCCTGACAAAAGAAACTGGATTTCGGAGAAAAAGCAAAATTGCAGCCATTAGAACGAAGGCAAAATAGAAAAATAAAAGATTTTTCCGCCGATCTAAAGCTTTTGGCATGGGTAATGTTTTCTCACTCATCTACCACTCTTTGAATTCTTAGCCGCTTGCGTAGTTCCCCGCATACCTATTGCCTGCAAGATGTTGCGGTCTATCGCTAAATTTTACGGCGATCGTACTTATCATAGATGATGTTAAAAGTCGATCGCTATTGACCAAAGGATGCGATCGCTTGCTATTTCTGGCAACATTTGGGAGTGCGTTATCGTTATGAAGGGGCAGCCAAACTGACAGCTCGACCCTTATGCAACAGTTTTCTTTATGTCATTTAACAGGAAAGGCTACAAATTTCCTAAACTAAGCCACTGGGCTAGAGTTACTCTCATTAGCCTGTCCATATGGCTGCTATGTAGCTTATTACCAATCATTGCGACCTCACAAGAATCGCCGTCTGTACTTTTTGATGAAGTGTGGGAAACAGTTAACCAAAATTTTTACGATCCAAAATTTAACGGCGTGGACTGGAGGGCAATGAAAGAGAAGTACGAACCGCAGGTGGAAAACACTAAGTCTGTCGAAGAAGTTGCTATCGTTATCAATCAGATGCTCTCGGAATTGAAAACTTCTCACACGCGTCTCTACACTCAAGCAGAACCTGCTTACTATCAGCTTTTGGGAATTTTTGACGGATACAGCGAGCTACAACAAAAAGCCAAAAAACATCTTCCCAATGGCAAGCTTGAATATAGCGGCATTGGGGCATTTACCAAAGAAATTGAGGGCAAAACCTTTGCGATCGCTATTCTAGACGATAGTCCTGCCGCTAAAGCCGGATTGAAGGTAGGAGACGAAATACTAGAAGCAGATGGCAAACCCTATCAACCGATTAAGTCTTTTCAGGATAAAGTAGGACAGAAAGTCAAGTTACTGGTTCGACGAACCGCCGATCCCAACTCTCCAGAAGAAATCGCGATCGAACCCAAAATCTACAACGCGACTCAGATGTTTTTGGAAGCTCAGAAAGCTAGCGTTGAAATAATTGAAAAAAACGATCGAAAAATTGGTTACATTCATATTTGGTCGCGCGTCAGCAACGAGCGAGATCTGCGACAGTTTGAAGAAGAACTAATCTACGGTCGCCTTAAAGGGGCAGATGGATTAGTTTTAGACTTGCGCGACGGTTGGGGCGGTGTAGACATGGGCTATCTTCGCCTGTTCGCGGGCAAAAGTCCCGACATCGTCAATACCTCTCGCGATGGCAGTCGAAATAAGATTAGCTACGATTGGGAAAAGCCAGTCGTCGCCTTGGTTAACGAAGGAACCAGAAGCGCTAAAGAAATTCTCGCCTTTGCTTTTCAAAAATACAATATTGGTAAAGTGGTTGGCTCGAAGACAGCGGGATATGTCGTCGCCGGTCGTCCTTTTTTGATGAAAGATGGGAATTTGCTCTATCTAGCCGTTGTCGATGTCTCGGTCGATGGCGAAAGATTAGAAGGAAAAGGCGTAACGCCAGATATTAGCGTTCCTTCTCCGATTCCCTACGCTCAAGGAGCCGATCCCCAGAAACAGAGAGCTATAGAAGTTGTTCTAGAAGCTATATCTTGAAGAAGTCGATCTGACTTCTGGTTCCTGGATTTGTTACAGTTCTTGACAAAGCGATCGGTCAGCGACGAACTCAGTGATAGGATTCCCTAAAATACCTTCGCAAGAGATAACATTAAATTATGGCAGAAGCGCTTACTGGAAAACCTCCCAAGTTCGGTGGCAGCACTGGTGGCTTACTTACCAAAGCCGACGTAGAAGAAAAATATGCTATTACTTGGACTAGCCCCAAGGAACAGGTATTTGAAATGCCTACTGGCGGGGCAGCCATCATGAACGAAGGAGAAAATCTCCTCTATCTCGCTCGCAAAGAGCAATGTCTGGCACTGGGCGCCCAGTTGCGGACAAAATTTAAGCCCAAAATCGAAAACTATAAAATTTACCGGATTTATCCCAACGGTGAAATCCAGTATCTCCATCCCGCAGATGGCGTTTTCCCAGAAAAAGTTAATGAAGGTCGCGTCGCGGTTGGGAAGAAAGACAGAAGTATCGGCAAAAATCCAGAGCCAGCAACGCTGAAGTTCTCTGGTAAAATGCCATACGATGTCTAAATAATTCGGTTATCAGTAACCAGTTGGTTCGGCGACCCATAATTAACAACTGAATAACTGGTAACTGATAACTCATGTACAGACGCAATATATCGCGTCTCTACCGTAACTGACCATGATTTTTCCCGATTTTGCTCAGTTTTCTGCCCTGGCTCAACAGGGCAATTTTATTCCGGTCTATCAAGAATGGGTGGCTGACCTAGAAACCCCTGTCTCTGCTTGGTATAAGGTGTGTGCGGGTCAGCCTTATAGTTTTTTATTGGAATCGGTAGAAGGCGGAGAAAAACTAGGACGTTATAGTTTTTTAGGGTGCGATCCGGTTTGGATTTTGCAAGCTAAAGGCAACACGACGACGCAAACGTATCGCGATGGCTCATCTCAAAGCTATGAGGGCGATCCTTTCGAGATTCTGGCTGGCTGTCTAGAACCCATTCATCCCGTGAAATTGCCTCAACTGCCGCCAGGAATTGGCGGTTTATTCGGGGTGTGGGGATACGAACTAATTCGTTGGATCGAGCCGAGAGTGCCAATATATCCAGCAACTGATGAAGATTTGCCCGATGGGATCTGGATGCAAATCGATAATTTGATTATTTTCGATCGCGTCAAGAATAAAATTTGGGCGATCGCCTATGCCGATCTACGCGATAAAACGATTAGTTTAGAAGAGGCATATCAACAAGCTTGCGATCGCGTAACGAAGTTAGTCATCAAACTACAATTGCCGCTACCTGTTGAAGCCGCCGCGCTAACGTTGAGAGACCTCCCACAGGCAACTGAGTTGGAATACCAAAGTAACACGTCGCGATCGCAGTTCTGCGAAAACGTCAGAAAAGCTAAAGAATATATCCGTGCGGGAGAGATCTTTCAGGTAGTTCTCTCCCAACGCTTGCAAGCTCCTTTTAGCGGCAATCCCTTTGAACTGTATCGCTCGCTGCGCACGATCAATCCTTCTCCCTACATGGCATATTACAACTTCGGCGATTGGCAAATCATCGGCTCCAGTCCAGAGATCATGGTTAAAGCCGAACGAACGGAACAAGGAGCGATAAAAGCCACTCTGCGTCCGATTGCGGGCACTCGCAGGCGTGGAAAGACGACGGCTGAAGATAATGCTTTAGCAGAAGATTTGTTAAAAGATCCTAAAGAAATCGCCGAACATATCATGCTAGTAGACTTGGGGCGGAACGATCTCGGTCGGGTTTGCGTTCGGGGAAGCGTGAAAGTGGATGAATTTATGCTAATCGAGCGCTATTCGCACGTCATGCACATCGTCAGTAATGTGGTGGGAGAATTAGCGCCGGCAAAGACGGCATGGGATTTGATGAAAGCCTGTTTTCCGGCTGGAACCGTTAGCGGTGCGCCGAAAATCCGGGCGATGGAAATTATTCACGAACTCGAACCAGAACGGAGAGGACCTTATTCTGGAGTTTATGGATACTACGATTTTGAAGGTCAATTAAACAGCGCGATCGCGATTCGTACTATGGTCGTTCGCCCAACCAATGACAATCGACATTTGGTTTCCGTGCAGGCGGGAGCTGGATTGGTAGCAGATTCCGATCCAGAACAAGAATACGAAGAGACGATGAATAAAGCCAGAGGTTTGCTAGAAGCCATTCGGCGTATCAGTTAATGTGAAAAGCTGCCTGTATAATCACCTGACAATGCTCGTACGCGAGCGAGATCCCTACCTAGCCTCGGCTGGACATTTTTTCGTTCAACAATATATCCGCCAAGAACTTCAACAATGGGGAGAGGTAGAAACCCATGAATTTCAAATTCGGGGCAACACCCACAAGAATCTCATTCTTAACTTACCCAGTTTAGGGAATAAAACCTCTCCCCCCATTTTAATCGGCGCTCATTATGATGCCGTTCCAGGAACCCCAGGCGCAGACGATAATGCTTCTGGCGTAGCCGTGTTGTTGGAGTTGGCAAAAGCTTTTGCTGCCGAACCGCCTCAGTCTCCAGTCCGCTTGGTTGCCTTCGATCTAGAAGAGTACGGCTTATTGGGAAGTGCTGCTTATGCAGAGCATTTGAAGCAAGCAGGGCAACGCCTGCGCTTAATGCTGTCTTTAGAAATGCTCGGTTATTGCGATCGCACTCCCAACTCCCAGCGCTATCCAATCGGACTCCAGTATTTTTATCCCAATCGCGGTGATTTTATTGCTTTGATCGGCAATTTGTCTCCAATTGGAGACATAATTCGTCTCAGCCGTATCATTCGTCGCTCTGGAACGCCCTGCGAATGGCTGCTAGTTCCCCAACAAGGTCGATTAGTTCCTGCTACGCGACTGAGCGACCATTCGCCGTTTTGGGATCGGGGCTATCGAGCCATTATGGTCACGGATACGGCTTTTATGCGCAATCCCCACTACCACCAACCGAGCGATCGCATAGAAACGCTAGATTTAAATTTCCTTGCCGGAGTTTGTCAGGGATTGATTGAGGGAATTCGCCAACTTTGACGATCTTTCTTGCAGTCTCAAGACGAGAAGACGAGCGATCGCGTTTTTGAATCGCTAACAATTGAGTCGAGCGGCGATAAGTAACCTTGAAACAAAGCAGAAAGCGGTTCGTTCTGTTCGCTGGATTTGAATGGTTATGCCGCAATATATGTCTAGCTAGGTACTCAAGAAAATTCAACCTTTTTGTTCATGAGTTCTGCTGCTGCGGCTTTCTGCATTTCCTGCCAATTAGAAAACTGAGTTCTTTGGCTGATAAACTCATCCCATTCAGTTTCAGGGATGGCGAGAAAATCCTCAGCAGACTCAACAGAAAAACCACTTGCTTGTAACATTGATTCAAAGCTTGAAAATTGCGTGTAGCTCTGCATAAAACTGGGAGTGAAGAACTCAGCCAATGAAACTTACTGAAGAGTACTCAACTCCTCTAGTAGCGAAACGTAGGCAAATGAGTTGGCTGAAACGCCTTGTTGGGCTAGTTCAAATGGCACGCATTTCTTTACACATTTCCTTGATGTATCGACAGACAGCTTAACATGAATTTTTTCTTCAGATGCATTATGAAGTTTTAGAAAAGAGTCAACAAATTGTGGTGGGACAAAAAAATTATTTGGAAAAACACAAACTCCTTCGTGCTTAATATCAACTTTAGACGCATCTCCGCCTAGTTTGGTAACTAATATTCGTTTGTTAACGAAAAACGACTCGGCTATTTGCGTGAAGAGGTGCGCAGCTTCGGTTCCGATATATACCTCTGACGATTCAAATGCCTTGAGGTATATAGGTGGAAAAAAAGACTTATGAAGGCGTGTGTTTGGCAACTCAATCATGAGCGATAATCCCTTTGCGGTTAAAGGAGAATTTGCATTATTTGTAATTTCCAAAATTATGTTGAGAGATAAACTACTGCCATTTCGCTTTATTGCCCATGCGCTTTTAACTGCAACTGTAACCTTTGCTTTGTAAGACCACAGCGCGAACGCGAGAGAAAATGTTGATACGACAAGCGAAATAGTGCTGATAACGATAGGCAAGTTTTGACTGATAATCATAGATTAATAGTCCAACTATTTATTATCTGAAACCTTATTAACCATTTTTGCTAACCCTGCTACAGTTCAGTTCAAAAAACTTTACTAATTAGAGACGGATAACTGCTAAGCTAGCTGATGGATTAGGCAAATAGAAAGGGACAGTATGACCGATCGGCAACCCAAACTCATCATTCACGGCGGGGCTGGCAGTTCTCTCAAAGGGAAAGGCGGACTGGAAGCTGTGCGTAAGTCTCTCCATTTCGTCGTCAAAGAAATTTACGATCTGCTGCTGCAAGGGACGAACGCTGTTGATGCTGTTGTTCGGGGTTGCCAGCTACTAGAAGATGACCCTTGCTTTAATGCAGGAACGGGATCGGTTCTGCAATCGGACGGACAAATCCGCATGAGTGCATCTCTGATGGACGGGGCGGCGCAACGCTTCAGTGGCGTTATCAACGTCTCTCGCGTTAAAAATCCGATTCAGCTCGCTCAAGCGCTGCAAAACGAATGCGATCGCGTTCTTTCCGATTATGGCGCAGCAGAACTGTTGCGAGAACTCAAGCTTCCCATTTACGATCCGCTCATCAATATCCGCCTGCAAGAGTGGATTCAGGAACGAGAAGATAACTTTAGGAAAAAGATGGCAGGAGTTGTTGCCGAACAGGCGTTGGTGACTTCTCAGGAAGCGCGACGGGGTACGATTGGTGTCGTTGTCCTCGACAAGCAAGGACGATTGGCGGTTGGCACTTCGACAGGCGGTAAAGGGTTGGAGAGAATCGGACGCGTGAGCGATTCTGCCATGCCTGCAGGGAATTATGCCAGCAAATATGCGGCAGTAAGCTGTACGGGAATTGGCGAAGATATCATCGATGAATGTCTGGCGGCGCGGATTGTGGTGCGCGTCAGCGACGGGTTATCGCTAGCAGAAGCGATGGAACGTTCGATGAAGGAATCCTACGAGCATCGACGAGATTTAGGTGCGATCGCGCTGGATGCTACGGGTGCGATCGCGTGGGGAAAAACCAGCGAAGTTCTACTCGCTGCCTATCACGACGGTAAGGCAATCGGCGATACCCTGGAATGGTCGGGGAACGAGTTAATCGGTTATCTCAACCCCTAACAGAGTAAAGCGTTACTTTTACCTCCTAAGATATATTCGCCTTGGCTTGAGTTGAGCTAAGTTAGAAGCACGTTTTCTATTAAAAGCGCTCCGATCGCTAGAAGGGAGGAAATATGCTTGACTATAGGTTTCTTCCTCAAATGCTTCTCGCTCAAGAAGTGGTGCAAGTACATCTCAGGATTAATGGACTGCTTGCGCTTTTGGCAGGCATCTTGATTCTCGCAATCCCCAGACTTCTTAACTACATCATGGCTATTTACCTAATCGTAATAGCAATAATAGATCTTTTTGGCTTACGCGCCTAGATCTCATAGAGAGATTTTTGCGATGACAAAAAGGAAAATAAACTGAAACTTTCTGTGCAATCTTCCATTTTGGAGATATTAGACGGATTTTTTGGGTCTTAAAGATCGCTAGAGTTCGAGGCAATAAGAATCTTCAAAGCCAACCGAGCTTATAATAAAAATCATATCGAATTCAGTTGATAGCTTCGCTAGAGAAGCGGAAGTAATTGATATGAATAAACTTATAAATTACACGATTACTGAAGTAATTGACCGAGATGGTCATACAGTTATCTGTCGAGGTTATCGCAACAAAGATGGTAAAAATTTTATTCTAAAAACTTTTCAAACCGAATCTTTTCAACCTACAGACATTCTTCAACTACAACAAGAATATCAAATTACTAAAGAGTTAAATATTTCAGGTATTCTCAAACCCTATGAGTTAGAAATATTTCAAAATAATATGGTTTTGGTTTATGAAGATTTTGCAGGCTTACCACTTAAGACTTATTGCTTTAATAATAAAGTGGTGATCGCGGATTTTTTAAAAATTTCTATTGAAATTGTAGAGATTATTCAAGCTATTCACGAACGCGACGTTATTCATAAAAATTTAAATCCTCAAACAATTTGGCTCGATCCAGTCAATCAAACAGTTAAAATCACCAATTTTAGTCTAGCATCTACTCTTTCAGATGAAAATCAGATTTTTACTAATCCCAGTATATTAAAAGGCAATTTAGCCTACATATCTCCCGAACAATCAGGTCGCATAAATCGCTCAATAGATTATCGTACTGATTTTTATTCTTTAGGGATTACTTTTTATGAAATTCTGGCAGGTTGTTTGCCTTTTTTAACAACCGATCCCATGCAATTAGTTCACTGTCATATTGCCAAAAAATTCGTGTCGCTTCATCAGCTTAATCAAGAGATTCCTCAAATAATTTCAGATATTATTGATAAGCTATTATGCAAAACAGCAGAGGATAGATATCAAAGTCATTACGGACTTAAAAATGACTTGGAAAAGTGCTTAATTCAGTGGCAAAAAAAAGGCAAAATACAAAAATTTATATTGGCTCGTCAAGACGTTTCTAAAAAATTAAAAATTTCTCAGAAACTTTATGGCAGAGAACAAGAGATCGCAACATTGTTAAATACCTTTGAGAGCGTCAGTCAAGGAAAAAATAAACTTATTTTGATCTCGGGTTTTGCAGGCATTGGTAAAACTACATTAGTCAATGAGATTCATAAACCTATCATTCAAAGAGGAGGTTACTTTGTTTCTGGAAAATTTTCTCAACTAAAACGAGATATTCCCTATTATTTTCTCATTGAAGCATTTCGTGAATTGATTCTTCAGATACTAACTGAAAGTGAAGAAAGAATACAAACTTGGAAAGAAAAACTTTTAGAAGCTTTGGGAAGTAATGGTCAAATTATTATCGATGTTATTCCAGAAGTTGAATTGATTATTGGCAAACAATCGACTGTACCACAACTATCAGCGCAAGAATCTCAGAATAGATTTAATTCCGTTCTTCAGAAATTTATCGGAGTGTTTAGCCAGAAAGAACATCCTTTAGTTTTATTTTTTGATGACTTACAATGGAGCGATCTCGCTTCCTTAAATTTAATTCATTTGTTAATTACTCAATCGGAGATTAAATATCTACTAATTGTTGGTACATATCGAAATAATGAAATCAGCGATAGCCATCCTTTAATGATAACTTTAAAGAAATTAGAAGCTTTAGAGATAAAAGTTGATACTTTAATGCTTCAGCCATTAAATACTTACAATATTAGACAGCTAATCGCCGATACATTTACCTGTCGGGATAATCTGGTTAATCCTTTAACAAAACCAATTTTAGATAAAACGCATGGTAACCCTTTTTTTATTAATCAACTTCTCAATTTTTTATACAAAAAACAACTGATAAAATTTAATTTTAAGAAAAAATGCTGGCAATGGGATTTAGAAAAAATTAAAAGTCTGCAAATCGCTGATAATGTAGCCGAATTTGTGGTTGACAAAATTAAGAAGCTTTCAACAGCTACGCGAAAAACCCTAGAAATCGCAGCTTGCTTAGGAAATCAATTCAATCTAAATACTTTAGCATTTGTGACTGGAGACAATTTAAAAGAAACAGAAAATAAACTATGGGAAGCCTTAGATAAAGGCTTAATTTCACCCAGTGAAAATTATTATAAAATTCCTAACAAGCTTGACAGCATTTTGCCCGAACTTGACATCAAAGAAAATAGTAAATTTACTTATCACTTTATTCACGATCGCGTTCAGCAGGCTGCTTATTCTCTCATTCCAGAAGAAAAAAAACAAAACATTCATTTAAAAATAGGAAATCTATTTTTAGATAATACTTCCCCAGATAAATTAGAAGAACGAATATTTGAAATTGTCAACCATTTAAATGCAAGCAGTCAACTAATCAAAACTAAAATTGCAAAAGCGCGACTTGTCAGACTAAATATGATAGCGGCAAAAAAGGCTAAGCGATCTTCGGCTTATGAAGCTGCTTCAAACTATTTTGAAACTGCTCTCGGTTTCTTGCTCGGAGATAGCTGGAAAACGGATTATCAATTAAGTTTTTCTCTCAATCTCGAACTGGCAGAGTGTGAATACTTGACTGGAAAATTTGATAAAGCAGAACGAAGATTTAATTTAATTCTTGAAAACGCTAGAACTAAAGTCGATAAAGCTCAGGTTTATATACTTAAGATAGTTTTATATACCAATATCGGAAAAACTAAAGAAGCCTTTGAGTTGGGAATACAAAGTCTTAGTCTTTTTAAAATTAATTTAACTAAAACCGATATTAAAAAAGCTATTCAAAGAGAATTTAGCCGAATTCAATTTCAACTTGCTGGTAAAACTCTTGACGATATCTATAACTTGCCTGAAATGGTAAATAAAAATTCAAGAGCTATTATGAATATTTTTATGAGTTTAGCTGCACCAGCTTACTTTATCAATTTAGATTTGGGAATTCTCTTAATGTTAAAAATGATGAATAGGTCTTTACGTTATGGGAATACAGAAGTTTCTGCTTTTGCTTATAGTGCCTATGGACTGATTATAGGATCGGGTTTTGGTAACTACCAAAGCGGATATGAATTTGGACAGTTAGCTTTTCAAGTTAATAAAAAATTTCAGAATCTTACTTTAGACAGTAAAATTTATTTCATGTTTGGTGCTTTTATTAATCATTGGAAAAAACATACCAAAGAAGATTGGTATTTTTTAAGGAAAGCTTTTGAATTCGGAAATGAAACAGGAGATCCTAATTTTGCTACCTACGCTCTTAACGATCTGGCATCAAAAATATATTTAAAGGGAGATCCATTAGCTCTAATTGCTCAAGAATTAAAAATATTTACAGATTATGTAGATAAAAACAAAAATATCCATGGAATTTATTTTCAGAGACTTCTTCAGCAAATGATTTTATGCTTGCAAGGGTTAACCGATTCTGCACTTGAGTTTAGTAATAATAGCTTTAGTGAAGCAAAATATTTAAAAGAAATACAAGAGCTTGACCTTGGCATGCATTTAAATTTTTATTATATTCTTAAACTGCAATTGTTTTATTTATTTAACAACTACAAGCTAGCTCTTATTGTAGCAAAAGAATCAGAGAAAATTTTAGCTTTTTCTTTTGGTGTATTACGAGTTGTCGAACATTACTTTTATTATTCATTAACTTTATTAGCACTTTATTCAGAAACCACTGAAGAAATACAGAAATGGAATTATTGGTCAACTATCTTAGAAAATCAGAAAAAATTTAAAGTTTGGTCGGATAATTGTCCGGAAAACTTTTTACATAAATACCTATTAATTTCCGCAGAGATTGCGCGCATCTCTAACCAAGACTTAGAAGCAATGGAACTTTACGATCGCGCGATCGCATCAGCACGCGAAAATGAATATTATCTTAACGAAAATTTGTCTAACGAACTAGCTGCTAAGTTTTATCTTAGTAAAGGCAAAGACAAAATTGCTAGAGTCTATCTAAGGGATGCTTACTATGGCTATCTGAGATGGGGAGGAATGACTAAAGTTAGGCATTTAGAACAAAACTATCCTCAGTTCTTCTCAAATACCATCGTGCAGAAAAATATTGAAAACGATAAGATGCTACATTCTAACGCAGACGAATTGCCAAGTACTTCTGTAAACAAAGTTCCCTCTTTTTTTTCATTCGATCTATCTACAATTCTAAAAGCTTATCAAGCCATATCGAGTGAGATTGCCTTAGGAAAGTTACTAGAAAGCCTGATGAAAATTGTAATTGAAAATGCTGGGGCGCAAAAAGGTTTTCTCATTCTGGAAAAAGAAGGTAAATGGCTAATTGAAGCAGAAAGTTCGGTAGAGTCTGAAAAAGTCGCCACCTTGCGATCGATTCCTATAGACTTTATTAATTCTGCTACTCAAACGACTCTTTTATCAGTTGCTATTGTCAACTATGTTATCCGAACTCATCAAAATGTCGTTTTCGGCAATGCTACTTGCGAAAAACAATTTATTGCCGATTCCTATATTGTCAAAACTCAACCTAAATCGATTCTCTGCATTCCTCTTATTCACCAAGGCAAACTTTGTGGAATTTTGTATTTAGAAAATAATTTAACTACAGATGCTTTTACTCCCGATCGCGTTGAAGTTTTACAAATGCTTTCATCTCAAGCAGCTATCTCTATTGAAAATTCTCGTCTTTATGAACGATTGGAAGAATACAGCAGAACTTTAGAGATAAAAGTAGAAGAAAGAACGCGAGAACTTCAACGAAAAAATGAAGAATTAGCTAATGCTCTACAAACATTGAAAAAAACCCAAGCTCAAATAATTGCTCAAGAGAAACTCGCCTCTCTGGGAACCCTAACAGCTGGAATCGCTCACGAAATTAAAAATCCTCTCAACTTTGTTAACAATTTTGCCGAACTATCTATAGAGTTAGCCCAAGAACTTCTCGAAGAAATCGAATTGCAAAAAGATAACCTAGATTCGGATAGCTTAACTTATATCCAAGATATCTTACACGATCTCAGTCAAAACGCACAAAAAATTAACGAACATGGCAAAAGAGCTGATAAAATTGTGCATGGAATGCTAATGCACTCGCGGGGCGAAAGCGCCTCCCAACAACTAACTGACATCAATGCACTGCTTGCAGAAGCTGTCAATTTAGCCTATCACGGAATGAGAGCCAAGGATTCTTCTTTTTATGTTGCTATAGAAACCCATTATGACGATAGCCTCGAACCCATCTATGTTATTCCTCAGGATATCAGTCGAGTTTTTCTAAATATCATCAACAACGCTTGTTACGCCCTCCATCGGAAAAAAACCGAATATCACAATCCCCTCAATAGCGAAGAGCAAGAATTCTTACCACTGTTAGTTGTTAGCACTCAAAATTTAGGCGACTCCGTTGAAATACGCATTCGCGACAATGGCAATGGAATTCCGTCAGAAATTGCCGACAAAATATTTACCCCCTTCTTCACGACTAAGCCAACCGGAGAAGGAACGGGTCTAGGTTTATCTATCAGTCACGATATCATCGTACAAGCCCATCAAGGCGATATTCGCATTGAAACTGAAGCTTCTCGATATACTGAATTTATTATTACCTTACCTAAAACTGTTGTCCCCGACCGAGGAAGACCGATATGAAAGTCATGGTAATTGATGATGAAAAAGATGTTCAATCTTTATTTACTCAAAAATTTAGAAAAGAGATTAGACAAGGAGCCATTAACTTCTCTTTTGCTTTTTCAGCAGAAGAAGCTCTTCAAACTTTAAAGGTCAAAAATTCTGAATATCTCGTTTTAATCTTGGCTGATATCAATATGCCGGGGATGAATGGAATAGAACTGCTGAAAATCCTTAAAGAAAACTACCCTCAAGTTAAAGTTTTTATGATTACTGCTTATGGAGACGAGCAGACCTATCAAATCGCCATGCAATACGGTGCAGATGATTATATTAACAAACCGATAGAATTTGAGACGCTTAAGAAAAAAATTTGGAATTTATAATAATAAATTTAATAAAAATTTGTACTATCTAGGAGAAAATAATGCCAGATAAAATCCTGGTAGTAGATGATGAGTTAGACTTAGAAACTTTACTTCGTCAGAGATTCAGAAAAAAAATTCGCCAGAATCAACTCGAACTCATTTTTGCTCATAATGGGATTGAAGCGCTAGAAAAATTAGAAGTTTATCCCGATATCGATGTAGTATTGACCGATATTTATATGCCAGAAATGGATGGGTTAACCTTGCTTACCAAACTAGGAGAGAAAAACCCAATTATCAAGGTCATTATTATGTCTGCCTATGGCGATCTCGACAATATTAGAGCCGCAATGAATCGCGGTGCGTTTGATTTTTTAACCAAGCCGATCGATTTTCAAGATTTAGAAATTACCACCAACAAAACGCTACAACACGTCCAGCAGATGAAAGCTGCTTTGAAAAAAGAACGACTCGCACAAAAGGCACAAGCCGAACTATTAGTCCATCTTCAAGAAGAAGTCGCGAAACGTCAAAAAGTAGAAGTTGCCTTGCGAGAGAGCGAGCAACAACTGACTCAATTTATAGAAGCCGTACCAGTCGGGATTTTTGTGGTCAGCGCTAGCGGGGAACCCTCCTATGCCAATCAAATGGCAGAGCAAATCTTAGGTGAGGGAGTCGTTCCGGGTGTGACAGTCGAACAATTAACCAAGATTTATCGTGTCTATCGACAGGGGACGGAGCAACTTTATCCGTCTAACGAACAGCCAATTTTGCGAGCATTAAAGGGTGAAAGTATCACCATCGACGATATGGAGATTCGCCAAGATAATAAGATAATTCCCGTGGAAGTATCGGCTAGTCCAATTTTTGACGAAAAGGGTCATATTACCTATGCGATCGCGGCTTTTACCGACATCACGGCTCGCAAGCGAGCAGAAGCCGAGCGCATTAAGTTTACCGAAGAACTGCAACAGGCAAAAGATAAGTTAGCCGAATATAGCCGTACCCTGGAACAAAAAGTTGAAGAACGTACCCGCGAGCTGTCACAAACCCTAGACGTTCTTAAAGCAACGCAAGCAAAATTGGTGATAGAAAACGCACTGCTCAGAAGCGCAGAATCTCCCTCTACCTATGAATATCAGGTAGGAGGAAGCTTGCCGATGGATGCGCCAACTTATGTCGTGCGTTCTGCCGATCGCCACCTTTACAGAGCGCTAAAGTTGGGAGAATTTTGTTATATTCTCAATTCTCGACAGATGGGCAAATCGAGCTTGCGAGTGCAAATTATGAAGCGACTCCAAGCTGAAGGAATTCGATGTGCGGCGATCGACCTCTCAGAAATCGGCAATCGACAGCTAACCATGGAACAGTGGTATGCTGGCTTTGTTTACATATTAGTCAGTCATTTTAACCTCCTCGATCGCGTCGAACTGCGGACTTGGTGGCAAGAGCATTCTTTTCTCTCTCCCGTACAGCGTTTAGGAGAATTTATTCACTCGGTTTTACTGGCAAAAGTTTCCGAACCTATTGTGATTTTTATCGATGAGATTGATAGCGTTCTTAATCTGGATTTTCCCATCGATGACTTTTTTATTTTTCTGAGAAATTGTTATAATAAACGAAGTGATTTTTGTGAATATAAACGCCTAACTTTTGTCTTACTAGGGGTAGCAACTCCTTCTCAATTAATTGACGACAAAAAGCGCACTCCTTTTAATATCGGTCAGGCAATTCAACTCAATGGATTTCAATTACACGAAGCCCAACCCTTATTACAGGGATTAACCGAGAGAGTTAGCAACCCGCAAGCCGTGCTTAAAGAAATATTGGCATGGACGAATGGACAACCATTTTTAACTCAAAAACTCTGCAAACTGATTCGCCATTCTACCTCGACAATTCCCACTAACCAAGAAAAAGAATGGATAGAAAAATTAGTGCGATCGCAGATAATTGAAAACTGGGAATCTCAAGACGAACCCGAACATTTACGCACGATTCGCGATCGTATTCTTAGTAGCGAACTCAATCCAGTTAGCTTGCTCAAGCTTTATCAAAACATTTTGTCTCAACAAAAAATTCTTGCCCTCGATAGCCCCGAAGAACGGGAATTAATCTTATCAGGATTAGCGATTAAACACCAGGGGTTTTTAAGCATACATAATCGGATTTATGAATTGATTTTTAATGAGAATTGGGTAAAAAGAACCTTATCCTTAGTTTAAAAAAATTGGTTGTTGTATTTACATAATTCTTTTCAAATTTTTACGAGCTTTTTAGCCTTTGTATAGAAAAAATGAGTTGAAGTTTATCTTCTTTTGAGTCTGTAAACTGCTTCGTTTGGTTATACCATTTTTAATTTTTTTAATCGGTCTTCTACTTGTACCTTATACTCCTGTAACGCGATCGCTAGCTCGTGTAAGTTTTTCTCTCGATCGCTTTTATCGATCGCATTTTTTAAGAAAAGCCTAGCAAATTTTTTTGCTTTTCAAGGTCGAGCTTTTCAAGGAGAATTTTTTTTGATAAATTTTCTCATTTTAGTTATTGCTAAAAATTTAGGAAAATTGAGAATTCATAATAGCATCCGTCTTCGCTGCCATCACGAAGTCATTTTTGTGCAGCCCAGAAATAGCATGAGTCCACCAACTTACGGTGACTTTTCCCCATTCGGTCAGTAAGGCAGGATGGTGTCCTTCTTTCTCTGCTTCGTCTCCAACAGCATTGGTAAACGCGATCGCACTCTTAAAGTTAGGGAACTTGTAAACTTTTTCTAGGCGCAGCACTCCCTCGCGTTCGATAATCTCCCAGCCAGGAATCTGGGGCTTGAGTTGTTCGATTTCAGCTTGAGTAATAGGCTGAGATTTTGAGCTGCAAGCTTCGCACTTTTGTTGTTTTAGTTCTGTCATGGTTGGTAACTAAAACACTTCTTTATTCTCTAAAAATTATAGCGAGCAATAAAGTGCAAAGTCATTTATACGGCTGGGAAAAGTTTTTCGGAGCGAAGACGGCGTTTGCCCCTCATTTGTCGCCGCCAGATTCCTATTCCCAAACTTACCAGAGAGAAAATTTTCTCTATCAGTTCGATTTGTACCAGTAATCTTTGGTAGCGTTGTCTGAGTTCGTGAGTTCCTTGTTTTCCTCTTAGGACAACCTCTGGCGCGGGATAAAAAATTCTGTGAAGGCGACGTTCCACCATTGTTAATGTTTTAGCGACTCTCGCGAGCACTCGCCGCAATCTCCAAAGGCGAAAAGCGATATACAGGTTGAACAGAGTTAAACACAAATTAAAAACAATGACAAATATCAGCATGGCAGCCCCAGGGAAAGACTCCAAACCAAGCAAAAAAATCTACAATAATGCTAGGATAGTTTATCTAAAAGTATTTAGGGGGAATTAGCTCAGTTGGTAGAGCGCTGCGATCGCACCGCAGAGGTCAGGGGTTCGACTCCCCTATTCTCCATAAAAGAATAAAGATTTGGTCAAGATTTTTCCTTCTCACAGAGGCGCATCCCCATAATTAGTCATAATAATAAATCTTGCGATCGCGTCACTGTCAATTCAACTCTACCTGTTTGAGTGACCAAACCCAAATCTGCCTAAAATCCCTTCGCCCCTTGTGGGAGAAGGGATTTAGGGATGAGGGGAGCCAACTCTACAGCAGTCTCCACTTTTGACTCTACCTGCTTGCACTTCGTCATGTTGAGTGCAGCGATCGCGAAACGAAACATCTTATACCAATTCGCAATTCACAATTTGCAATTCGCAACGATCGATCGGTTCGCAATTAGTCAGCAGTTCTGTGTGGCGAGTTTTTGACGGTAACTGTAGGGAAGTAAGGGCGAGTTTTTAGATAAACCCGCCCTTACTTCTCAATCTAAAATCCTTTCATCCAAAATGGTATTAGTATACCAACTTCAAACAGAGATTTTTCGTTACGTTCTCCTGCACTGAGAATGACAAAATAGACTTTTGGGATGTCCTCTAAAAAATCTTATAGAATCTAGTTGGTTAAAATTTAAGGGCGCTCATTTACAAATTATAATATTTAATTAACTTTAATTACAAACTCATTCAAACAACTAAAGAGCAAAGAAAAAAAAGTGTAACTTTATTGCAAAAAAAACTCCAATAGAATTCTTGAAAAAGATACGATGAAAGTAGATTTTTCAAAAATATCTAAACTGATTTAGGAGGTCAATTATGGCTCTTATAAAAGGAGATTCTTTTGACAATAACCTCCTTGGTACTCCTAATAACGACACAATTTTAGGCTTTGAGGGAAAAGATACTCTTTTAGGTTTAGGAGGTAATGATAGCCTCGATGGAGGACAAGACAGCGATTTACTCGAAGGCGGACAGGGAGATGACACTCTCTACAGCGGAACGCTCGATGATGATTATTCGAGTTTTGATCTCGATACGCTGCGCGGAGGAGCTGGCAACGATCTTCTCTACGGCGAGGAACTTGGCTACGCTAGTCTTCTCCTCGATGGCGGAGAAGGCAACGACACTCTTATTGGTGGACGAGGAAACGACACCTTGATGGGAGGAGCTGGCGATGACTATCTGAGCGCATACCCTAGTTACGATGAAGGCTTGTGGGGCGACGATATCTTTTATGGCGGCTCCGGCAACGACACTCTTATCGGGGCATGGAATAATACTCTTTATGGAGGAAATGGCAATGACAGTCTTGATGGATGGTTTTCTGTCGGCTATGGCGGAGATGGCGATGACATCCTTTCTACCGAGTCCAATGGGAACGACTCGCTTTACGGTGAAGGGGGCAACGATAGCCTCAACAGTGGAGCTAGCAATGACACTTTAAAAGGCGGCTCTGGGGATGACACTCTTAATGGCGGACAATATTATGTCTACGCTCGCTACCGTCTCTACACTGGAGGCGGTAGCGATTTCCTAGATGGCGGTGCTGGCAATGACGTACTCTATGGCGGTTTCAGCTTTGAAGAAGGCAACTTCGTGTATGGCTGGGATGATGTAGACAACGACACCCTAATCGGTGGCGCTGGCAACGACACCCTCTATGGAGAAGAAGACAGCGACAGTCTCGATGGCGGTAGGGGGAATGACTTGCTATACGGCGGCGGCGAACGGAACTTTCTTATAGGCGATCCCCCGTACTTCTCCCTCCTAGACTTGGACGATACTCTCATCGGTGGTGCAGGTGATGACACTCTCTATGGAGACAATGGCAGCGATCGCCTCGATGGTGGCAGGGGAAACGATTGGCTCTACGGTGGCGGCAAACAGAACATTGTTGACACGCCCAATGGTCGGGTAGAACTAGATGCCAACGATACCCTCATCGGCGGTGCTGGCAACGATACCCTAATCGGAATGCTCGGCAATGACTCATTGTCGGGCGGAGATGGCGCAGATCGGCTTGACGGCTACGGTTCCGATCCAGATCCCGATGCGATCGATACTTTGTCGGGCGGTCGAGGTGTCGATACATTTGTTCTCGGCAATGCTTCTGGTGCTTACTATCTGGGAGACGGACGCGCAATTATCGAGGATTGGAAAGCCAACGATCTTCTCGAAGTCTATGGCAGTCTGGATGATTACTCCCTCGATACGACCGCTAATTTAGTCGGCAGTTCGGCTGTAGATACTCAAATTTTCTACAACAGCGACTTAATTGCTATCTTGCAAGACATAACTAACATTAGTATTAGCGATGACTTTGTTGTTGTCTGATTTTTAGATCCCTCGTTAGCTTGCATAGCTGAGGTAAAATCTCGCTGCTGTCGCGATCGGGCAGCTGCCCGATCGCGCCATCGCGGAGGCGTATAATGTATACTTTTCAAACATCCTCTCAGGCAAACAGGGTATCTAGCGGAAATCCAAACCCCAGGAAATATCTTCCTGCCAGTACGATCGCCAATCCCAATAGAAGTAAAAGAGTCGCTTTGAGATCCTGTTGGAAGGTGCTGAGTTCTTCGCGCCAGAGACCGTAGATATTCATGAAATAGAGTTCTATATCGTTAAGCGCGATCGCGATGACGATTCCCAACACTCCTAAATAATAATACCCAACAAATAAGCCGATACAAACGTGCAGGCTCTTAGCCAGCTGACCGTAGGCTTGATAGTTGGGTTTGCCGATCGCCATTAGAGCTGTGCGACTGGTATCAAATAATAAATAGGGCCAAATGCCTAAAGCCAGAATGGGAAGCATCCAAGCTGCCTGGGCATACCTTGAATCGTAGAACTTTAAAATGAGTATGTCGCCAAAGCAAACCAAAAGAATAATCAGCAATCCTACGCCAGTCAGGATCCCCTTGCGCTTGCTGAGAATTTTGGCTCGAAAACTCTCGCGAGGCAGGTGAGCAAACTGGGACATTAGCGGCAAAATCATCTTGCCAGAAAGTTGCCCGATAACTTGCTGGGGAAGGCTGGCAAAAGTAAAAGCTACCGTGTAGATGCCTAACATGCTAAAAGAAAGCAGTTTTCCCATAATCATGCGATCGGCTTGGGTGGCGAAGAATGTCATCGCAGTCGAGACAAAGATCCATTTCCCAAAGGAAAAAATTTCGCGCACAGCCGCTCGCTCCCAAGCGAAGCGATTGGTATAATTCGGGATTAAGCGATGGCTGAGGATCGTTTTCAACAGTGCCGCAACGAGATTACCGACGATCAATGCCCAAATCGAGGGACTCAACCACGCCCAAGTAACCATCACGACTAGAGCAATAATTTGCGTCACTAATTCCAAGAGGGTTAGCTTGCCTATGAGCATTTGTCGGTTAAGCGTATAGAGAGAAGTAGAGTTAAACCCGGCAAAAATCATGGTCAACCCAACCAAAGGAACGATCCCTATCAATCGCGAATCGTTATAAAATTCGGCAACGGGCAAAGCGAGCGCCTGACAAATCGCCCATAAGACAAAGCCGCGCAAGACTTGCAAGCTCCAAGCCGTATTGAGAAAATCCGGATCGTCTCCCCGCTTGCTTTGAATGATGTTTGGTGCAAATCCGACATCGGAAAACATATTCAAACCGATGAGAAAGGTTGTCACCAATGCCATCAGCCCAAAAAGTTCGGGTTCGAGCAGGCGCGTCAGGATCAGGTTACTTACCAATCGCAATCCCTGACTCAGACCATAACCCGCAAACGTCCAAATTGCCCCGCGAATCGCCAGACTTTTCAAAGATGTCATAGAAACACGAAATTATTGCCTTTCCAAGATTAGTGGAAATAGGGGCAAACAGGCTAGTCCTATAGCTGTTTGAGTGCGATCGAGAAAGCTGAGGTCGTGCGTCTGTCCCCAAGTAGCGGACGCTAGCGGTTCGGTTGTTGCGCCTGCGTTCTGAATTATGGTCGCATTGGGCAGTTTTTCGCTTATCCAAGGAGATAGCACGTGCCAAACGGCTTGCATCGATCCCCCGCTACAAATAACTTGTTCGATCGCTCCCGCCGATTTACCCGTTTGGATCGACAGGGAGTCGATCGCTGTCTCTAACCGCTTCAAGTAGGGCAAGACCACTTTTTCGCTAAAGTCTTGACGCTTGACCCCCCACTGACAATTACCCAGTCGAGCATTAAATGCTTCCTGCTGCTGCAAGATCATTTTTGTCAGCTTGGCAGCTTCTAGAAACGATTGCCCGATGGGATGGCTTTGCAAGCGCCATCGCAAATTTTCTCGCTTTTGCAGGTCAGGTTCGCCTGGTTGCGGCGGTTCCTCATCGAGTCTCGGGATGGAGGGATTGAGTTGGGAAGCCCACTGGGGATAGAGCAACTGAACTAGAATATCTTGGTCGATCGCACTGCCGCCGTAAGCAAAACTCTCAAGGCAAAAATCTCTGTTGCTCAAGGCTCGATAGTCTTCAGGAATATCTGCCAGGACTAATTCCGTCGCGATCGCGCCTGCATTGATGACCAACACAGTCGTTTGGGCGACGCAATTGAGACTTACGTGGGCCAGTAAAGTGGCGATCGCTTCTTCGAGAAAGAAAACTCGTTCGGCACTCTGTACTAACTCGATCTCCAATACGGTCTCTCGCAAAAGCTGCTTATACGGTTCGCCCCAGCCTGCCGGACAACTGAGGATTGCGCCTTCTAAGTGTTTCAAAACTTGGCGAAATGATTCCTCCGGCAATCCCATCGCTTCTACGATCTCTCTATTGACCGCTCCTGCCTCTGAAGGAATTAACATTGAAAATAAAGATTTGAGGGCTTCTCGGACTGGATTAGCAGGCGAACTGGTTAAATTGAGATTTTCTTTCCAGTTTTCCAAAAAAATTCCCGTTTTTTCCTTGGCTTTTGCCTTTGCCGCCTCTCCAACGAAACAATATAATTCCTGCGTTTCGTTGCTCGATTGACAATAAACCTCGGTGGGAAGGCGCGAGCAAAATTCTCCCTCTTGAGATATCCAAGCAAGCGGGTAGATTTGTTCTTTGTGGCGGTTGAATAGGACGGCAGCCAATCCCTCCGTTCCGAAATCGACTGCTAGATACCACCCTTGATGGGACTTTGTTGCTTCTTCTTGCCAATTTGGTTCGATTAAATCCGTTAGGGCAGCAATCGTCTGAATCTCTTCTGTTTCTTCTTCTGGCAGGGTTGGATAAATAATGGTATTGACTTCGCTGAGATCCCTCATCACGGCAGCCAGTTCTGCTTCTTTAGACTGAAGCGATTGGGTTGAAGAGCCTTCTATCTGTTGCGTCAGCCGCCGAACGTAAGCTAAAAATTTGGCTTCGCCTTGCTGTCCCAAACTGTGCATTCTCTCCAACCCTTGGCACAGGGAATCGTAATAGCCTTGCAGATCTTTTTCTAGGGTGGCGAAGACACTCCGAAAGCTAGAATCGAGAGAGAGCAACAGACGATTCGATTGCTCTTGCAGTCGTTCAAACTGTTCTAACTGAGACGGCTGGGAGTCGAGAGATTGCTGTTCTAGGGCGCTCTGGATTTGAGACAGTTTTTGCTGTACGGCTTCGTTGCAACGCTGTGCGAGAACCTCTAACTCTTCGGTAACGCTCTGCTGGTGCTGCTGTTGTTGCTGTTGCATTTGTGCGATCAGCAATTGTCTCTGTTGGCGCAATTGTTCTACTTCCGATTGCAACAGTTCAAACCAGTCGCTCAAGCGCCTATCGAGTCTAGACAGGACGGCTTGAGCAATTTGTTGGGCTGCTGTTGCGGAGGCTCCTGAAGAGGCGGCCCGATCTTGTTGAGAAGCAAGATATTGACGAACTCTCTCCAAAATAGCGGCGATCGACTCGCGCTCGCTCGGCTGCAACCCATCAAAAAGAGTGCTACTTTGGGAAAGAATTCTGTCAAGATCGGCAATAAGCCATTGAAGATCGTCCCGAACTGCCACGATAAACCCTTTATCTTTGGTAGGAAAGCGTTAATAACAAACCATTAAACTGCATATTCTTTGCTAGGCTTAAGCATAGCAGATGTATCGATTAATCTGCCGACAAGTTCATGGAAGATAGACAAACTCGCCAACCGCAAAACTCCAATGTCAAAAAATTGATAGAAACGGTTCCCTTTTTTGTCGGGCTACCACAGGAGAGTATCGAGAAAGTCGCTCGTCAAGCTGTTACCCGCGCTCATCCAGCCAATCGGGTCATCTTGCTAGAGAATGATTGGGGCGGCTCGGTTTATTTTATTTTAGAGGGATGGGTCAAAATTCGCACTCACAATTTAGAGGGAAAAGAATTGACTCTCAATATTGTGGGAAAGGGGGAAATCGTCGGAGAAATGGCGGCATTAGAAGAAGTCCCGCGTTCTACCGATGCGATTACCTTAACGCCAACGACGGTCAGCAGTATTCCCTCCCAAGATTTTGTCAGCTTGCTGCGAACGGAAGCGCTTGCCGGAGTTCGACTGGCGCAACTGATGGCAAAGCGTCTGCGTCAGCTCAATCGGCGGTTGCGCTTGCGGGAGTCGGATAGTTTGTCGCGGGTTGCCGATACCCTTTTGTTTCTTGCCGAAGGACAGGGGAAGGCGGGAGAGAAAGGAACGGAAATTCCTAATTTGCCCCATCGAGAATTGAGCAGTATTAGTGGTTTGGCGAGGGAGACAGTGACGCGATCGCTGACTAAGTTAGAAAAGAAAGGATTAATCCAACGAAACCAAGACATTCTCTACATTCCCGATCTAATTGCTTTAGAGCAGATCATTACCTAATTCCATAAATTAATTAACAGTCCGATATTTTTTTGATGAATCATTCTTTTCCTGGTGATGACAATTCTCGCTCCAAGTCTCCTGGTACGAGAGACGATCGATCCCTTGAGGAGTCCAATTGGGTTGACGATGACCCGAATCTAGAATCGATCTCGAAGCCGAAAACTTCAGTTGCAGACCCTTTCAAAAAATCTCCCCTTAAAAATAGCCATACTCTAGTTATGGTAGAAACGGCATTTCTGGCTAGCACTGCTAGCTTGATCTGGCTGATTAATTATTATTTTCCGCTAGGACCGATCCTGAAGATTTTTTTTCCCATTCCCGTTGCTCTAGCCTATCTTCGTTGGAGCAATCGCGCGTCTTGGATGACGACGCTGGTGTCGGTACTTTTGCTGACGGTGTTAATGGGCCCGCCGCGCAGCATCATCTATTTGATTCCCTATGGATTGATGGGAGTGCAGTTAGGGGCTTGTTGGCGGCGGGGTGCTCATTGGTGGTTTTCGATTTTTACGGGGGCATTAATTGGAACTTCTGGCTTCTTTTTCCGCTTCTGGCTGTTTTCAATTCTGCTGGGAGAAGACCTATGGCTGTACGTTATCACCCAGGTAACGGAGATCGTAGATTGGGTATTTCTTCGATTGGGTTTGCTTGCCCAACCGAGCGTTTTACTGATTCAAATTATCGCTGTCTTGATGATTTTCCTCAACGATTTGATTTACTTGTTCGCCGTTCATTTAGTTGCCTTGCTGGTGTTAGATCGACTGGGCAATCCAATTCCTCGCCCGCCAGAATGGGTGCAAGTGTTGTTGGATTATGAGTAGGATGGCTTTTTTGTTCTAACTGAGATCTTGCACTTTTGGAATCAACGCCTAGAACTAAAGTTCTAGGCTCAAAGCTCAACTCGATTAAAATCGACTGAAATTCCTATTGGGTCTTTTTTAGAAGACTTTTTCGATCGCACGGGAAATTAATGACAACAACAGTTGTTGAGAATGGTGCAAGATCTTAGTTCTAAGGGTTTTGACGATTTCTCCTTTGGGCGCGATCGCTGTTTTGTTAACTCGCCATCATTTTTTCCAGAAATACACAAATGAGACGGACAGACCTAGATTATATCTCGTCGCTTTCCTGGTGTTAGGCAGTCTCTACCTATTCGTCAGTGGGCTGTTGATGGATACAATAGGACTGCACCGCTTTGCGTTTCACACTCAAGTCGGTTACGCTTGGGTTGCTCTAGCAGTGCTACATCTGAGTTTGAATTGGGGACGGGTTAAAGTTTGTTGGGGACATCGCTTTTGGCATGGAGATCGCGAACGGGTGCAACACTTAGAACCGCATCAAGAAACCGGACGACGAAATTTACTCGTTTGGGCAGCAGCGATCGCTGGTAGTTTCTTTTTAGGACGACTCCTCCCCTATCGATCTACCGCCGAACTGCCCGATGGGATGACGGATGTGGGACTATATTACCATCAGTGGAGCAAACCTGGTGCCGCGCAAGCCCTCGGCGCGATTCTCAACTGGGGCGAACCTCCAGCCCGCTACAAGACGTATCCCGATGCCGAACAGATTAAATTGCCCAATCCTCAAGGCTACCAGGGGTTGAGTTTAGAAACTGCGATCGCAACTCGTCGCTCGCAACGCGATTACACCGATGCCCCCCTATCCCTCATTCAATTGTCTCGCTTGCTGCATCTAGCGCAGGGCATTACTCAAAGCGATCGCGAATTACGCTCCGTTCCTTCTGCGGGGGCACTTTACCCCTTGGAAATCTATACAGTCGTCCATCGCGTCGAAGGATTGCCAGCAGGAATTTATCACTATGCCGTCCAAACTCATCAATTAGAACGGCTCAAATCTGGAGATTTTCGGACAAATTTGGTTATGGCTGGTTTAGGAAAAGGCTTTTTGGCAAAAGCGAGCGTTTGTTTGGTTATTTCAGCAATTTTTCAGCGAACGCGGTGGAAATATCGCGTTCGCACCTACCGCTATGTTCTGATGGAAGCGGGACATCTGGGACAGAATATTTATTTAACAGCAACTTCGTTGGAATTGGGAGCGTGCGCGATCGGCGCTTTTTTTGGATGATGCGCTCAATGGCTTATTAGGATTAGACGGACAAGAAGAAGCAGTACTCTATCTCATTACCGTAGGAAAATTGCAACTTGATGAATAGTAAATGAGAAAGGCGCGATCGCTAACTCAATAATTAACAAAACCGAGCGATCGCAAACCTCGTCAATTTCTTAATATCTTATTGATATCAACCGAGCTTGAAGATTAAGAAGGTAAAAGTCTAGGCTTTATTGAGCTGGTGCCGGGAGGATGTTCGGTATTCCCAATATCTGTTCAATAATAGCGCTAAAAAGGCTGCGGCAGTCGATCGCGATCGCCTCTGGATTCCAGAAACGGTTTTTTGAATCGCCCACCCCCTGACAAGATCGGGCGATCGCCATAAGTCTAGATGCTCTACACCAGGATCGGCATAGAAGCTATCTTCTCCGCTTCCGAGTAAGGCAGAACTCCAGTGGGTAAACTCGTCATGACTGAGGCGATGAATGGGAAAATTGCCAAATAAGGCAACTCCCCAGCCGTCTAAAGCGATTAGAGCTAAAATCTTACCCCCACTTTGCTGCCAAGCCCAAGCAGCCCCAATTGCTCCCACAACGCCAGCGCTAAAGCTTATAAATAAGAGAGAGTTATCGCTCCTTTGCATGAGTTCCTGGCGTAAAAACTGTATGATATGCCATGCAGAAAAGGCTGGATAGGTTTGTGTCGGAAAAATTAGAGGCGTGCCGAGATCGATTGATTCCTGTCGTAGCGCTTGCAAAAAGCGATCGGTTAGTTGCGGCTCGTGCATGCCGGGACAAATTAAAACTACCACGAGAGTAAATTAAATAGAGAGCACTATTAAAGAAAGTCATGCGACCTTTAATCGAACAATCGCGCGAGTTAACTTATAAATATAGATCGAATAAGCTTCCTTTATCCTAGACTAATAGGATTAAGCGGTTAATCAAGCGCACAGTTTGGAAAACACTCTATCGACAATGCAACGCTCGTCCACCCTGGCTCGACTCAAAGCAGCGCTCCCCGACGGTCAACTGCCTCCAAGTTACGGCGTATATTTTAAAAATACGTTAATTGCTCTGTGTCATGCTTTAGAAGATCATATCTTACAAACTTGCGAAGGACTTCCCGATCGAAAACCCCTGGTTCTCGTTACCTTTCAGCAGGGAAAATGGTATTTGCAAGAAGCCGATCGCTATTTTGAGATCGCTCGATGTTCCCGTCACATTGCGATCGCAGCCTTTCCCGAAAGTGGTTTCGCCGCCCACCCAACCGGACAACAGGAAAATGTCTCCCTTATCAATCTAGATGCTAGCGATCCCCTAGTCAACGAATGGAATTTAATTATCCTCGCGCCTAACTACGCAGCGATGGTATTGTGTCACGAACTCTCTGCCGAAGAATATCGGGCAGATAGTCTGCCGCAAGCCGATATGGAGCGCAAGTTTTACGGATTGTGGACGTTCGATCGCACTCTAGTTGAGAAATCAGCCGAAATTTTAATCGAACGGATGCGCCCCTATGATAACCCGCTATGCCATCGCCTCGCACAAATGCAGGCGCAGATTGCTAGCACTCCTAACCCCAACCCGGCCGATCTCACGAGAGTTGTTTCCAGAATTGTGACTTATTTACAAACCAGCCAGCAACAGCTCGTCACCGTCAATCGTCAAGCGCGGGAACTGGTGGAATTAGAAGGACAAGCGCGGCGACTTAATCGCAATTTAACCGCTGGCAAGCTGCAAGCCTTCTTGAGAATGGCGCAGCGAGTAGACGAACGGGATAAAGATAACCCGGTTGCCTCGCTTCAGGTAGCCGCCCTAGCAGAAACCATCGGACAGCTCCTCGATTTACCGATCCTGAAGTTGAGACGGCTGCGCCTCGCCGGACTCTTGTTTCGCATTGGATTAGCCGAAGCGCCGATAGAGGTATTTACCCACACTTCTAATCAGTTAGATGAAGCGAGTTTGGCTTTTTGGCGCGATCGCGCCATACTGGGCGCAAAACTGCTATCTACTATGCCTGAACTGGCCCCCGTTACCGATATTGTCTTGCATCATCTAGAACACTGGGATGGTAGCGGCAAACCAGACGGATTGAGAGAAGAAGAAATTTCTATCGAAGCTCGCATTCTTGGCTTGGTGGCGGAGTTTCAAAAACTAACCCAACCCAGAGGCGATCGTCCTGCCTATAGCGTAGCAGACGCTCTAGAAAAATGTCGGCAATCTAGCGGCACTCGTTTCGATCCTGCCTTGGTAGAATCTTTGACTACTGTCGTTCGCCTTGTAGAAATGGGCTTGATGCAATTGCCCAATCGTCCTAGTCAACTACCGACTGTTTGGTTAGAGGAAGCGACAAAGCCCGATCCTTCTAAGGCAGAGATCGCTAGCTAAGCACGAGTAAATACAAGGACGCTATTTGGTGCAAAAATGGCGAACTCTTAAATTTCCCCAAAATAAAATTGACCTCTAATCTTTACATTGCGACAGATTAAGGAGGTCAATTTCCAGCAATCGGAGGGTGATATTGACTCTATATCTTTGTGTTTTAAAATACAACGAAAGAGCAAAGATTTGATGTAGCAAATTTAACCAAATCCTAAAAAACGCGATCGCGCTGTTGCACGATCTTTATTCGCTCATGTTTACCTTAGCGCGATCGGCAAATACCCACCTTTATCTAGAAAAGGATTTTCATAGAGCCGCAATTTTGTAATTTACATACTCATTGGTATATAATATAAATACCAATAAGAATATAATTATGCAAAAAGGTTTTCCAGCGACTTCTCGCGACGAGATTCTCGCTGCTGCTAAACGGTTGGCTGCCGAACGTCCTCTTGACAAAATTAACTTGACTGATGTAGCCAAGGAAGCAGGCGTGAGCTGGCCTACCGTTCGGCGCTACGTTGGCAATAAGAAGCAATTGAGAGAGTTGCTTGCCACAGAGCAGACTAGCTCAAGTCCGCAACTTCTCGATACTCGCAGTCGCATTCTTGCTTCTGCCAGCCGTATTTTCGCCCAACACGGCTACGCAGGAGCAACACTGGATGCCATTGCTGCCGATGCCGGATTGACCAAAGGAGCCGTTTACTGGCACTTTCCCAGCAAGAGCGATTTGTTCCTGGCATTGATGGAACAAAGGATGCAATCTCGCCTTCCAGCATTACCAGAGGAAATCGATAGAGCCTTCAGTTCGGAAGATCGAGAAGCAGGGATTGCCGAACTGCTCGCTAGCCAGCTGGGTTATGCGCAGGCAAACCCCGATTGGGTCAGACTTTACCTAGAGTTCATCACCGAAAGCCGAGAGCCAGAAGTACAAAAATTGCTCGGTAGCACTACTTATAAAAACTCCCAGGAGATGGTCAATAGCTCGATCCGCCGCTTGCAAGACAATGGACAAATTGCTGCGGATATCGATCCCTTCGTGCTGGCAACTTTCTGGGCTGGGATGCTAGACGGCTTGATACTGGCTTGGATTGCTAACCCGCAACGAGTCAATCCTCAATCTTGGTCAAACCAGCTAGCGCGAATTCTGTGGCGCGGAATTCAGCCTTTGGGCGATCGCTAAGATTTTTTAGCCGCCAACGTGGATAGCGGGGCGGCGGTCGGGATTTTTTTCTGCCTTACGAAGGACTTCACGGGTAACGACAGGAATATCTCCCTCGCCAAAGAGGATGAAGCGCAGCAAATATTGGATGGGATTGCCCTCTACCCAGCCAAAGTAGGCATGGGGGATTTTACCTGTGCGATCGCGTATGTATAAAAGGATGGCTGCGATCGCATTTGGTACGGCGGCACTATGAGTGCGTAGGATGCGATAATCGCCGACTTTTACTCCTTCGATCCGAATGATATCTATAAACTCTGAGGCATCGGATACCAGAATTTCTAGGAACAGAACCGGATCCATCGGGGGAATATGGTTGTCCTCGCGGACTTCTTTTTCCTTCAAGTAATACTCCCTCTCATCTCCCTCATTCAATCGATTGGCAATAATTCGTATCGTGCCCCGACTTGCTAGAGCATCGATAAAGCAACAGGCAGTTTTGTCAATGTCAATTTGCTCGACTCGGAGTTCGGTCGATCTCCAGACCCGCGAAATCAGCGAAGTAACGATAATCGTACCGATAAAAAAGGCAGCGATCCGAATCCCTTCCGGTCTCTCAATAATATTGACGATAGTAGTATATAAAAATACTAAGGTAATCAAACTGAAAGCTAGAACTCCTCGCTTCGTTCTCTGGCGGCGAGCGGCTAAGGTTACAGCAAAAGCAGCCGAACTCATCAACACCAACACTCCCGTTGCATAGGCTCCCCCTTGCGCTTCCACATTGGCTTTAAAAATAATCGTGACCGCAAAAGCGATCGCCGTATAAATCAACACCAAAGGACGTATCGCCAGCGTCCAGTTGGGAGCCATGCCATAGCGCGGTAAATAGCGAGGAACGATATTGAGCAGACCTGCCATAGCAGACGCACCCGCAAACCACAGGATGGAAATGGTACTCAAATCATAAATCGTTCCGAAGCCACTGCCCAGATAGGCATGCGCCAGGTAAGCAAGGGCGCGTCCGCTAGCTGCCCCGCCAGCTTGAAATTCTTCGGCTGGAATTAATAGCGTCGTCACCAAACTGCTCGCAATCAAGAAAAAACTCATAATGACGGCAGCAGTTGTAAGCAGCTTGTGCGTATTGTAAATGCGTCCTTTTGGTCGCTCATCAGTATCGCTGCTACAACCCTTGATGAGGGGCATAACCGCTACTCCCGTCTCAAAACCGGATAATCCCAGAGCAAGCTTTGGAAACAGTAAAACCGACACGCCGAGCATGGTGAGAGGATTTTGATCTTCACTCAAGAGTAAAGACTGCCAGGAAGCGATCGCAACTGGGCGAGACCAGATCTCAGACGCGCTAACGCCAATGGTAATTAAATTCAACAGCAAGTAGATCCCAACCAGGAAGACAGCAATCCCAATGGCTTCTCGGAATCCTTTGAGAAACACGCCGCCAAGCAATGCTATCAGGAAGAGAGTTATACCGATTGCGCGATCGTCAAGAAAAGCTGGCACCAAAGGATTTTCAATGATATGGGCTGTCGCATCGGCAGCCGAAAGGGTAATGGTGATAATGAAGTCAGTTGCCACAAAGCCCAGTAGGCAAAGGACAAAAAGCTTCCCCTGCCACCAAGAAAGGAGATGCTCGAGCATCGCGATCGAACCTTCTCCGTGGGGACTGGTTTCAGCCACCCGCCGATAGATAGGCAAGGCACCAAAGAGCGTCAGCAAGACCAAAACCAAGGTTGCTAGCGGGGAAAGCGCGCCTGCTGCCAGTGCCGCAATCCCAGGTTGATAGCCCAGCGTCGAGAAATAATCAACCCCCGTTAAACACATAACCTGCCACCAAGGATGCTTGGAGTGATGCTCTCCCTTTGGGGCTTGTTCTTGGGCGAGTAACCAGTTAAGGAACTGTTGGCGGTACCGATCGCTTTGGCGGTATCGTCTGGGGGGAATAAGCGGTCCAGCCATTAACGTTACTCCTGATGTTTAGCCGTCATTTAGTAGTTTTTTCCTGTGAACGAGCCCGCCGAATCGCCCTGACGGATTCTAGCTTGGATTCTATCTATTCTTTATATCTTTATAAAGATATCAGCGCTCCAACTTACTACGCTGAAGTTGGTGTAGTTTAATCCATTTAGCTTTTTCAACAGCAACGCGCGATCGCAGCTTTACAAACCAGAATCGTTTTCTTGCGATCGCGATCGAGCTAGCAGCAGGAGTAGAAGCCAGCATCGAGATCGAGCCAGCGATCGCAACCTCTATTCGTACTCAGTTGTTGTGCCTCAACAGCGAGTTGGTTAACGTTGTGTATTACAATGTATCACAAGTTCTATTTCTAAAGAACGTATGGAAAGACAGAAGATCGCAGCATTACAAAATATTTTCAATTCTAGGCTCGATACTTTGAACCATCTTTTAGATGTGGCTGAGAGTCATTTCACAGACGATGTGGAGTCCCTTTTGCAGCGACGCATAGCGCCTGATATGTTCCCTTTTGGGACACAAATAGCGTTTACTTGTAATCAGCCTCGCAACTTTGCATTATGGTGCCTAGGTCAGTCCGCGAACAACTTAAACCCTAACGTAACATCGTTAACTGAAGCTCGTAGTCATATTTCATCGACTAAGGGGCTTCTGGCCGCTATCAATGTTGTCGATGCCAAGCTTTCAGAAATCTATCGGCTTGAGCTTGGGCAAGGGCTATATGTAGAATTATCTGGACTCTCGTATGTAAATGATTTTCTAATACCAAATTTTTATTTTCATCTGACGACAGCGTATAACATCCTACGTATGGAAGGAGCTTCAATAGGAAAGCGCGATTTTATGATGCATTTAGTGCCGTTCTTAAAACATCAAGGTGATGCATAACAAGCCTGGTACAGCGGATTGTTGAGAGCCTATGATGAAGTTGAAAAACTTGCTGGCAACTGCTGACCAGGAACGTTCTCCCGAACGATCGGACTCTCTCTATTACATTTGAGTCAGACGAGCATTTTGGTAATAATGGGCGAGAATTCGCTGATAATCCACCCCCCGATCGGCTAAATAGTAAGTTCCCCACTGACTCAACCCGATGCCGTGACCGAAGCCACGTCCGTTAATTTGGAACGTGTCGTTTTCGGCAGAAACAGTAAAGAGAGTACTACGGAGATCGAGGGCTTGACGAAGTTGAGCGCCAGTCAGAGTTTTCGTGCCGCGATCGCCTACTATTCTCATTGTCACGATCCGTCCGCGAGGTGTGGTTCGTTCTGGGATCAAGGCTTTGACATTGCCAATCCCGCTAATGCGACGGGCGAGTTCTTCAGACGAAAAAGTTTTTGTCCACTGGAAAACAGGCGATCGCTGGTCGTAATCTATCACGCCTCGAAGATAGGGCAGGCGAGAACTCCAGACATCTTCCACGTTTTCGGTGTGTCCGCCAGAAGACGAATGAAAAGCTGCCAGAATTGTCTTCCCGTGGTAGGTCAATATCTGTCCGACAGTTGCCTTGACTGCCTCTTGGGTGCTGATATACTCGCTGCTAATCCCCTTATATACTTGCGTTTGGGTTGTCGTCTCCAGATCGTAGAGACGATTGGCTGAGATAGCGCGTTGATAAAGAGCATAGGTTCGGGCAGCAACGGCTTGGGCTTTCAAGGCTTCCTGATGCCAACTGGGAATTGCTTCCGAACCAACGACGCTGTAGAGATATTCTTCTAAATCGACGCGATTGATGGCTGTAACTCCCTGCCCTTGCCGAATCAGTTCGGTGCGTCCCCGATACCAGTTATCCCCAATCCAAACGTAACCCTCTTCGGTTGGTTCGATGTAGAGGCGATCGCCACTCCAGTTACCGAGAGCGACTCCGCGACCGCCAGTCCTTACTGAGAAAGCATCCAGAGCGGTTATTTCCCCCAGTTTTCGACCTGTTTCATCGCGAACGACCGCAGGGGTGGAACTGCCCACTTTAACGCGATCGAGATTCTTTTTAATCGCCACTCGAAGTTCGACTGCTGCTTGTGCTGGGGCGATTAGGACGAGCCAGACCAACAAAGCAAGACCCCAAGGACGACGCGCAAAAAAGCGCAGGGTGGCTGCGAAAAATGCCAAATTCCGTTTTGATGCCATCTGAATTCAACCTCTCCTCACACCATTCAGATTGCTATTACGCTAATAGTGTTCCTCATCTTTGGTCGGGAGTCAAGTCAAATTTATATTTTAAATAGGCGTTATTTATTTATCTAAATTTCAAAAGCCTTATTCGATCGCGATCTCCTATTCGGGAACGATCTCCGTCACCACTCTATCTTGACTATTGCCGCTGACGACGACGTTATTATCTTGAAGCCTTCCCACTGCCCTATCTCCCGTTACATTAAACTGAGGATCGGCTTGCTCGTAAATTACGTTTCCCACTGCCTCGACTCTCTGCGAGGAAACATACCAGGTCATCTCGCGAGAATAAAGTTTTGCCTGGTTGCGGCTGCCATATCCCCGAACGCCGCCTTTGAGTCGAGCCACTTCTTTGGCTAAATCTACCTGTGCCTGATTGCCCGTAATGGTCACTTGCTCTGTATAATGATACAGTCGGACTGGTCGATTGGAGAGAACGAGGCGATTTCGATAATTCCAGGTGACTGTATCGGCGGCAATCTGGACTGGGGGATCGACGGAGCGAAACTCGACGCGATCTTGAATCGTGGTGCTGGCAATTCTGAGATTGACCTCGCCGCGATCGGCAGCTACTCTGTCAGTAACCGTTTTATCTTGGAAGCGAACCATCGTCAACGGGCGATCGCCAATTACCTTGTCTTGGGAAATATTCCAATTTAGATGCTCGGTTTTCAGTTGCAATTGTGGCTCTTTGGCCGTGGCGACAATATTGCCAATCAATTCCAGGCGTTCTTGCCGAGTATAGTATTTGCCTTCTTTTGCCAATGCGTTAAATTTGGCATTGCTACCCCTGAGATTCTGGCGTGCCATCAACACGTCTTCTTTCGGTCGCCACTCTACTTCTTCGCTGCGGATAACGGCTCCGTTGCGCGGGTCGGTGGCAATAATATTTTTCTTGAGAAAAATCTGCTCGCCGTCTCTATAAATTTCTCCCGTATCTGCGCTGACTTGCAAAACAACTTTGCCGTCTTGATAGAGATTTCCCCGAATTTTACTCACTTGTGCCATTTTGCGATCGGGGCTGTAGCTAGCTTTCTCTACCTGAATTTTCCAAAGGGGTTGTCCCCGATTATTCGATTGTTCTAAGGTCGCATTATTCAAAACTAGGCGAGTTTCTGGCTCTGAGGCAGGGGAAGAATTGTTATCGACTTTTTCCGGTTGCTCTCTTTGCTGTTGACATGCCCCAAGGCTCAGCAACAAAATCGCTAACAAACCTCCCTTGACAAGAGCGCCTATTTTCATCTGGGTTTATCCTCGTCCAACGCCCCTAGAGTAGAGAAGCTAGTATAACCTATACTCTGTCTGGGCGTTTTTTGAATCTCTTCTTTGATTTGTTCTAGGTCGATGTAGCGATCGGCTACATTGATTAAACTATCGCTGGTCATCGATCGCAAGCTGACTACCTCAATTCTCGCTCCCCGATAGCTTACTGCATCGGCGGCGTAGGCGAGATCCCCATCTCCGCTGACGATTACGGCTGTATCGTATGCGCCTACCAATGCCATGAGATCGACGGCAATTTCTACATCTAGGTTAGCTTTTTTCGAGCCATCGGGGAGTTGCACCAAATCTTTAGCAATGACTCGATAGCCGTTGCGGCGCATCCACAACAAAAACCCCTGTTGTTTCTCGTTGGTGCGATCGACCCCAGTATAAAAGAACGCCCGCAGCAGGCGCGATCCTGCTGTCAAGCGACAGAGAAGTTTGGTGTAATCGATTTCGATGCCCAATTGAAGCGCTGCATAAAATAAGTTCGATCCGTCGATAAAAATCGCCACTCTTCCCCGATTTTCTAATACTTGCTCCGGCGTAAAGATCGGGTTAGTGTCATAATCGTCAAACATTTTTTTTATTCCCCGTTTATTATGAAAAGCTGTTTTGTTATCTAAAAAAAGATTTGTTATTATCATAGTTTCGAGCCTCTCAGCTAAATCTGCTCGCTTGCTTTCGATCGAGTTTCTGGTAGGGATCGTGACGTTTAATCCTCACCGGGGTGTTCCAGTTTGGCAAAGATCGGTTGAGGCTTACTTAACTGTTGGTTAGCCGTTAGTTTTCCCCAACGAGCGTGTTCGCTAAAAGGAGCAATTTTTTTAACGCGATCGAATTCGTTAAAATCAAGAGAAAAACCGAGTTGTTGATAAATATTACTGCTCAAATTGGGAATGATAGGTGATAACAGATAAGCGCTCAGTCTGACTGATTCTAAAACTGAATATAAAACTCGTTCGACTTCTGCTTGTTTGCCTGCTTTAAATAAACTCCAAGGAGCGCTTTCATCAATGAATTTATTACTGCTGCGAATCAGCGTAAAAATTTCTTCGCAGGCTTGATGAAAACGAAGATCGTCGTAGGCTTTCGCAACGCGATCGCCTAATTCTACTCCAAAAGCTTTTAGAGGATTATCTTCAGAAATATCTACTGCACTCAGTTGCGGACCAACTCCATTGCAGTATTTCCTCGCCATACCTAAAGTTCGATTGAGTAAATTGCCAAGGTCATTGGCTAAATCCGCGTTGAGAATGTTTATAAATCGAGTTTCATTAAAATCACCGTCCCGTCCAAATTCAATTTCTTTAAGAAAATAGTATCGCACCGCATCAGACCCATAGCGACTGACTAAATCAAAAGGATCGAGGGTATTTCCCAAACTTTTTCCCATTTTTTGTCCGTTTTTAGTCAGAAATCCGTGTCCGAATACTCTACCTGGTAAAGGCAATCCTGCCGAAATTAACATGGCGGGCCAATAAACGGCATGAAAGCGCAAAATATCTTTACCAATTAAATGTAAATTGATGGGCCACCATTGAGATAAGGCATTCTCTAAAGTGGGTTCTTGCTCTGGTTCTAGTAGAGCGGTAACATACCCTAAAAGTGCGTCGAACCAAACGTAAATGGTATGTTTGGGATCGCGAGGGACTGGAAATCCCCAATCCATATTAATCCGAGAAATAGAAAAGTCTTGCAGTCCCTGTCTGACAAAATTTAGAACCTCATTGCGACGGCTCTCAGGTTGGATAAAATCGGGGTTGTCTTCATAATGTCTTTCTAACTGCTGTTGGTAATTTGAGAGTCGAAAAAAATAATTTTCTTCATCTCGCCATTCAGCTTTCAAGTTAGTATGGATGGCGCATTCGCCCCCTTCTAATAATTCCCTTTTTTCTTTAAATTCTTCACAGGCAACGCAATACCATCCCTGTTGCCGCGCCAGGTAAATATCGCCGCGATCCCAGACTCGCCCAAAGAATTCGTTGACGATCGCGCGATGGCGTTCTGATGTGGTACGACTGAAGCGATCGTAGCGAATATTGAGTTTGTGCCAAAGTGCCTCGAAACTCGGTACGATTTGGTCGCAGTATTCTTGAGGTGCTAATCCTTTCTCTTGAGCTTTTCGTTGAATTTTTTGTCCGTGTTCGTCGGTTCCTGTAATAAAAAGCACGGAATTTCCCTGGAGACGTTTAAAACGCGCGATCGCGTCTGCCGCCATGGTCGGGTAGGCACTCCCTACATGGGGAATATCGTTTACGTAATATAGCGGTGTTGTTAGGGCAAATTTACGGTTACTTGTCTTATCTGGACTCATGTAATCTTATATAACTTATCTAAAAAGAATAACAAGCGCCAATGCTCTTTTAGTGGCTCTGGCGCAAAGCTCCAATTTCTTATTTTAGTTGCTATTTTGTTGACCTTATATCTGTCTTAATCTAGCTCCTTTGCTTGTATCGATAAAAACATTGTTAAGCTTTTCGCCTATGGGAAAATACGGAATGAGGATGAATTAATTTTTAGTAAAAACTATTAAATCACTCCAGTATAGTACGAACTCGACTTGAGGTAAAGTAATATTAAGCAGTTTGAGATCGATCCAACCAATTGGGTTATGCCTCAAAGCTGATGCATTACCGAACGAAATGTTTGAGGATAGAAGCGGGTTGACTGTGACAGTCATGAAAGGAATCGAAGCTAGAGAGGCTTCTAACCTTAGCAAGCAGAGCAATTCGTTCGAGCTGAGTCAAAGAGCCTAGGTAAAGTTTTCACTCGCGATCGCGGCTGACCGTGCCTTTTATCTTTTATTTTACACAGCCTCTTTTGCTTATGTCCTACGACTTAACTAAGACTTCTCTTCCGGTTTCTCAATCGCTCTTGGGGGCGATGGGAATGCGGATGTTTGTTTATCATGAAGACCGGATTCCCCAAGAGGCTAGCGCAGTGGTGGTTGTGAGCAATCATCGCAGTTTTATGGACGCCCCGATTTTAATTCAAGCGCTCAGACGACCAGTTCGCGTTGCCTGCCATCGCTATATGGGTCAAACACCAATCTTAAAAGAAGCGATCGACCTACTAGGCTGCATCCCCTTAGATGAACCGAAAAAACGCGGGAGACAATTTTTCGAGCGAGCCACTAGACTATTGCAATCTCGGCAATGGGTGGGAATCTTTCCCGAAGGGGCTTCGCCGATGATCCAGTTAACCCAACCCAGGGAAATGAGGAAGTTTCAGCGAGGATTTGCTCATTTAGCCCTCAGAGCATCGGTTCCCGACTTAGCGGTACTGCCCGTCGCGATCGCGTCGGAAGCCGAAAACATCGCTTTAATCTTTCCCGTGCGGTTGCTGCGGCTTTTCGATCCCTCAGAACCCCTATTCAATGGCGCAGGATGGCATCCAGTGTTAGTCTATCGCCATGCTAATGTATTAATCGGTCGTCCTTATTGGATTACCGCACGGCACCGCCAACAGTATCAGGGAGGAAGCGCCAAACAGGTAGTTACCGAATTAACCGATTACTGTCGCCAAGAAATCGCCCAACTGTTGCAAACCGAATCTAGTTAAATGTCAGAAATCACCAGTCGTCTGAGTTTTATTGCTCCAACCCCCATCCAGCCAGAGTTGCCCCTGTTTATCTTTCTGCCTGGAATGGATGGGACGGGTCAACTCTATCAACGACAAGCCGATCGATTAGCCAAGTTTTTTGATATTCGGTGTTTGGCTATTCCCCCAGACGATATGAACGACTGGGATAGTCTTGCTAAGAAAACCGTCGCTCTTATCAAAAACGAACTTCTTAAGAGACAAAGAGACGGGGAGACAAGAAGATGGGGGGATGGAAATGGAAAATCTCATGCCTCCCCTCATCCCATTTATCTGTGCGGCGAATCTTTCGGGGGATGTTTGGCACTGAAATTGGTTTTAGAAGCACCGAAGCTGTTCGATCGCCTCATTTTGGTCAATCCGTCCTCTTCTTTCAATCGACGACCGTGCTTGAGTTGGGGAATTCAAATTACTCACTGGATGCCGGACTTTCTACATCCAGTGTCAGCCTTGGCGTTGTTGCCTTTTTTGGCTTCTTTAGAGAGAATGTCGTCAGGCGATCGCATGGCTTTACTGAGAGCAATGAATTCCATACCGCCCCATGTTGTATCATGGCGATTGTCGCTACTGAAGAATTTCGCGGTTGCCGACAACGATTTGCGCCGCATCGCTCAACCTACGTTACTGATTGCCAGTACTGGCGATCGGGTACTGCCGTCAATGGAAGAAGCGAAACGATTAGACAGTTTTCTGCCTAACGCTCAAACGGTCATCCTGCCTGACAGCGGTCATGCTTGTTTGTTAGAAACGAATATTTATCTCGATGAAATTATGAAAGCGAATAATTTCATTGAAAGCAAGCTTTTGAGTAGCGATCGCCAAGTGGTTGCTTAGAAAGTCAGGCAAGTTTGGATTAATGTATTAGAAGCTTGCACGTTAGCTCTGATGGAAAAGACAGTTTTTGAACAATCAGTTCAAATTAATGCCAGTTCAACAATTGTCGAGCGTTGCATTACCGATCTCGATCTGATGCATCGCTGGTTAAATCCAGTTTTGCGTTGCCAACCCGTTGGCGAATGGAGTACCAAGATAGGAAGTCGAAGTCGATTTATTATTAAAATTCCTGTTATCGAACCTACCTTAAAAAGCGTAGTAGTCGAACGAGAACCAGGATTAATCGTATGGGAATTTGATGGTTTTTTTAAAGGACGCGATCGCTGGGAATGCCAACCCAACCCCAAAGGAACGCAACTCATCAATCGCTTTGAATTCGAGATTCCCAATCCGCTGATCGGTTGGGGATTCGATCGCTTTGCTGCCAATTGGACAAAAAACGATATGAAAGCTCAATTAAAACGACTCAAACGAGTTGCAGAGGAAGTTTATCAAACCGAGTGCAGTTGAGCTTGGATTCGTCTAACCAATAGAGCGCGTTTTTTCGTGGTAGTTTGGAAACAATTGAATTTCCTCTTGGCGATCTTATGTCAGATCGAGAAAATCTGCGCTCCACTTTGCTGCAACTAGACGGACGCGGTTACAAAGCTTATAAAGAGATCGAGGGAAGCTACCAGTTTCCGGATTTTACCCTGACTATCGATCGCGTACAGGGCGATCCCTTTGCCTCGCCTAGCAAATTCATCGTCAAAGTTCCCCAGTCAATCGCTAAGTTTCCTCGCAGTCTCTACCAGTCTGCTAGTCGAGAAGTTGCCTTACGAGATTATCTCACTCGTCAGTTCGAGCGCGTTGCCAGAGATTTAAGTTCCTATCGCGGCACGGGAAAAAGTGGATTGATTTCTATCGTTCGCACCGGACAAGAAATATTAGAACGCACTTCTGCTTTTATTGATGACGAATGGGTTGAAGCAAGATTTTTAGTCGGACTTCCCGCACGAGGACGGACGATTTTAGGTCGTCAGGCGGCAGAAATGCTATGCAAAGATATCCCGGAAATCGTCGAGAAAAAGCTTAAATATGCCTCGCTGAATGCACGAGAAATTCAAAAGCACGTAGAAACAAATGAAGATGCCGATTGGCTGCGGCAACAGTTAAAAGAAAGAGGATTAGTCGCATTTATTGCTAATGATTCGATTTTGCCGCGACGAAGTGGTGTAGATTTCCGTCCGTTATTAAAAGATGCTGTTGCTTTTCAGTCTCCACCCTCCCTAGAAGTTGAATTTAATTGCCCCAATCGAGGAGCCATTAAAGGAATGGGAATTCCGATGGGAATTACCTTAATTGTAGGCGGTGGCTATCACGGAAAAACGACTTTATTACAAGCGATTGAATTAGGAGTTTACAATCATATCCCTGGAGATGGAAGAGAATTTGCGATCGCCAATTCTACGGCGGTAAAAATTCGCGCTGAGGACGGGCGCAGTATCGTCGGGGTCGATATTTCTCCGTTTATTAATCAGTTGCCTCAAGGTCGTTCGACAACGAATTTTTCGACAGAAAATGCGAGTGGAAGTACGTCTCAAGCGGCAAATATTATCGAAGCTTTAGAGATAGGTTCGGAACTATTGCTAGTCGATGAAGATACCTCAGCGACAAATTTTATGATTCGCGATCGCCGCATGCAACAGTTAATTTCTAAAGATAAAGAACCGATTACTCCTTTTATTGATAAAGTCAGACAACTTTATCGCGATTATGGCGTTTCTACTATTTTAGTTATGGGCGGCAGCGGTGATTATTTTGACGTAGCCGATACCGTTATTGCCATGGAGAATTTTCAACCGCAAGACGTAACCGAAAAAGCCAAAGCGATCGCCAAAGAACATCTTAACAAACGCATTCGAGAAGGCGGAGAACGATTCGGAAAAATCACTCCCAGAATTCCTTTAGCAGAAAGCATCGATCCCAGTCGCGGGCGCAAGGCAGTCAAGTTAAAGGTACGCGATGTCGATGAAGTGGCTTTTGGAGAAGAAGATATCGATTTAGCTGCTGTAGAACAAATTGTCGATCCCGGACAGTTGAGAGCGATCGCGTCTGCGATTGTCTATGCTAAAGAGAAATATCTCGACAGAAAGCGAACGATTCCGGAGATTTTAGAACTTGTCATGGAGGATATTCAGGCAAAAGGATTAGATATCTTGACCGAATTTCCTCAAGGAGATTTAGCCTTATTTCGACGCTTTGAATTAGCGGCTGCTCTGAATCGTTTGCGAACTTTAAAAATTTTCTAGCGATCGCAAGCTTGTTTTTTTCAGCAACCTAAAGTCTCGACGAGTGCCTCTAAGTCTTCTCTTACCCAGGCAAGACAATTGATACGGCAGCGACGCGCATAGTCGCGGATGGCTTGAGGCGATTGCCCGCCCAAATCTACTTCGACTCGAAGCCGAGGCTCTTTATTCCTTAACCTTTGGGCATAGATAAACGCTGCTGCCTGTGCTTGAGGCGTTTCGGCAACAACGAGCCAGTCAATCGGCGGCGTTTGCTGGGGGAGAGCCGCACTAAAGAGGAGACAGAGGTGCAAATCTTCTAGATTGAGAGAAAAACCGATTCCTGGAGCGGCTTTGCCTTGGGGATGGTATACGCCTAACAATTCGTCGTAGCGTCCGCCTTGTCCGAGGATGCAAAGTTGATTTTCGCTTTGACTGACTGCCTGAAAAACAATTCCGGTGTAATAGTCAAAGGTTTGTAGAAAACTGAGATCCAAAATCAAAGGAAACGGCTTCGGAGAGCTTTTTTGCAGGAGTTCGACGAGGGATTTGAGGTTACCGACAATCTGTTGGGCGGCTTCATCTAGCTCAAAACCCATCACGGTTTGCAGAACATCGGCAGGTTTGCCGCGCAAGTCGAACAAAACCATTGCCCGTTGTTTGAGCGCAGGAGAGGGATAGTCTAGATTTTCTAGGGCAATGCGATCGAGTTGAGCGATACAATAGCGAACTTGTCGTCGTAGGGAGTCTGGAAAAGGAGACAGCAGCGATCGCGTCAATCGAGCTTCTCCCAGGAGCAACTGCCACTGTTGCAGCCCTAGCTTATCCAAACAGTCAGCGAGCAGTAACAGAATTTCTGCATCTGCCAGCACGCCGCCAGCAAAAAGCAACTCAACTCCGGCTTGATAAAACTCCAGTTGCCGTCCGTGGTATCCCGGCGGGGGATTGCGAAAGACATTGGCGCGATAACAGAGGCGTTGCGGATAGGTAGCGTCTGCCATACGAGTTACGGCGGCGCGAGCAATAGAAGCCGTTAATTCCGGGCGCAGTCCTAGCGTTCCCTCCGATTCTTCGCGCAGTTGAATGACCGTCGAACGCTCGATCGCGCCGCCAGCCATGAGCGTATCGAGCCATTCAATTGTCGAAGTGACGATGCGTTGATACCCCCATTGCCGAAACACTTCTTGGAGGCGATCGTTAATCCAGCCTTTTTGGACGACTTCTAGGGGGAGTAAATCTCTTGCCCCTGCTGGTGGTTGATGAATCATTTCAGCAATCAATAATCAGTAATCAGTTTTAGGAGTCAGGAGTCGTAAGGGCGGGTTTATCTAGAAACTCTAGAAACTTACCGACAGTTAATCTTAAAAACTCGCTCATACAGGAGCCAGAATTCAGGAGGTTTCTCCACCCCATCTTCCCCTCTTCCCAATCACTTCTTTTTACCACCAAACAGACCGCCTAAAAAACCACTGCTCGACGATCGCTCGGCTGAAGTCTTGGACTTGCTATCCTCGGATGGAACCAGCTTATTAAGTTCCTGCTTCGCTTTCATGGCAATAGGATCTTTAGGATTGGCTTGCCAAGCTTTATTGATGTGAACTTTTGCCATTGTCATCTGGTTCTGTTGGAGATACGCCAAACCCATCAAACCGTGGCAAGTGCTATTATTCGGCTCTATCTTAAGCGCATCTCGCATCTCGACAATGGCTTGGGCGGAGTTCTTTCTATCCAAATACTCTTGAGCGCGGCGAATATAGCTTGCCACTGGAGATACGGGAGTTTCTGGCTCTGTTTTTTTAACTTGGCTCTCCGCTGCTGGCTTGGCAGCGAAAGTCTGAGTTGCTTTTACTGGAGCGATCTGACCCTGTTTGAGCATCAAGTAAACTAAGTTCAGTTCGCTGATCTGAGCGATCGTGCCGAGAATTTTATCTATCGATGTATATTGCTCTAAAGCCAGAGATTGCAGTAATTTTTTATAGAGTTGGTCTGCATTGCCAATTGCTTGAGCCAATTGCTTGGCAGATTCGCTAACAAGCGTAATTTTGCCGCCATCCAAGGTTAAAGTTTTTCCCATTTGAGACAGAATTAAGAGATATTCTGTCCGAGTGACGTCTTTAGACAACTGTTCGTAGGCGGGATTGACTAGCTTCGACAGGATTTGATTGGCTTGTTGTTTTTCTGCGTTGCTGGTAGCTTTACAGGTATCGGGATGCAATCGTTGAGCTATTTTGAGATAGCGCTGACGAATTTGCTTGGTATCCGAATCTAGGGAAATGCCCAGAATTGCATAATGATCGACAATATCGAGTTTAAATAGTCCTTGTTGGATCTTAAAAGACATAGGGGGTCATAATAGTTTGGGAGTATCGATAGCTTTTTCTAGTATCTTTCTAGTATCTCTCAGATTCTGCTGAAGATAGCAATACTAATCTATTTCAGCAATTGTTCTTTCGCAATAGCGTGAGTGCGATCGCTAAAGTATGGCGATCGCGTTGCCGCTTCTTGGAGGGACTGACTCAGACTAGCATGGATTTTCCCGTTAGTCGCCAAAACGCGACCGGACTCAATGACAAGGGGACTTCCGTCGTAAGCACTCGCAACCCCACCAGCTTCTTCGAGAATAACAAGCCCTGCTGCTATATCCCAAGGGCGAATGCCTCTTTCCCAGTAACCATCAAGCCTGCCGCAGGCGACATCGGTTAAATCGTGCGCTGCCGAACCGCTGCGACGCACGCCCTGAGTTAGATGGGTTAGGTAACAAAATTCGGCGTAGTTATTATCGGCTGTTTCCCGGCGATCGTAGGCAAATCCTGTGACGAGCAGGCTTTTACTCAATTCTTCGGTTCCAGAAACGCCGATGGGATGACGATTAAGCGTTGCGCCCAATCCTCTAGCCGCCCGAAATAATTCGTTACGAAAGGGATTGTATACTGCCCCTACCTGCGGGATCCCTTCGACGAGCAATCCTACCGAAACTACAGCAACCGGATAGCCATGAGCATAATTAGTCGTGCCATCAAGGGGATCGATCGCCCAGAGATAATCATTCTCTTCATTTCCAAGCCGACCGGATTCTTCGGCTAAAATTTGATGGTCGGGAACGTGACGGCGCAATACGGCAAGAATCGCGTCTTCTGCTTTTTTATCCGCTTCTGTCACTAGATCGTCCGGACGACCTTTTTCTTCTATTGTTTCTATCTTGCCCCAGCAATCTAGCAAAATAGCGCCAGCAGACATCACGGCTTCTGTGGCGATATCTAAGAAAATTTGCAGTTGGTTGGAAGAAAGTCGAGCCATTATAACGAGGTTAGATTTTCGCTCTTAAATTTTAAAGGCAAGAAGGGGGGAGGTTTCAGTCAAGCTGCTTACAGGCTTTCTAATCTTCATCCAATGGCCAGCCAAAGCGCACTTTTCCCTTGGCAAAATAGCGACCGAATTGCAGTTCGTAGACTTCATCTTCGTCTTGCGTTTCGACTTCCAAGTCCGAACGAGGATAGCTGACGCACAATAGCGCGTAACCTTTTTGCTTTAATTCTGGCGACAGTCCCATGGCTTCCGGTTGATAAATTTCGCCTGATAGAACGCGCACCGCACAAGTCGTACAAGCTCCATTGCGACAAGAGAAAGGCAACTCGCAGCTCTGAAGTTCCGCGCTGCGGAGGATATATTTATCTTCTGGAACTTTTAGGGTGTGTTCGGTTCCGGCTTGGCGATTGTGAATGCGAATTTGATAATATCGCGTCATAATTATGATTTTTTTTACTAATAACAGATTATTATTGTATAATCGTAGATTGTGGCCCCACTGGAGAGGTGGCCGAGTGGTTGAAGGCGCAGCACTGGAAATGCTGTTTAGGGGTGACTCTAACGAGGGTTCGAATCCCTCCCTCTCCGTCCCTTAATTTTAGGCGATTTGACGCAACAGTGACGCAACACCGCTCTTAAGAACTTATACAAGATACTTGTCGCTTGAATTCGTAGAACCCGCCATTAGCTATGGCTCTAGCTAGGTTGTGGTTCTTCATCAAGTTATTTTTATCTGCTTGTTTATAGGGGGTTGGAGAATCTACCTTTCGGAGTTCACAAAGAGCGTGAAAAGTTCGATCGCCAAGTTGCCGAGATTAAGGAAAATAATACCATCTTACAGACTAAATGCGCCGAACGGCAAAAGCAAATAATCCTTCTTTGTACAGAAAATACTTCTCTCAACAGCGAATTAAAAAAGCTCAAAGAAAAAACTGCTAAGCAAGAAACTCGCCAACGTCTAGTGCTGTTAAAACTTGACAAAGTACAACATTCTGTTAAAGTTGCTCTCTGCTCTTCTAAGGTTACTGAATTCCCGCTGAAAAAAACAGAAATTAATCCTCCAATTCAAAATCTCTTTCAGCAACTAAAGCCTATAAAAATCGTTCCTGAAATTTCAGTCAAAGAACCTTGCACATATATTTACGTTGATGGAAATAATTTACGCTATGCGTGCGAACTATTGGGAATTGAACTTGACTTCAATAGTTTACGTATAAAACTCACTCAAGATGCTGCTAAAACCAAATTTAAGTATTATTTCGGAGTTCAGGTGTGAAATTCTCTTGAATTTCTCGATACAGACGGTTCTGATGGCTCTTAACTGCTGCTAGATAATGATTGCCAGTGGCGATAATTGTTTCGATAGTTTTTTTGGGTGTTAATCGCATCAAAAGCAAAGACCACTCCCGAAACCGCTAAATTTTTGATTAACTCTGGCCGGGCAGTAATTTCATTACTCCCGTAATTAACTTGCTGCGGTGGTAGAATTAATCCTCTTTCAACCACATAAGCCGTTACCAGAATAATTGCCGGATGTGGCTCGCTTTCTGGGTTATCTTCTTGAACTAAGTATGAGCCTCTTAATGTCTTGCCGTCTAAACTTATAGTTTCTCCGGCTTCTGGCACGACACCAAAAAAGCTAGCTAGCCTCAGCGCCTAGTCTTGATAATCTGTATTGAGCAATACTCTTCTGATAGCACTGTAGGATGGAATACGTTCTATCTCAAACAAGTGGCATTCCCTCAAACGCTTTGAGAATTGCTATTTGATTCATTTACTCTCTTGGCTTTTACTTTACCATAGACATCATAACATCTAGAATGAAATAGCCCTGTTTCGGGAGAATCTGTTTCCAGAGTGTTAACTATTGGTGGTCAAGAACCAGCAGCACCACCAAAGTATTATGTTATCTAGGTTTTAGGATAATTAAGGAGGTTTTGTAACATGGTCATCGACACCACTCACCAAATCCCCAAAACCCTATATTTTTCGTTAAGTGGTGTCGATTGCTTATAGGACAAGGATTTGAGGTATGTGTTTTGTTCGATTTTTGGGAGGATGTACTCCCCACCGATTGGGTTAATTCGGATTAGTTGGAAACGCAGTGAAGAAGGTTCCACAAGCTACCTCGTTAGAAAACCCTACCGATTGAGTTAAATCGGATTAGTTAGTCGTTCCTGAAAAACTCAAAAACCTAATCAAATCGGGACTTCTAGGCAATAAAATCTGGGTAATATCAAATCCGGATGAATGACCACAATAACTGGTAGTGCGAAAAATCCTTCGCTATCTCTCAGAAGGGAATGATGCCTTCTTTTACTTCCTCTCATCTTATGGTATATTTGTTCTATCCCAACCACGGGGGTTTGCTTACTTACCGCCCGGACTCATCTCATTTCGTCGATACTCCCAGGTGCGATCGCGATGGTTACGTTAAAGCTAGAACCAGTCATTCATTTGAGCGCCGAACAGTTTACCCAACTGTGTTATGCCAATCCCGATGCCAAATTAGAACTGACCGCACGAGGAGAATTAGTTGTCATGTCGCCGACGGGTGGAGAAAGCGGTTCTCGCAATCTTAAACTATCTCAAAGATTGGGGAACTGGACCGATAGCGACGGCACTGGAATCGCCTTTGATTCTTCTACAATGTTCCAACTACCTAACTCATCGTTTCGTTCTCCCGATGCCTCCTGGATAAGCTTAGTCCAATGGAATAATCTTAGTGCCGACGAGCGCCAAACTTTTCCTCCCATCTGCCCTGAATTTGTTGCCGAACTAAGCTCGCCATCCGATAGCCTCAAAGATTTGCGCGACAAAATGCAAGAGTATATCGATAACGGAGCGCGACTGGGATGGTTGCTCGACCCTATGAGCAAAATGGTAGAAATTTACCGTCCCGGACAGCCCCCCGAAATTTTACAAAATCCATCTCAGTTATCAGGTGAAAATGTTCTGCCAGGTTTTGTCCTCGATTTAGAAGGAATTCTTTATTGATTTACCCGTACTGATTACTGCAATCTCTCTCCTTCTAAAATCAACACCTATCGCGTTGTCGATCTTGGCAGTTTCTGGAGTTTCTGACCGCACGCGTGCGGTCGCCTTCCGCGACTTTAGCTAAATAACGCCTAGAACTTTAGTTCTAGGCTCAAAGCTCAACTCGATTAAAATCGACTAAAATTCCTATCGAGTCTTCGTTAGAAGACTTTTTCGATCGGCCAGGAAATTAATGACAACAGCAGTTGTTGAGAATGGCGCAAGATCTCAGTGCAAATAAACTTGGGCTAAAGTAGGATTCTGACCAGTTAGCTTACCTTTATGGCAGTGAAACTTGTGAAAGTTGATAGATAATTTAAGGAAGCGATCGGCAACGGCATGTTCAATCTTTTCTATCGCAATCGTCTCCTGCTAATTCTTAGCATTGGTCTGATTCTGGTCTGGGGGTTGTCGTCCTTCCTGAGCCTGCCTCGGATGGAAGATCCGGTAGGCGTGGAGCGAGGAGCGCTAGTGACGACTCGCTTTCCGGGAGCAACGCCGGAACGCGTAGAGGCGCTGGTATCCGAGCCGATAGAACAGGAGCTAGACGAAATCGAAGAGGTAGATTGGGTGGAATCTAGCTCTCAGGTTGAGATTTCGATTATCTATGTAGAACTTTACGATTGGGTGAAAGATGTCGAGCCAGTGTGGTCGCGGGTGCGCGATCGCCTTAACGACGTCGTTTCCCAATTACCTGCTGGCGCCCGGGAACCAGAATTCCGAGAAACCGACGTGCGAGCTAATGCTGCGATCGTCGCTCTTACCTGGGAGTTAGACTCTCCTGCCAACTATGCAATTCTGCGACGTTGGAGCAAGGAATTAGAAAATCGCCTCCGCGCAATCAGCGGTACGGAGAAAGTCGAGTTCTTTGGCGCTCCCGACGAAGAAATCGTAGTGGAGGTAAATCCAAAAGAACTCGCAGGACTGGGACTGACGGCACAAGAGGTAGTAGAGCAAATCGAAGCTAGCGATGCCAAGGTTTCGGCGGGACAAGTGCGGGGGCAGCAGAACGATTTACTGCTGGAGGTCGAAGGGGAGTTAGACTCGCTGGAGAGAATTCGGCGCATCCCGATTCGGACGAGCGCAAGCGGACAGTTTGCTCGGTTGAGCGATATCGCTCGCATCGAGAAGGGTATCGCCGTGCCTGCCACCACGCTAGCGTGGGTGAGCGGTAAACCCGCGATCGCGCTGGGCGTGTTAGTGGAGTCAAACAGACGATTGGATGTGTGGAAACAGGAGGCGAGTGAAGTGCTTGCCCAATTCCGCACCGAGCTGCCGAAGGGCATTAGCGTGCAGGTCATTCTCAATCAGAATCGCTATGTGGAGGCAAGGATCGATTCAGTAATTCAAGAACTGATTGTCGGCTCGCTGCTGGCAATGACGACGGTATTTCTCTTGATGGGCTGGCGTTCGGCACTAGTAATAGGGGTTACTTTGCCGCTGTCGGGTCTGATGGTATTCGGGGAGATGAATGTTTTGGGAATCCCCCTGCATCAGATTTCCATCGTCGGCATGATTATTGCCCTGGGGCTGTTGATCGATAACGCGATCGTCATAGCAGACGAAGTGCAGGTTCGCTTGCTCAAGGGAATGACAGCGGCAGACGCGATCGCCCAAAGCGTCCGCACTATGGGCATTCCCCTCTTCAGTTCCACGCTGACTACCGCGATCGCCTTCATGCCGATCGCACTAGCTTCTGGCAGTATCGGCGAGTTCGTCAATACTATCGGCATTACGGCAATTTTCGGACTGTTTAGTTCTCTGTTTGTTTCCCTGACAATCTTGCCAGCACTAGCGGGAAAGCTGCACGATTGGCGACCGATTGCTAGCGCTCCAAGTTGGTGGCAGGCGGGATTTTCCCATCCTCGCCTCACCCGAATCTATCGCTGGTCGTTAGATCGCGCCTTCAGCAAACCCATGCTAGCCATTAGCCTTGCTTTGGTGATGCCCGTCATGGGTTTTACTCTATTTCCTCACTTGGAGGAGCAATTTTTTCCCCCTTCGGGACGCGATCAATTTTCGATTGAGTTTGAACTTTCCACTCAAAGTTCCATAAAAGAAACCGAGTCTACGGTTTTGCAAGCGCGGAAACTGATTCGACAACAACCTGGCGTAGAAGACGTACATTGGTTTGTCGGTAGCAACGCCCCAAAAATTTATTACAACTCTCCGACCGGTCGGGAGTCAGCCAATTATGCCCAGGCGATCGTGCAACTGCGTCCCAACATCCCCCCCCATCTCGCGATTCAAAATCTCCAGAAACTACTAGAGCAAGCGTTTCCGCAAGCACGAGTGCTGGTGCGTCAATTAGAACAAGGACCAGCCTATGAGGCACCAGTTGAAATGCGGCTCTACGGACCCGATCTCAGGCAATTACAAGCGCTCGGCGAACAGTTGCGCTCGGAACTCGCTAAAGTCGATCGCGTGATTCAGACGCGAGCAACCCTTGGAGAATCTCTGCCAACATTGGCGCTGAGCCTGGACGAGGAACAAGCTCGTATCGCCGGACTCGACAAAACGGCGATCGCCCAACAACTCGACACGACTTTAGAGGGAACGGTCGGCGGCTCAGTCTTAGAAGGGACTGAAGAACTCCCCGTGCGGGTACGCCTGTCAGCGGGCGATCGCGCCGACCTCAGCCAAATCAGATCCCTCAATTTGCGCTCCTCTTCGGGCAGCGAATCGGCTCAACCAATCCCGCTTTCTGCGTTGGGCAAACTCGAGCTGATTCCCGAACAAGCTGCTATCGTCCGCCGGGACGGACAACGGGTTAATACAATCGATGGATTCGTCGCGGCAGGAGTACTTCCCTCGGTGGTACTGAAAGATTTTCAAGCTCGACTCAAAGCGAGTGGGTTTACTTTACCCTCTGGTTATCGGTTAGAAATCGGTGGCGAGGCAGAGGAACGCAACTCGGCTGTTGCTAATTTAGTGTCTACCGTCGGCGTGCTGGGAATCCTGATGCTGGCAACTCTGGTGCTGACGTTCAATTCCTTTATCCTAGCCGGACTGGTTGTGGTTGTGGCTATCCTCTCAGTAGGACTGGGATTCCTTGCTCTGTGGGTTTCTGGCTCTCCCTTCGGATTTACCGCCGTCGTGGGCACGATCGGACTGATTGGGATTGCCGTCAATGAGTCCACAGTAACCCTGGCGGCACTCCTTGAAGATCGCTGGGCGCGACGGGGCGATCGCAAGGCAACGGGCGAAGTGGTTCTTCATGCTACTCGTCACATGATTACTACTACGATTACTGATGTGGCTGGGTTTGCACCGCTCCTGGTCGATCCGACGGGTTTTTGGAATCCGTTGGCGATTGTCGTTGCTGGAGGGTTAGGAGGCACAACCTTTCTTGCTCTCTACTTTTTGCCTGCCGTCTACGTGTTGCTGAAGCGAAGAACAGCGCGATCGGTTCAAATGCAGTAAATAACTATTGGGGTTGGCATTATATGCAATGCAACCATCTTGGTCGCGAGCGAGACGCTCGCACTCCTGACGGAAACGCCTTTATTCAAACCTAGAAGTGCGCGAAGAATAGTTTTAGGAATTACAACTGTAGCTGCGATCGCATCTTCAACGCTCGTTTTTGTCGTTGCTCGCCATCTCCTCTCCGCTCAGGTAACTAAGTCCAGTTCGCCTTCTAAAACGCTCGTTGCGGTTAAGCGATCGTCCGTTGATGCTGTTGCCGCCCAAGGACGTTTGGAACCTCAAGGAGAAGTTATTAACTTGTCTGCCCCTAACTCGTCGGAAAGCGTGCGAGTCGATCGGATGTTAGTCAAAGTAGGAGATAAAGTTAAAGCTGGAGAGACGATCGCCATTCTCGACAACCGCGATCGCCTCGAAGCCGCTCTCAAACGAAGCCGAACCCAAGTCAGAGTCGCTCGAGCTCGTCTGGCGAAAATCCAAGCAGGTGCAAAAAAAGGCGCGATCGAGGCTCAAAAAGCCAATATTAATGGCATAGAAGCCGAACTGCAAGGGCAAATAAATAGCCGTTCATCAAGCTAACATCGATCGCATTAAAGCTGAATTACACAATGCTAAAATCGAATGTTGGCGCTACCAAAAGTTATATCAAGATGGCGTGCTTTCGGCTTCCGAACGCGACAATACCTGTTTGAAACAAGACACCCTTCAAGACCAGTTAGAGGAAGCCCAAGCCACTCGCAACCGAACCGAGAAAACCCTTCTCAAGCAGCTTTCCAAAGCCCAAGCTACCTTAGAGGAAATCGCCGAAGTCCGACCCGTCGATGTAGGGGTTGCAGTTGCCGAACTCGAAGAAGCTCAGGCAGCCATGAAACAAGCCCAGGCTAATCTGAATGCAGCTTACATCCGCGCTCCCGAAAACGGTCAAATTCTCAAAATTCATACTCGACCGGGAGAAGCGATCGCAGACCAAGGGATTGTGGCAATTGGAAAAACCGATCAGATGTACGCGATCGCAGAAGTCTACGAAACCGATATTAGCAAAATCCGCGTCGGTCAAAAAGCCAAGATTACCAGCTTCGGATTTCTCGGAGAGTTGTCGGGTAGGGTCGATGAAATTGGTTTGCAAATTGGCAAAAAAGATGTTCTCAGTACCGATCCAACTGCCGATGTTGACTCCAGAGTCGTCGAAGTGAAAATCCGCCTCGATTCGACCGCTAGCCAGAAAGTTGCCGGGTTGACCAACTTACAGGTTAATGTCGTCATCGCTCTCAACGAAGGCGAAAACCGGGCAAGTTTATTGCCTCGCCAAAATAAATTGTTGTAGAAGATCTAAGACGGCTGGTCGAATTTCGTGTCCCATGTCGAATTCGTGATACTCAACCGTTGCGCCTATGGCGGTTAGCTCATCCCTTGCCTGTCGGGCGGCTTGAACGGGAACGACTGGGTCTTGTCTGCCATGAACGATTAAGATTGGAGGCAAGGGAGAATTGCTAGCTTGTGGCTTGGCATGTAAATAACCGCTCATGCTGCACAAACCCGCTACGGGCAAGTTCAATCCTATATCTAATATCATTGCGCCTCCTTGAGAAAAGCCACTCAAAATCGTGCGTTCTAGAGGAACGCCCGTCTCACTTTCTAGGGATACAAGCCAGTCGAACAGCATTTGCCGACTTTCTAATATACCCGCATAGTCCTCAGTTTCTAGCGCATACCAAGCCTTTCCCCCCGGTACTTGAGGATGGGGAAAAGGCGCATTGGGAAAAAGAAATTGATAATCGGGCAAATTAAACATCGATGCTAGAGGGGCTAAATCCCTAGCATCGGCTCCCCAGCCATGTAGGGCAATAAATAGGTGGGTGGGCCGATTTCCACTAGCAGGGGGAATTGAAATGGCTTCCAGAGACAGAGGTTTTCTCCTAAAGAAATGAAATTTACTTAGCTACATTATTCTGTTTTCATCTCTTTAATACTTTAGCAAAGTTAAGATTATCCTTTTTCCTTTGTACCAATGACTATCCTGCGCGTACAATGGGCAACGGTCTGGGGCGATTTTGTAACCTGTCCTTAGAGGACATCCCAAAAGTCCATTTTGTCATTCCCAGTGCAGTAGAACCTGACGAAGAATCTCTGTTTGGAGTTGGTATACTAATACCATTTCTAAGAAAGAACGCTCTGTTACGAGAATTAATTAGAAAAATTGCCTAGTAATTACGAAGAAGTTGGAATGAGAGGCTCGGTATAAGCAGAAAATCCAGCTTTAATTAAAACATCAACGGCTCTATATTCATTCTGTACCCAATAATTCTGCCCGAAGCGAACAAATTGACGATGTTGTCCGCTGCCAATAATGCCAATGACAGGAACTTTAGCTTGGTTTTTGTCTGCCGATTGTTCTTGCAAAATGACTTTAAGATTTTGTTGAGTAATTAAGTCAGTGGCTTCCTGGAGAGATAGTCTGACCATAACCATTTTTATGGTTTCTATCGGTTCGGCATCTTCGACAATTAGCTGTAGTTTGTCTTCTCTGCGATCGACTTTTCCCCAGAGAATTAGATGAGAATCTTCAATTAAGTATTTCTGAATTTTCTCATAGGCATCGGCAAAGACAACGGCTTCTGCTTGCCCAGAAATATCTTCTATTCCTAGAAATGCCATCGATTTACCTTGCTTGGTTGTAATTCTTTTGACGGCATTTACTATCACAACGGCACTGACTCTTTTCTTAACTTTTTGTTCAAATTCATTTAGGTTGATAGGAGAAAGAATTTGAGTAGTTTTTTGAACAGCTTTTAGCGGATGTTCGGAAACATAGAAGCCCAAAGTAGCTTTTTCTTTTTCTAGTTTCTCTTTTAAGGAAAAATCTTCTACAGGTGAAGCACTAGGCGCTTGTTCAAAACTCGTATCTTGAGAGTTTTTTTCTAAACTGCCGCCCCCCATTATATCAAATAAATTCATCTGACCGCTTTCTTTTTCTCTAGCACGTTTTTGCGCCCAGTTAATAACTAATTCTAAATCGTGCATTAGTTGATTGCGGTTCGGTTGAATTTTGTCAAAGGCTCCTCCTAAAATCAATGTTTCTATAGCATTTTTTTTCACGATTTGTAAGTCGATATGAGAACAAAAATCTGCTAAAGATGTAAACTTGCCACCTGCTTCTTTTCTGGCTTGAATAATATTTTCTATGGCTTTTTCTCCTAATCCTTTTACAGCAGAAAGTCCAAATAAAATTTGTTCGCCGCAGGGAGTAAAATCTTTGTGCGATCGATTGATATCGGGCGGCAAAACATTAATGCCCATTTTCTGGCAATTTTCCCGATATTTTTCAACTTTTTCTTGGCTGTCGCTGCTAGCAGTGAGTAAAGCCGCCATATATTCGACAGGATAATTGGCTTTTAAGTAGGCAGTTTGATAAGTGATGTAAGCATAAGCAGTCGAATGGGATTTATTGAAACAATTGGAAGCTACTAACCCATTTGCTAAAAGAAAATTATGGTCTTTTTCTACACCAATATCGTAGACAGATTGAATTCCTAGCGATTTTCGACTGAGAATTTTGACCATAAATACAAGTTTTTTAAGCCAAGTTTACAAGTATTTTACTCTAATTATCTCTCTTGGCTAAAGTCCCTAAAGAGTTGCACGCAAGATGGCATCTATGTCCGCACTGCGAATGTTCTTTGTCTCGCGATCGCATACATGTTGTTTCTAAAAAAGAACTAGGCAACTCCAACAGCAAGTTTTGAGAGGTAAAGCGAGCGCGACAATTTTCAACCAATTATTAATCTTTTTTACCTAAGATGTCACTCATCTGACAATAGGTGTAGTCGGCGATCGCGTTTGGCAAAAACGGGTAGACGGAGTGAGATTAGGGAGTCGAAGGGGAATAACCATGTTGGAACCAGCGAGAACGGTAGCAATTTTTCAATCTTCCTCTCCTGTAACCTTTGTGGCTGGTGAGATTATCTTTTCCCAAGGAGAGCCAGGTAATACTATAATGTATGGCATCATCGAAGGTGAGATTGAGATATTAGTCGATGACAAGATAGTAGAAACGCTCGCAGCAGGCGATGTTTTTGGCGAAGGATCGTTACTTCGTCCCGACCGTCTGAGAGCTTCGAGTGCGATCGCAAAAAGTGACTGTAAACTGGCATTCCTAGATCGAGAAAGGTTTCTGTTTGCCGCTCAGGAAACACCCCTGTTTGCCCTAGAAGTGATGAAAAGCTATTCAGATCGTCTTCGCCGACTATCGCAGCGATTCGTTACCGAATGCGGTTGATTAGAGTTTCCTGGGATAAGATACGAACATAGCCACTGTGAAGAAAGGAGATTGCTCATGTCTATCTCGGCTACCACACAGAGTATCGATCGGGAAAAACTTTTATACTGCTCCTTTTGTGGTAAAAATCAAGAGCAAGTGCGATTTCTGATTGCTGGATCGATACTAGAACAATTCAATTACAGACTCCATATCTGCGGTGAATGTGTTGAAATAGCCAGTGAAATTATCGAACAGTCGAAGCAGTCGCAGCGAAGCAATACCCAGAGCGATCGCTAAAAATCCAACCATTTTCAACAATCTTAATTTTTATCATGTGCGGACGATTTAGCTTAACTCAATCTGCCGAGACGATTGCCCAAATCTTTCAGTTGCCTGAAATTCCCAATCTAACTCCTCGCTACAATATCGCTCCTACTCAACAAATCGGCACAATTCTCCAAAAAACTCAGCGACAGTTTCAGTGGATGCAGTGGGGATTGATTCCCAGTTGGGCAAAAGATCCGAGCATTGGCAACAAATTAATCAACGCTAGTAGAGCCGAAACCTTAACAGAAAAACCATCTTTTCGCAATCCTTTCAAACACAGGCGCTGTCTGATAATCGCCGATGGTTTCTATGAATGGCAAAAAGTAGACAACCGCAAGCAGCCCTATTATTTTTAAATGCAGGATGGCAAACCCTTTGCCTTCGCTGGTTTGTGGGATACCTGGCAGCCACCCGAAGGAGAAAAAATTGTTTCGTGTACGATTATTACTACCAACACCAACTCCCTCGCGGAGCTTATTCACGATCGCATGCCAGTTATACTAGCGCCGGATAGCTACGATCGATGGCTCGAGCCGAGCTTAACCGATCTCCAAACCCTGCGGGAACTGCTAAAACCTTACGATAGCAAGGCAATGAAAGCGACTCCCGTTAGTTCGGCAGTCAACAATCCTATTAACGAGAAACCCGAATGTATCGCGCCTATCACATAGATTTGTGTTTGTACCCGTAGTACCAACGATTGGTTGTTTGACCGATATTTCTGACGGTATGCGGTTCTCTGGCAGGAATGAGGATTTCTTCTCCGACGCGAGGGCGAAGGATTTGACCGCCGAAAGATAATTCAATTTCTCCTTCTGCGAGCATGACTAGCTCGTCGGTATCGTGAGTATAGTCTGCCCAAATTTGTCCGGGGGGATCGCTCCAGACACCAAAACTAAAGCCGCGCTTTTCCCAATTTTGTTTAATTTCAGAGTATTCCATAATTCTTACATGATGGAAAAAACGTCTCTCTACTCTAATGAATAACGCATCAGAGCCAATCTGGTTACTAGAGCCAAACATTCATTATCTCAATCATGGTTCTTTTGGAGCCACGCCGATCGCAGTTTTAAACTATCAACAATCTCTCAGAGAACGGATGGAACGCGAACCCGTTCGCTTTCTGACGCGAGAATTAGAAGGATTGCTAGATGAAGCGCGATCGCAATTAGCTGATTTTATTGGGACAGATGCGGATGACATAGCTTTTATTCCTAATGCAACTGTAGGTGTCAATACGATTTTGCGTTCTCTAGCCTTTAAGCCAGACGACGAAATCCTGATTACCGATCGTACTTACAACGCCTGCCGCAATGCCGCAGAGTTCGTCGCTCATAGCACTGGTGCAAAAATAGTTGTTGCATCCGTTCCCTTTCCTTTGGAATCTTCCCAACAGGTAGTAACAGCAATCTTAGAGAAAGTTTCGCCGAAAACTAAACTAGCTTTGCTAGACCACGTTACCAGTCCGACAGCCTCGATCTTTCCTATCGAAACCCTGGTTAAGGAATTAGCTCGCCGAGGGATTGATACCCTAGTCGATGGCGCTCATGCGCCTGGTTTTGTTTCTTTAGACCTACGTTCTCTCGATGTTACCTACTATACAGGAAACTGTCACAAATGGTTGTGCGCTCCCAAGGGTGCAGCGTTCCTCTACGTAAGAAAAGATAAGCAAGCTAGCATTCGCCCTCTAGCGATTAGCCATGGATCGAATTCCCCGCGTACAGATCGTTCTCGCTTTCGCTTAGAATTTGATTGGACGGGAACGGACGATCCGACGGCTTATCTATGCGTTCCAGAAGCTATTCGAGTGATGGGATCGCTCCTGCCGGGAGGATGGTCTTCACTGAGGGAGCGCAATCGAAAGCTCGTACTCGCAGCGAGGCAGATTCTCTGTAAAACGCTTGAAGTGGCAATTCCTTGCCCCGACGAGATGCTCGGTTCGATGGCATCGGTTCCCTTGGGAACAGTTCCTCTGTCTTGGGAGTCATTGCAGTCAAAGTTACTGGAGGAGTTTAAGATCGAAGTGCCGATCGTACCTTTATCTGATGGCTCCTGTCTGGTAAGAATTTCAGCTCAATTCTACAACAGGCTCGACCAATATCAATACTTGGCTGAGGTTTTGAAAAGGCTTCTTGGTTAAGTTCGTCTCGACGATAACTTATCACGCGAATTTGCGATCGCTTGTACAATAATCATCTGTTACTTCTCTATCACTACTGCACAAGCGCAAGGCTTTGCGCTCTTTGCCTTCTGAATTCAGACTTCCGATTTCCAACTTTTTTTTATGACTTCCTCCAATCAAATTTATCCCGTTCTTTGGCATCACAATAAAGTATCCTTAATCGATCAAACTCGACTTCCCAACGAATATGAAGTTGTGGAAATCAGTCGTTGCGAGGATATGGCGCAGGCAATTAGAACGATGATCGTGCGAGGTGCGCCAGCTATCGGCGTTGCCGCCGCCTATGGGATGTATCTGGGAGCAAGAGACATTCAAACGAGCGATCGCGATTTATTTTTAAAAGAGTTAGAATCAGTCGCCAATCTATTGCGCCAAACTCGTCCTACCGCAGTCAATTTATTTTGGGCAATTTCTCGAATGCTCAAAACTGCCTATGAAACGATTGGTACGGTTGAAGAAATTAGAGCCAATCTCTTCAAAACTGCCCAAGAAATTCAGTCAGAAGATTTACAAACCTGTAAAGCGATCGGCGATAATGGTTTGGCGGTTTTGCCTTCCAAACCCGATAAGCTAACTATCCTCACTCACTGCAATACTGGATCGCTAGCAACGGCTGGATACGGTACGGCTTTGGGAGTCATTCGCTCTGCTTGGTATCGAGGACGGCTGGCAAGAGTCTATGCCGATGAAACTCGTCCTCGCCTCCAGGGAGCCAAATTAACGGCTTGGGAATGCGTCCAAGAAGGTATCCCTGTAACGTTGATTACCGATAGTATGGCGGCTCACTGTATGAAACAAGGACTAATTGATGCGGCAATTGTTGGTGCAGATAGAATCGCCGCCAATGGAGATACTGCTAATAAAATTGGCACTTATTCTTTGGCAGTAGTCGCTAAAATGCATAACGTTCCTTTCTTCGTTGCCGCACCCCTTTCTACTATCGATTTCGACTTGCCAAATGGCGATTCGATTCCGATTGAAGAACGCCATCCCTCAGAAATTTATCAAATTGGAGAAACGACTATTTGTCCTGGTGGAGTAGAGTTTTATAATCCGGCTTTTGATGTTACAAATGCTGAATTAATTACTGCCATTATTACCGAGAAAGGTGCAGTTAAACCCGGTGAATTGTCATCGATACTCGCTCGGCGATAAATCGTCAATCGTTAACGAATTCCGATCGCATACTAATGAAAGAATTTGATGTTGTCATTGTAGGGGCAGGTCCTGCGGGTTGCTACTGCGCGCGATTGTTAGCTAAATCGAATTATCAAGTTTTATTGATAGAGCAATGCGAACATTTCTATCAAAATAATTTTTCTAGCGCGGCTACTCCGTTGGAAACATTAGAAAAATTCAATTTACCTCAAGATGTTGTGGCAAGTTTTTGGCAAAATCTAACGATAGTTACCTCTAAAGTTAGTCAGAATTGGGAATCTCAGAAAACTTTAGGGGCGGTTTTGGATTTTGCCAAACTAAGAGAATTTCTGGCTAAAGAAGTCGAGAGAAATGGAGGAGAAGTTTGGCTGGGTCATCGCTATCTAAAATCTTGGCAAGAAGCTGAAAAAACGGTTGTCTCAATTAAACCTAAAAATAGCGACGCAATCGCCGTTTCGACTAAAGTTCTAGTCGATGCTACCGGTTATGCTAGAGCGGTTATGTATGAGAAAAAGCGCGATCGTCCCAAGTTTCTTAAAGGAACTGGCATAGAGTATTTGATAGAAGTCAGCAATCGCGATTATGAAAAATATTCCAATTTTCTTGTTTTTTTTATGGGTTACAAATGGATTCCTAAGGGGTATTCTTGGATATTTCCCATGAATAATAATCAACTGAAAGTGGGTTCGGCTTGGTTGGAACAACCTCACAAATTTATCGATCGCGTTAAACCTTTAAAAGAATATATTTACTTAATTTTTAAAGAATATATACAACTCGAGCGCTATAAAATTGTTGACATTCATGGTTCTATTCTTGAATATTCCATCGGATTAAACGATCGATACTTCCGAGACAATATCATCGCTATTGGCGATGCAGTTTCTACTGTCAACTTTTTGGGAGGAGAGGGCATCCGACACGCAATGAAAGGGGCAGAAATTGCCAATGAATATATTCAAGAGTATCTAAAAGGCAAGATTGAAAATTTTCAAGGCTATCAAAAATCTATGCATAAATACTTTGTCTATAAATGGAATATCTCCGCTCGGATTAGCCGTCGCGTTTATCTAGAATATCCCGATGAAAAGATCGATCGCAGAGTTGCTGCTTTAAAATATCTTTCAGTAGAAGATATGATGGAGATTTTATTTAATTACAAATTTGAGAAGGTAACCAACTTACTTCGGCATTATTCAACGGTCAAAATAGAAAGAGTGCTAAACGCTATAAAAAGTGCGATCGCCAGTTTGATCGGGGCTATTTCATTCTCGAAAGCCAGAGAATAAATTCTCTGTCTTTGGCTATTGCATGGGGAAACGAAGCGCGATCGCATTATTCAAAAGCTAATACCATTGCTAAAAAAGAGCGCAACCAATTATACTAAGTTGCTATCAAATGTCGAATAATGATAAAAGAGATCGAGAAAAGCACTTATTTGAGTTAGCTTTACCAAAACTTTAAATAAATAAAATGAATTGGCTAAAAACAATACTCCAACCTAACTATTGGTTACTGAGTCTAGCTGCAGCTTTAGTTGCCCTTCATTTAACCTACCTAAGCAAGGCAGATGAGCCTAATTTAATGAGCCTGAGCCTCTTATTTTGGTTGGGAATCGCCTCCTCTATCTGGGATAGGCGCGACAAATTAAATCTAGAAAGTGGAATTTTCTCAACCTTTCTCGGCATATCTTTAATTGCTCTAATTCTGCTGCGAAGTTTGGCGCCGGCAGGATATCATATTCGGATTTCACCGTTTGTCTCAGGCTTGGGTTTGTGTTTGATAGCATCTGGCATCAAGCGATTGCATCACTACTGGAAAGAGCTTCTGATTCTAGGTTTATTAGTTCTCTATCCAGTTTTTTCTGGATTGCTTAAGGCTATCGATTTGTCAACGCTGACGGCTAAATTCTCTACCTTTATGCTTTGGGCGGCTGGATTTAATGCCTATCGAGAAGGCACTCAGATCCTGATGCCGACGGGAAGAGTCGAAGTGTATGGTGCTTGTTCTGGGATAGATAGTATTATTTTGATGTTGTGTATCTCGGTGCTTTTTTTGCTGATAGTGCCTCTAAGCCGAGTCCAGCAAACAATCTGTATGTTAGTAGCCATCGTCTTAGGATTTTTTATTAACAGCTTGCGAGTGTCTATTCTGGCAATCTTGGTGGCTTATTCCCAACAAAACGCTTTCGATTACTGGCATGGCGGTGATGGAAGTTTTATTTTCTCGATGATTTCAGTCTTCTTGTTTGGGACGTTTTGCTGGTGGGCATATGTTCGCCATTTAACAGTTACTCCTAATTCCGGTGAACCTCGATGATAGCATTCCGATGGCAGCCCATAAGAATTGTCGCGATCGCTTTAACCCTGGGTGGCGTAGTCGGCGTACTCGCAAAGGCAATTTTATTCCCCCATGCGGAGAACGAGCGTCAGTTAGGTACCTTTGACTTTCCCGCTACAGTTCCCATACCGCAATGGCAACTGGTTAGTGCCAAACCACTAACGGCAACTAAACCGTCACAATCCGATTTCGGCAAACGGTATCAATACAGTCAAAATCAAAAGCGCGTGGAGCTCGAGGCGCGTTACGAGCACTATACAGATGGCAATATCGGTCGTCTGCTAGTCGTTTACACGCCAATCGAACCCGCAACCGTCGTGCCGACCGTCAAATATCGAGAAGATATCGGCTATTATAGTCTGTTCGAGTACAAGGAAAAAGCCTATCTCAGCGCCTGTCTCAATCCTGTGGGTCAAAGTACGGTCACCGAACAACAATTCGTTCAAAATAAATATAGCTACGGTTGGAGTCCCCAACGGACGATTGGGTGGATTTTAGGTCACGACGATCTGTTGGACGGGCGCTGTTTGTGGACGCTGTTATCTACTCCGAGTGCCTCAAATTCTGGTTCGACTTCCCAAGAAGCTTATCAAAATCTAGAAACTGTCTGGTTTAGCTGGCATAGATGGTGGAAATCGAAGCTGAAACGGTGAAGAGCTGCACTCAGCATGACCAAATAAAATTCATCCCGACGCGATCGCTGGCTTTTAACTGCGAAATAATCGCGTATACTGTGTCTGATGGGCCATACTAGCAAGGGCTAATCCCCAACTGCAACTGCTTAACTCTTCATCTTTTAAGCATAAAATCTCCTGGGTTGCCCGAATTATCAGGTCGCGCAGATTGAGGAGAATCTGTTGACCTGCTGTTTGACCGAGAGGAATTAATTTGACTCCTGCACTGATTAAATTCGCTGCCCAACTCTGTAAATAACCGATAATTGTTACTTGGGGATCGATTTGCCAGCAGGCAGCAGCAATGCCAAAGGCAACTGCATAGTTACAGGGAGAATCGATCGCACCAGCAATTGACTGGAGTTGAGGTTGTAGCTCAATTAATAGTTTCAGCAGCGATCTCCCCATTTGCCAACTCTGCTGTCGCAATTCTTCGGTTTCTCTAGCGGCAGACAGCCAAGCATTCCACTTCGCAATTGCTTTTAAATCCTCACCGCGAAAGCTTTGATAGGTTCGCAGCATCACTGCCGCTTCTATGCGAATCGATCCGTATTGCAATTGTTGCCTTATCCAATCTTGTAGGGTTTCTTTGCTATTAATAACGCCGCGATCGACTAACGCTTCCAGTCCTTCAGAATAACTATAAGCTCCTACGGGTAATGCAGGACTGACGAGTTGTAATAAAGATAAAAGTGTGGAGTCATCGAGCATTTTTTTCACAGCCACCGGATCTTCAACACAAGAAAGTAAATCAGTATTGACAACCAGGAAAACTCAGCCAGAAAAGGATTTAAGTAAGCGATCGCTATCGAACTTAGAAAAATCATTGGCGGCACTAACGTGCGATAGGTAAGAGAGCGAATCAGGCGATGAGAGAGACTAGAAGCCACTAAACGGCGATGGCTGGAAGCATACCACCAGAGTAGCGCTTTCATTAGTCCCACGAACGCCATACTGCCAGCATAAAAGATTACCGCTAGTCGCTGTCCGCTGTAATCGTTCAAAATAGCAGTGGAAAAAGGCAGAAACGCAATACACATCAAAAAGCCAATGTTTAACCAGACTAAGATGTAGTTGTAGTGCTTGATGTAGCGGAAGTAACGGTGGTGGCTCACCCAGTAAAAGCCAATAACCAGGAAACTGACAATATAACCATGAAACTGGGGTGAAATCGAGCTTAGGTAACCCGATAGTGAAGTTCTTGCTAGATGACTGCTATTTTCAGGGAGTTTGAGATTGAATGCTAACAAGGTAATGGCAATGGCAAAGACAGCATCGCTAAAAAAAATAATCCGCTCAAACTCTATCTTTTTCTTTTTCATATCTTTACCTACGACAAGCACCATTGAAAGCCTTAAAAGTGTTGCTTTTTTTAGGACTGTTGGGTTGCAATTCTCAAAACCTTATAAAAGCCATGTGACATTCTCATGACAATTGAGTAACAAACTTGTGACCAAAATAATTCGGAATTGCGAACTGCCTCTACCAAGCAACGCCGAATTCGCTTAATTATTAACTATGTGCGTGATAAGCTCCGATTTCTGGTTGAAAAGGAACGATTTCTTCGATCGCCGTTACTCCCATTCGTTCTAACATGTCTTTGAGTACGGGATCGGGAGACAAGCGTAAATAGTTAGGCGCAACTTCTAAAGGAACGTGGCGATTTCCGAGATGATAAGCTGCCCGCAGTAAATCTAGAGGATTTTGAGCCGTTACCGTCAATACGGGTTCTGGTTTAGCTGCAATTTTAATAATTTCTCCGGTTTCCGCTTTCAGTAAATCCCCATCTTGTAAGATTGTCCCCCTCGGCAAGCGCAGAAACAAACTTTGTCCGTCAGGAGTTTCAAAGCGATGGCGGCTGCGAGTTCGTTCTTCAGCCGAAAGCGATAAAGTGAATAAAGGAATGACTGGCTGGGGAATAATCGAGCGATCGATAACCCGAGATAAGCGTTCGGTAAAAGTCAGCATGGCTCTATAATTGGGATCGACAGATTAATTCTGACTTTTTTATTTGCGTTGCCTGATGCGAATCATTGCATTTTGAATGCGTCTTTCTAATTCGCGATCGGATCGTACCCTTAATGTAATAGCATTAAACTCAGCAACAGTTAAACCGCTCTTTTCAACAATTGTTTTAGAACTCGTGCAGTAGTCTACAGCAACTCTTTGAGCTTCTCTAGGGAGATTTCTGAAAGTGTTGGGTCGATCGCAAATAATATCTGGGGGCGACTGACCGATAATTTGTTGAATTTTTTGGTAAGCTTGTTGGCGACGGGTTTCTATTTCTAAAACTGCCCTAGCATATTTCATTATTTGTTCTTCACTAAACTCTTGAGTTCGCGCATAGGAACTGAAAATAATCCTGGCGGAATGCCAGGAAAATTCAGGGATAACGCCGCAAAGAATGCTCATTGCTGCCATCACACAAGCTATTAAAGAACGAGTAAAGACTCTGTTCAAATCAAACGAGACACAGTCAATAACAATCATGCGCGTTATTCGGCAAATATATTATCATAGCCAAATCTCCACAGAGATTCTCTGACTTTTTTTGAATTAATTTATGTACTAGAAGTTCCATAGTTGAAGATTGCCAAGCAATGGCTGGCAAGAAAAGAAATTCCTAACGAACTCTTGGCTGCTTGCCGAGCGCTAATTCCTCTTTCGTTAAACATGAGCACGATTACCAATACATCAGAGAAAAACGCATCCGCTTTCGTTCATATTCCTGTTCTAAGTCGGGAATTAATCGCTCGATTAAAGATTAATCCAGGCGGGCATTACCTCGATGCCACAATTGGAGGAGGAGGACATAGCCGCTTAATTCTAGAAACTTTTCCAGATGTGAAGGTAACGGGCATCGATCGCGACGAACGAGCAATCGCAGCGGCAAAGGCAAATTTAGCAGAATATGGCGCGGAGCGTTTGACATTTTGGCAGGGAAACTTTGCTGACTATCAACCGGAGAACGCAAGGTATGATGGGATTATAGCTGATTTAGGGGTCAGTTCGGCTCAATTAGATATTCCCGATCGCGGTTTTAGTTTTCGCCACCAAGCCCCTCTAGATATGCGCATGGATCGCACTCAGTCCCTGACTGCCGCAGACATTATCAATGATTGGGACGAGGAGGAGTTAGCCAAGATTTTCTACGAATACGGAGAAGAAAGACTGTCGCGGCGCATTGCCAAACAGATCGTTCGCCAGCGTCCTTTTCAAACTACAACAGAACTAGCCGAGGCGATCGCTCGTTGCGTTCCTCCAAAATATCGCTATGGCAGAATTCACCCCGCCACCCGCGTTTTTCAAGCTCTTCGCATTGCCGTCAATCAGGAACTGGAATCTTTAGAACGCTTTCTCGACAAAGCGCCTCATTGGCTGAAAATAGGCGGCAGAATTGGTATTATTAGTTTTCATAGTCTAGAAGATCGCATCGTCAAACATCGTCTGCGCGACTCACCTTTATTAGAAGTCCTTACCAAGAAGCCTATTACTCCTCAACCCGACGAAGAAGCGCAAAATCCTCGTTCTCGCTCAGCAAAATTGCGATTGGCTCAACGTAAAGAAACCTGAGAACAAATTAGCCCATGTGGGATATTATATTAAAGTTTGTGAACAAATAAACTAATAAATTAGCCCGTCTAACACGGAATCAACCCATATTACTCCTGCTTACCCAAAATGTTTGATTGTATTGTTGTCGGCGCTGGTCCTGCGGGAGCAACTGCCGCTTATCATCTAGCTAAACTAGGACGCTCGGTTTTAGTATTAGAAAAAGTCGCTTTACCGCGTTATAAACCCTGTGGTGGAGGAGTTTCACCCGCGATCGCCAAGTGGTTTGACTTTGATTTTACCCCCGTTATTAACAACACCATCACCAAGGTGCAATATACCTGGAAAATGGGCGATCCCATGGAAACCGAATTAAACATGAAAGAACCCATGTGGATGGTGAAACGCGATGAGTTCGACAATTATTTGATCGAGCAAGTCCAACAAAAAGGCGCACGGGTAAAAGATAATACGGAAGTTAAGGCAATCTCCCCTAACAGCCAAAGCTGGCAAGTTAATACATCTGACGGAATCTATGAAGCTTCCTATCTGATCGCCGCTGATGGGGGTAGGAGTTTGCTAACCCAGTTGTTGGGGTTGAAGCCGCGTCAAGAATTTCTCGGCGCCACGCTGGAAGTCAAAACTGCCGTACCCGCCGACAAGCAACATACCGCCTACTTTGACTTTGGGACGCTCAAGAATGGCTACATCTGGAACTTTCCCAAAGCCGATGGATATTCTCTGAGTGCAGGCTGCATGCGCGGTAAAACCAAACCCGATGAATTGAAAAAGCATCTTACTGACTATGCTAAAGCGTTTGGAATCGACCTAGCGAATAGTCGCTATAGCGATTATTCCCTGAGTTTGTGGACGGAAAACCAACCCTTACACGCCAATCGCGCCGTTATTGCAGGCGAGGCAGCAGGAATTCTCGATCCCTTGAGTGGCGAGGGAATTCGCCCTTCTATTTTTACAGGCATGAAAGCGGCAGAAGCGATCGATCGCGCGATCGCAGGCGACGGACAAGCTTTGGCAAACTATACCCAAGTCATCGCTCAGGAATGGGGTTCTGATATGGTTTTGGCTCACCGCTTGGCTGGATTATTCTATCAGTTTCCCAAAATTGCCTACAAATTCGGTGTCAAGCGACCTACCGCAGCACAAGTCATGGCTAAAATTCTCTGTGGAGAGTTGCGTTATGGCGATATTACCGAGTATGCAATGCAGCGATTGAAAAAGAGTTTGATTCCGGGAATGGGAAATTAGCTATGGACTTATAGAGATGTAGCTAGGTGCCTCTACATCTCTATTAAAATCTAAGCTCGCATTAATGCTTTTCTTAAACTGTCGCAACCATCGATGCGTCCTTAGCTGCCATATAGAGGATCAAGTCGAGCATGCGCATTGAGTAACCCCACTCGTTGTCGTACCAAGCGATGACTTTGAAAAAGTTCGAGTTCAGTTCGATTCCGGCTTTAGCATCAAAGATACTCGAATGGTAGTCGCCAGTAAAGTCGCTGGAGACGACTTCATCTTCGGTATAACCCAGAATACCTTTCATTTCGCCTTCCGCTGCTGCTTTCATCGCCGCGCAGATTTCTTGGTAAGAAGTGGCTTTTTCGGTACGGAAGGTCAAATCGACCACCGATACATCTGGAGTAGGAACTCGGAATGCCATTCCCGTAAGCTTGCCTTTCAACTCTGGCAAGACTAAGGTCACTGCCTTAGCAGCACCAGTAGAAGCGGGGATAATGTTTTGCGCCGCTCCCCGTCCGCCGCGCCAATCTTTTTTGGAGGGACCATCGACGGTTGGCTGAGTGGCAGTCATGGCGTGAACCGTTGTCATCAGTCCTTCCGCTAAACCAAAGTTGTCGTGGATGACTTTGGCGATAGGCGCGAGACAGTTAGTCGTACAGCTAGCATTGGATACGATGGTATCTTTAGCGGGGTCGTAGGTCTGATGATTGACTCCCACTAATAGGGTGCGGATTTTATCGGGGTCTTTTGAGGGAGCGGAAATGATGACTCGCTTAGCTCCTGCCTTCAGGTGTTTGGAAGCTCCTTCGTAGGTGGTAAATAAGCCAGTGGACTCAACGACGTAATCAACTCCGTATTGCTTCCAAGGCAGTTCTTCAGGGTTTTTGATGGAGACGCAAGGAATAAATTTGTCATTGACGACGATTCCGTCCTCTTTTGCTTCTACGGTACCCGAAAAACGACCGTGGGTGGAGTCGTATTTTAACAAATAGGCAATATTGTCTGGCGGGACGAGATCGTTGATGCAACAAAATTCAATTTCTGGGTTATCGATTCCCGCGCGAAACATGAGTCTTCCGATACGACCGAACCCGTTAATCCCAATTTTGACTGTCATGAAAATATCTCCTTATTATGCTCGTCGAGTTGGAGAAAGGTAAAGATGGCTGTCAGCCAAGCTTATGTTTTTATTAACTGCGCGCTCCAGATTATCTTTATGCTAATTATGCTAAGAATTTTTTGGTGAGTGTCCGATAGCTAAATAAAAACTTCAGATTTTCCCAATTTTGCAACTGTCGAACGAACGAGTCATACTAATTGCGATCGCGATCGCTCTTTTGGCTAACATCCAGCTTTTAGTAAATTATATAGATTGAATCTTTTCAATCTATAAGTGCTAAGATTTAGAGTTAATAATGATAGGGTCGGCGCTCGTTGGCTTTACACAAGTGATTTTATTTTGCCTCTCTCTTTAGGTAGAATTTTTCAGCCCATTCGCCAAGAGATTTTTCACTTTGTTTTGTGATAGGCAGATTAAAAATAGTTTAAGAGCAGATTACATTTTTCGATCTGACCAGCTACACTTTATAATCTAAATACTCTGACAAAGCGAGCTGTTAAGAAATAAGCCTTTAAGTCTCTGACATCTATTGATGAGTTAATCGACGCGATCGCTGGAGCATTTATAAGCAAGAAGACAGATAAAATTCATTATCCTAGATAAAAGTCAAAATATCTAATTTAAATTCAAGGACAAAAGTTGTAGTTCAATTGCATCTCGCGATCGACATTTTTAAAGATCTGTCAAAGCTAAGTTTGGCTAAAAATAATGTTTTTTAAACTTTCTTTAACTCAAACTTAGTCGATCCTAGAGTTAGGCTAACCGAAAACTAAACAAGAAATAGACAAAGAATCAACCATTAAAAACAACCAATAACAGGAGCGAGCCATGACAGTAGCGCCTAGCCAACTTCCAATCGAGCAAAGTCCGCTTTCCGCCGAAGAACTGCGCAAAATAGATGCTTACTGGCGTGCCTGTAACTATCTTGCCGTCGGAATGATCTATCTGCAGGACAATCCACTGCTAAAAGAACCCCTCAAGTCCGAACACATCAAATATCGCCTGTTGGGACATTGGGGATCGAGTCCCGGTCTGAGCTTCACTTACATCCATCTCAATCGCTTAATTAAAAAATACGATCTCAATATGATTTTCATCGCCGGACCCGGTCACGGTGCTCCGGGCGTTCTCGCTCCCATCTATCTAGAGGGAACCTACTCCGAGATTTATCCCGACAGAAGCGAGGATGAGGAAGGGATGAAAAAGTTCTTCAAACAGTTTTCCTTCCCTGGCGGAATTGGCAGTCACTGCACCCCCGAAATGCCCGGCTCGATTCACGAAGGAGGGGAGTTAGGTTATAGTCTCTCTCATGCCTACGGTGCTGCTTTTGACAATCCAGATTTGATTGTTGCCTGCGTTGTTGGAGATGGCGAGGCTGAAACGGGCGCATTAGCCACAGCTTGGCACTCCAACAAGTTTCTCAACCCCATCCGCGATGGCGCCGTACTACCCATCTTGCATTTAAATGGCTACAAAATCGCTAACCCAACTATCCTGGCACGCATCGCGCCAGAGGAGTTAGAGAGTCTGTTCGTCGGATATGGCTATACTCCCTACGTAGTGGAATGTCCGGAAGGCGAAGATGTCGCTGTCTCGCATCAAAAAATGGCTGCTGCCCTAGAACACTGCATCAACCAGATTCGTTCCATCCAGGAGGAAGCTCGCCGAACTGGCGAAGCTAAGCGTCCGCGCTGGCCCATGATTATTTTGCGCTCTCCTAAAGGCTGGACGGGACCGAAAGAAGTGGACGGTCATAAGGTGGAAGGCTTCTGGCGCGCCCATCAAGTTCCCATGGGAGAAATGCACAGCAACCCCCATCATCTGAAGCTGTTGGAAGATTGGATGCGCGGCTATCGACCTGAAGAATTGTTTGATGAAAAGGGCAAGTTGATTCCCGAATTAAAGGAACTCGCACCCGTCGGTCATCGCCGCATGAGTGCCAACCCGATTACCAACGGCGGTCTGGTACGTAAAGAACTGCGCCTGCCCGATTTTCGCGACTATGCCGTTGAAGTGTCCAAACCGGGTGCGACTGAGGTGGAACCGACGCGAGTTCTCGCCAATTTTCTGCGCGACGTGATGCGCAATAATCCAGATAATTTCCGGCTGTTTGGACCCGACGAAACCGCGTCGAATCGCCTTAACGGCGTCTACGAAGTTACCAAAAAAACCTGGATGGCAGAATTCAAACCAGAAGACCTCGACGGCAGCGAACTATCCAGAGATGGTCGCGTAATGGAAATGCTCAGCGAACAAACCCTAGAAGGTTGGCTGGAGGGATACCTTCTCACCGGACGACACGGTTTGTTTAACACTTACGAGGCTTTTGTCCACATCATCGATTCCATGTTTAACCAGCATGCCAAGTGGCTCGACGTCTCCCGGCATGAAGTTCCCTGGCGAGTACCTATCTCATCGCTGAATATCTTGCTTTCTTCCACCGTCTGGCGGCAAGACCATAACGGCTTTAGCCATCAAGACCCCGGTTTTATCGATGTGGTGACTAACAAGAGTGCCGAAGTTACCCGCATCTATTTGCCCCCCGATGCGAACTGCTTGCTTTCCGTTGCCGATCATTGTTTGCGCAGCACTGGCTATGTCAATGTAATCGTCGCAGACAAGCAGAAACATCTTGCCTATCTGACGATGGATGAAGCAATTAAGCACTGTAGCAAAGGGATTGGGATTTGGGATTGGGCAAGTAACGACGATCGCGGCGTTGAACCCGATATTCCCGATGTTATCATGGCTTGCTGCGGAGATATCGCGACTCAGGAATCTTTGGCAGCAACGGCTATCTTGCGCCAAGAATTTCCCCAACTCAAGGTTCGCTTTATTAACGTGGTCGATCTGTTTAAACTGCAATCAGACACCGAACATCCCCACGGCTTATCAAATAGGGATTTCGACACCCTTTTTACCCCGGATAAACCAGTCATTTTCAATTTCCACGGCTATCCCTGGCTGATTCACAAGTTAGCCTACCGCCGTACCAATCAAGAGCGCATTCACGTGCGCGGTTATAAAGAAAAAGGTAATATCAATACGCCGCTCGAATTGGCGATCGAAAATCAGATCGATCGCTTTAATCTGGTTATCGATGTTATCGATCGCGTTCCTAAATTACAATCTGCTGCTGCCCACGCCAAAGAGCGCATGAAGAACCAGATTATCGAGAACCTTCATTACGCTCGCGAACATGGCATTGACAAGCCTGAAATTCTCAACTGGAAGTGGTCGTAGCGGTACTCTTCCCGTCGCCGAGCTAAACTACGGCGCGAACCAAGTCGCGGAATGCGATCGCATTCCGCGAAGTTATCTAACTAACAACCGAAGGTAGCTTGTTGCTGAAAAAGGCACCCAGCACTTGTTCGGCAATTTGAGAACCCGTCAATCCCAAATCGACAAGGGATTCGTCTGGTTTGGCATGGTCTACTAACTTATCGGGCACGCCAAAACGCTTCACGGGCACCAAGATCTTATTATCCTGCAAGGCTTCCGCCACCGCAGAACCAAAGCCGCCCATCAGACAACCTTCTTCTAGGGTAACGACCTTGCCAATGCGCTGCGCCAGCGGCAGAATCAACTCCGTATCCAGAGGCTTGACGAATCGAGCATTGATAACGGTTGCTTCAACCCCGTGTTCGCTGAGAATTTCGGCTACTTGCATGGCAGTGTTGACCATCGTGCCATAACCCAAGAGCAAAACATCGTCTCCGTTGCGGAGAATTTCGCCTTTGCCAATGGGTAAAGGTTCCCAGCCTTCTTCCATCAGAGGAACGCCGATTCCGTTACCGCGAGGATAGCGCATGGCAATGGGACCGTCGGTATAGTTAATTCCCGTCACCACCATTCGTTGCAGTTCGGCTTCGTCTTTCGGTGCCATTGCGACCATGTTGGGAATACAGCGCAAATAGGCAATGTCGTACAGTCCTTGGTGAGTTGGACCGTCGGCACCGACAATCCCCGCCCTATCCATACAGAAGAAGACAGGGAGGTTTTGGATGCAAACATCATGAATGACTTGGTCGTAGGCGCGTTGTAGGAAGGTAGAGTAAATCGCTACCACGGGACGCATACCTTCGCAAGCCAAGCCGGCTGCTAAAGTAACGGCGTGTTGTTCGGCAATCCCCACATCAATATATTGCTTGGGAAGTTTGGCGTGAAGCTTGTCTAACCCCGTTCCCGTTGCCATTGCTGCCGTGATGCCGATAATTTTGGGATTATTTTCGGCTAGCCTGGTGAGCGTGTGACCAAAAACTTTGGAGTATGCTGGAGGCTTGGGTTTGCTGGAGGGAATGGGTTTGCCCGTGGCAAGATTAAAGGGATTTTGAGCGTGGTAGCCTACTTGGTCTTTTTCCGCAACTTCGTAGCCTTTCCCTTTCACTGTGGCAACGTGAACGAAGACGGGGCCGGGAACTTTATGTGCCTGTTTAAAGGTAGAGATGAGTTCTGAGAGGTTGTGACCGTCAATCGGGCCGAAATAGGTGAATCCCAATTCCTCGATCACTGCCCCGACTTTAGGAACGGCAAGCCGCTTCATTCCTTCTTTGAGGCGTTCCATTTCGGGGGTGAGAGATTCGCCGAAGAAAGGCAGATGCTTAAATTGTTCTTCTAAATTGTCGGAAATGAACTGAATGGGGTCGCTGAGACGAACTTTATTAAGATAGCGAGAAATCGCTCCTACATTAGGAGAAATTGACATTTCATTGTCGTTTAATACGACCATCAGGTTAGTGTGGGGCAAATGTCCGGCATGGTTGATGGCTTCCAATGCCATCCCGCCAGTCAGTGCCCCATCGCCAATGATAGCTACAACTTTAAAGTCTTCCCCTTTAGCATCCCGCGCTAGTGCCATCCCTAAAGCCGCAGAAATGCTAGTAGAAGCATGTCCTGCCCCAAAGTGGTCGAATTTGCTTTCGCAGCGCTTGAGATAGCCTGCAATACCGTCCTTTTGACGCAGCGTGTGGAAGCGGTGATAGCGTCCCGTTAGCATTTTGTGGGGATAGGCCTGGTGTCCTACGTCCCAAATAACTTTATCTCGGTCGAGGTCGAGGGTTTGATACAAAGCAAGGGTCAGTTCGACAACTCCTAGTCCAGGTCCAAGGTGTCCGCCGCTAGCTGCAATAGTTTGTAAATGTTTTTCTCGAATTTGACGGGCAATATCCTCTAGTTGGCGAATTGACAAGCCGTGCAACTGGTTCGGATGAGTAATTTCACTTATATGCATATCGGCGTGTTCTCTCAAAATTTTTGAATCGCTACATTTTCAGATATCAGATATCAGATATCAGTTATTAGCTGGCAGTTTACTGGTTACTGAACACCGAACACTGATTACTGAATGTTGGCTGCTCGATCTTCACGGTTTTTGAGGCTTTTTACCTCATTGGCATAATCAGGCTTTTGGTTGTTTACCAGGCTTTTGCTGGTTTCAGGGGAAGTTTGAGTCAACTATCTTTGTTACCAGCTCTCCTGATACGGATTGCGACCAATATAGATTATGCCCCATATTGCTTGTTTCTTCAGAAGGCGCGATCGCGCGATCTGGAGATTCATGGGCATAAATTTTAGAAGATTTCATGCCCCCAATATATGGCTGACTCACAACTCGTTACATTTTGCTGAAATTTTTAAGCTTATCTGCTATTCCATGCCTGGGCAGCATCTTTGACAGCTTGTTCTACCGTTTTTTCCTTCAACATGGCTGCCTGCAAATTTTCATAGATTGCTTTTTGCAGTTGGTTGAGGTTTTTCATGGCTGGGACTAATATCTCGGCATCTTTAAGCTGAGTGGCGCTAACTCTTCGCGCTTGTTCGATTGGAATCGCATTGCCCCCTTTGTCCAATTCCTTAATATATTCCTTTACCGCCTCCTCCGTCGAAGGCAAAACGTTAGCTGCCTTAGCAAAGGCTAGCTGATTGGCGCTATTGGTCACAAATAAGGCAAATTTAACCGCTTGCTCTGGTTTATCGGTATCGCGAGGAATTGTCAAATTCATCACCGCTACATTTTTCTTGCCCGTTTTCCCCGAAATTTGAGGGGAAGCGGCGGAGACTTGGGCAATGTTTGGCGCATTATTCTCTATCGTCTGGAAAGATTCTGCCCCAGAAGCTAATAATGCCGTCTCGCCTGCCTGATATAATTCTGCGGCATAGCGATGTCCTTGGGTAAGGACTTCTGGCGGTAGAAGTTCTTTTTGATATAAATCTACCCAGTATTTAAATGCTGCTACGCCCTCTGGCGTATCAAAGGCGGCTTTCCCTTTTTCATCAACCAATTTGACTCCCATCTGTACCAGGGACTCTAATACTTCAGCAGAATCGCCGGGGACGAAGGTAATAAAAAAAGCGTATTTGCCCGTCTTTTCTTTAACTTGTGCCGCTACTTTTGCCAGTTCTTCATAAGTTTTTGGCGGTTCGCTAATTCCGGCTTTAGCTAATAAATCTTTGTTATAAATCGTAACTCGCGTGGTCAGATACCAGGGAATGCCAAAACTAATATTGTTAATCGTACTGGCTTGCCAAATCTTAGGTAAATACTGTTGTTTGTTTTCAGTCGTTAACTGTTTGTTTAAGTCTAGCCAAGCATCCTGCGTCGCTAACTGGGAAGCAAAATTTGGGTTGAGGTTGACTACATCCGGTGCGGTTTTAGCAGAAACGGCACTCAGAATTTTATTTTCCATTGCCTCCCAAGGTACGTCTACCCAGCGTACCTTGACTCCTTGATTTTCTTTCTCAAACGTAGCGATTAGCTCGTTGAAATACTGAGTGAATTGGGGCTGTAGCTGCATCGTCCAAAATTCTATTTCCTGGCTCGATGAGGGATTGGACTGACAACTCAGCAGCCAGCTTAATAACAAACCCAGCAGCGCCCACAGGCATACATTTCTTAACCTGACAATTTTACTCATTCTTATGCTGTTACAATATGCACAATAGATTTTCTGTCAGTTCTCCTCTCTTAGGTTAAAAATCTCTCGATTGTTTTCTTTTGACAGGAGATTGGGTAGCATAATATTTAAGTCGTTTTCCTCGCACATTGAAAATATTACATTCATAATATGTATCGATCGCGATATGTTAGAGGGATATGCTGGAGCGTTTAAAAAGTCTTCTACCAACCAAAAGTACGGGGTTTGGGTTAGAAATCACTCCTGAGAGGATTAACTTAGCACAACTAAGCAAACAAGGGCAAACGTACAAACTCGTTAAATATTGTTCTTCGGAAATCCCCGAAGGCGTATTTGAAGAGGGCAAAATTGTTGACTCGCTAACCTTAGCCGAACGCATTCAAGAACTGCTCAAAGAATACAAAATTAAAGCAAAGCGGGTAGCAACGGCAGTGCCGATGCGAGAAGCGATTATTCGCCTTCTTCCCCTACCAGCAGAACTAGACGAGCAAGAATTGCGGGATTTGGTTTTGAACCACGAAGCGAGTTTATATTTGCCTTTTCCCCGCGAGGAAGTGGATCTCGACTATCAAAAGTTAGGCTATTTTGAAGACGAAGATGGCATCGAAAAAGTCCAAGTCCTATTGGTAGCCACCCGGCGAGAGGTGACTGACTCTTATATAGAGACTTTCAAACAAGCTGGATTGGAAGTAGATGTCTTAGAAATCAATAGCTTTGCCTTAATTCGCACGATTAGGGAGCAACTGAGGCAATTTGGCTCGAAAGAAGCTGCCGTCCTCGTCGATATCGAATTCGACAGTACGGAAATTGCCATTGTCGTCGATGGGGTTCCTCAATTTTCTCGAACAGTGCCCATTGGAACATTTCAAATGCAGACGGCTTTGGCTCGCGCCATGAATTTACCGCCGTCGAGAGATCCTGAAATTCTCAGAGATATTACCATTCCCAACACGCCCTTCGACAGTCTGAGCACTCAAGGGATAGCCGTAAATCCGGGGATGAGCGCTTTGCTGAGAATTGTCAGCGAACTGACAGACGAACTGCGTCGCTCGATTAATTTCTATTTAAATCAGAGCGAGGGATTGGAAGTCGTTCAACTCCTCCTGGCAGGTCCCGGCGGCGCTATCGGACAACTAGATGAATTTTTTACGCAGCGCTTGAGCGTTCCGACCATGCAAATCGATCCAGTGTCAGCACTATCATTACAAATCGATCGCGAAATTCCTGCAATCGCGCGACCGGGATTGGGAACTGTTCTGGGTTTAGGACTTCGAGAGGTTTAAAACCATGTATAGCTTAGATATTAATTTCCTCAAGGATCGCAAAGTCGAGGAGGACGCTAAAAAGACTACTCTAATTGAATCTCCCGGATTTTCGCTAGGGAAAAATTTGCCGATGCTGATTGGTGCGGGAGTGATGATTCTCCTCCCTGCAGCTACTGGCAGTTTGTTGTGGGTCATCAACGCGCAAACCGCAAGTACGCAACAGCGCATCCAAGAACTGGAAGGTCAAATCGCTCAGCTCACCGCGCAAAACCAGAGGATTCAGGAGGTAGAAAAACAAGTTAGCTCCGTCAACGAAGAGACGCAAGCGCTGGTGAGCGTTTTTAATCAAATTAAGCCTTGGTCTGCCGTTTTGCAAGACATTCGCGATCGCACGCCGGCAGGAGTACAAATTGAATCGATCGAACAGGAGGCAGCGGCAGCACCTCAAGGCGGTTCGGCGACACCTGGGATACAGTTAACCCTCACGGGTATCGCTCGCTCCTACGATGACGCGAACGATTTAGTTCTCTCCTTGCAGCAATCTAACTTTTTGAAAGCTCAGAAAACTGTTTTAACTAACGCCGAGCTAGTAGATGCACCCGTTCAAGACATCAAGGAAGAAGATCGCCAAGAAATATCCAGAATCATCCAGCAGGGTAAGGTTCCCGGTCTTCCCAAAAATACAAGCGTGACAAGCGTCAAAGATCTGTACGTGTTTCCCAAAGTCATCAAGTATCAGATAAAGACGGAGCTAGGCGATATTCCGGCTTCTAAGTTAATGCCGGAGCTAGCTCGCAAAGGAGCTATAGGACTGGTAACTCGGATTAGAACATTGGAGCAAAAAGGAGCCATTCAACCATGACATTTGCTGACGAACCTATAAGCAAAAATGGGCTGGAAGCTGAAGAACAGGGTAACTATCCAACTGCTTTTGGCATTACCTTTACTCCTCAAGTTAGCGGCATTGCGCTCGCTATTTTAGGAGTGCTAGGCGCGGTTTATATCCTAGCCAATTTTGTCATGCCAGCTTATCAGAATTATCAAACGCTTACAACTGATGAGAAAGCAAAAGAAGACCAAGTCAATCAGCAAAAATCAGGTGTAATCGAAAAGAAACTTCAAGAGACAGAAACTAAGCTCAAACAAGCTCAGAATCTAAAGTCAGAGGTTTTGAATCTATTTTCTAGTCAAGCAACTCTCGATACTTTATTGATAGATATCAATAAATTTGTTGCTTCTAAAAATGCTAAATTGGTCAATTATAAACCTCAAGGGAATGAGGCTACTATTGTCAACGACGGTTCTTTAGGAACGTTAGTTAATAATAAGCTCAAACGTCGGACAATTAACCTAGAGCTGGAGGGAACCTTTGAGCAAACCCAATCCATTCTGAGGGATATCGAGCGACTGCAACCTCTCTTGTTGGTAAAAAACATCAGCTCGAAAATGACTGTAAGTCCCTTTGTTGTCCTACCGAATCCAAAGACAAAGCAAACTGAATTAATTTCTCTGCCATCGATGCTGAAAACTACACTAACGCTCGATGTAGTCTTGCCCCTAACGCCTGAAGAAGCGGCAGCAGTAGCACAACCACCCGCGCAGGAGGGTCAGCAACAGCAAAAATCTTAGTAATGCTTATTTGAGGGAACAAAAAAATTAAATATCTCATCTGCGATCGCGATTGCATCGCTTTTGAGAATTAACCGCATAATTAAGTGAGGAGTGAATCGTGAAAAGTTATTATTATCCGCTAATGATTGGTGGAGCAGCTATCATGCTCCTAGCAGCGCGATCGGCACAAGCAGCGACGGAAAAAGAAAATAACTCTAGCAAAAACGCTACCGGACTCAAACAAGAAATACTTGTAGAAGCCGCTAATTATTTTGAGAAGTTAGAGCAGTTTTCTCAGGATAAATCTGTCCAAAAAAACAAAGCAATTGACAAAAAAACTGGCACAAAAAAAGAACCAGCGTTTTCCAAACAGATAGACAAAATTTCCCTCACTTCTTTTTCTAAAAGCAGTGACTTCGATAGTCTTTTAACGAGCAAATCACCACAATGGCTCGCCCAGACACCAACTCTTCCAGCTCCCAATCCCTCTTCTGCTCCAATGGTGCCGCAACCGCAAGTCACTATCCAGGAAAGCGGTAGTTCTAATCCAGGGAATACCAATCAGGCACAAGGTATGCCTTCTACTTCCTCTCCTGCGCCAATGGTTCCGCAACCACAAATTACGATTCAGGACAATGGGAATACCAATACAGGGGTAAACGTAAATATAGACCCGAACGCCAATGCACCCACAGACATACTTCAACCCACCACACCAGTAGTTCCCGTCCTGCCTCGTGCGGTAGCGCCTCCAGTAGGAGACATAGCGATCTCAAATATCGATCCTTCGGCAGATTTAATCGATCTGGGAACAGACGTACTCGTTCCCCGTCTAGTTCTGCGACAAGCCCCCGCACGAGAAGTATTGGCTGTATTAGCTCGCTATGCAGGTTTGAATCTTGTCTTTACAGACGGAATACAATCAGGTGGACAGGGACAAGAACAGGCACAAACGGCAGCAGAGCCAACGGTTTCTTTAGACTTGGAAAACGAGTCAGTACAAGAAGTCTTTAATTCGGTGCTATTAGTCTCTGGGTTAAACGCTAATCGTCGAGGACGAACGATCTTTGTCGGTTCAAACTTACCTCATGAAGCACGTAATTTAATTAGTCGAACGCTGCGTCTCAATCAAGCCAGCGTCGTCAATGCAGGAACTGTCTTGGCATCTCAAGGGGCTAGCTTTCAGCGCGTCGTTACCCCAGTTGAAGAAGTTGTCGATCCAGTCACCCAAAGGGTTGTTCGTCGAGTCGAGAGACCCGCAGAAATTCAGCCTATTAAAGTAGGGGAAGAAGCAGGGGTAGGCTCGCCCTTGTTGTTAGCGGGACTGACGGTGACGGCTGACGATCGCCTAAATGCACTCACTTTGACTGGCGATCCGCGTCAAGTTGAAGTAGCTACTTCGATGCTAACTCAGCTAGATGCTCGCCGCCGTCAAGTCGCCGTCAATGTCAAGGTGGTAGACGTTAACTTAAGCAATACAGAAAACTTTGGTAGTAGTTTTTCCTTCGGCATAGATGACACCTTCTTTATCCAAGATCAAGGTGCAGCAACCTTGAGATTTGGCACCAGCAGTCCGGCTACTTCAGCAGATATCAATAGCGCAACTGGACGTATAGCCAATCCTCCCGTCATTCCCAATCCCGCCGCAGATGCTAATACTTTCCTTGATTTGCAAAACACCACACCTATTCCTGGCACTGTTCCAGGAACAATAATTTTCAATCAACGCCCTGGTGCTCCTCAACCTTTTCAAAGAATTCCACCTGGAACTGGAGACTTTTTTAATAGAAGAGCTGGTGTTTCTGGCAATCCTTTTGAGGCAGGTTTTACAGACTTTACCCTAGCTACAGATAATACCCTTACAATTGCTCCAGATGGGACAGTATCCTTCACGCCAGGAGAGCTAGGGACGGCAACCGCAGGGCTAGCAAGCTTATTCCAGTATCCTAAAAGATTCCTGGCACAGTTAAATGCCCAGATTACTAGCGGGAACGCCAAGATTTTAACCGATCCTACGTTGGTCGTCCAAGAAGGACAAGAAGCGACGGTTAGACTAACGGAAAAGGTTTTGGAAAGTGTCAATACTCAAGTCGATCCGCTTAGTGGCGTGAGGACGACTACTCCTGTTTTGGCTGATGCCGGATTAACCCTTACAGTTAATATTGAAAGAATTGACGATAACGGTTTCGTTAACTTGTCGGTTAGTCCTACTGTCGCTGCTCCTGGCAATTCAGTAGAGTTCGATAGTGGTAACGGAACGGTAAACACTCTTACCTTACTAAATCGTCGGGAACTTAGCTCTGGACTGATTCGATTGCGGGATGGTCAAACCCTGATCGTGTCAGGTATCATTCAGGACAGCGATCGCACGATTGTTAGCAAAGTGCCGATTTTAGGAGATATCCCCATTCTCGGCGCTCTCTTTAGAAGCACTGATAACATCAAGGAACGGGCTGAAGTTATTATTATGCTGACTCCTCAGATTATCGATGATAATCCTCGATCGCAGTTTGGCTATAACTACAATCCCAGCCCAGCAGCCTCGGAAATTCTGCAAGATCAAGGATTTGACGTTCAAACCAATCCGAATCGCGATCGTCAAGAAGAAAAGCAAAAAGAGGGTGAAGAGCAGCCCAATCGTCGTCAAAATCGACGGCAAGACCGATAGCAAGTAGATCTCTTGCAAAAGTCCCTCATCCGCCAAGAAACTAAACTAGAATTTCATCACTAAAACGTAGCACTTTTGTAGAGGAATCAGGTAGTTGCTTGGCAATAAAGGTTTAGGGATTGCCTACCAACCCAAACAGTTTGGCAGCACCGCCTAAGATTGTTACAATCAAGCCAATCAGAACACCGCGATTGATAAATTTCTGGTCATCAATTTGCTTACCAAGTTCGCCTACTTTAGTTTCCAACGCTTTGAGATCGCCCCCTAGCTTGGTTTGCCCTACCTCTAGCCTATTGAGTCGTTCATCAATCTTGCCGAGCTTGGTTTCAACTTTCTTATCAAGGGTATCGAGCTTAGTCTCGAACTTTTCATCGAGCTTATCTATCTTCTGCTCTATTCGCTCTAAGATTTTGCCTAAATCGGTCGTCACCTGAATCGGTGTGTTGGACATTTTGGTAAACTCCTATTAGATAGATGAAATTTTTCTGCTGTTCCCTAGCTGTTCGTACCAGCTAGGGGATTGTCTTTATTATCTCGATTATCTCGCTGCCACACGATCTCCATAACCGTCGTTCTCCCCGAAATGCTTTGGGGAGCGTGTGGCGGCTTCGCCAGGTTTACGGTATTGTTCGATGTACCACTCGCGCAGTGCGATCGCGCAATCGTCTTTGGTTGACCCCTATCGAATGAATTTTGAGACAAGAATCACGAATAACCAACTGAAAAGTCCAAAAATCGGCAAATAAATTTCTTCAAAAAAGGTTTGTCGATTCATAATTGCGAATTGTTTTTATGCCTTACGATTTCCCATATCGGTTTTTATCTTATGCCATCCTTCGATGATTTTCTGGTTTTCTCTAGCGATCGCGAGAGCTTCGTTGGGGACATTTTTGGTAATCACCGAACCCGCCGCCACAGTTACGTCTTCTCCAATAGTAACGGGAGCAATGAAAACGCTATTGGCTCCGGTTTTAGTACCGCTGCCGATGTGGGTGTGATGTTTCTTCACGCCGTCATAGTTAGCGGTAATCGTTCCGGCACCGACATTAACGCGATCGCCGAGTGTGGCATCTCCGATATAAGATAGGTGAGCCACATTGGTTTTATTTCCAATCGTGGCTTTCTTGATTTCCACAAAATTGCCAATGCGGCAAGACTCCCCTATCCTGACTTCGCCCCGTAAATGAGTATAGGGCCCGATGCGGCAACCAGCTTCTACATGACTATTACTCACTACGGAATACATTACCGTCACGTTTTCGCCAATCTGACTATTTTCTATCAAACTACCGGGACCGATGCGGCAGCCCGAACCAATCTCGGTATTTCCACGTAAGTGAGTCTGCGGTTCTACGATGGTATCTGGGTGCAGGATTACCGTATCATCGATGGTAATGCTATCGGGGTCAATTAACGTCACGCCTGCTGCCATCCAGTAATCTTTAATGCGGGTTTGCAGAATTTGATAGGCTTCTGCTAGTTGTTTGCGATCGTTAATGCCGCTAATTTCTAGATAATCTTCTACATCTACTGCCATGACTGGATGAAGATAAGCGATCGCCTCGGTGAGATAGTATTCTTGTTGCTGATTGTTGGCGCTAAGTTTGGGCAGAGTTTCTGCGAGTTTTTGCCAATTAAAGCAATAAATTCCTCCATTAATGCGGTGATTTTGCTTTTGGGCGGCAGTACAATCTCGGTCTTCAACAATTTGCGTGACGATATTGTTCCCGTCGCAAAAAACGCGCCCATAGCCTTTAGGATTCGGCAAATGGGCGGTTAAAAGCGTTGCGGCATTTTGATGGGTTTTATGAATTTGTAAGAGTCGTTGGAGAGTTTCCGGTCGCAGGAGGGGAACGTCCCCATTCAGAACGAGCAAATCTCCCGTAAATCCTGCTAAATGGGGCAGTAGTTGCCGAACTGCGTGTCCGGTTCCTAATTGTTCGGTTTGTTCGACAAATTCTAATCCTTGTTGGTGTTGAAGTGCTTCTTTTACTCGTTCTGCTTGGTAGCCAACGATCGCGATCCGCCGTTGCGGGTTTAGCAGTCGGCAACTATCGAGGGTTCTCTCAAGCAGCGATCGCCCGCCTAGAGAATGTAAAACCTTGGGCAGATTTGATTTCATCCGGGTTCCGCGCCCAGCCGCTAAAATTGCTACCGCTACCATTGCTTTAATACTTTTTAACTTCCTCGACTGGAGTATATCGCGTCTCGATTCCGTCGCTCAACAGTTCAAAGTTTTAAATTCAAAATTAATTTAGGTTTCAAGTCTCTAAATTTATTTTTGGAACAAGTCAAACAGCGAAGTTTCTTCTTTTAATCTCCTGACTTCAGGCGTAAACGACCAATTTTGAATTTTGAACTCTAATCTTTGAACTATTTTATCCCGCCTCTACGACGTTGTTGCAGTTGCTTGGATAAAGGCGGTAAACTGGTTGACCAGTTCGGGGTTGCGCCAACCTTTCTCAGTTTCTTCGGCAATGACTGCGATCGCTTCGTCGGGGGTCAGGGCTTGTTTGTAGGGTCGATCGCTCGTGAGGGCAACGTAAATATCGAGAATTTGAAACACCTGTGCTAGCCAAGGAATCTCTTCTCCTGACAAGCCATCGGGGTAGCCGCTACCGTCCCACCGTTCGTGGTGATGGCGGATAATGGGCAATACTCCCCGTCGGTTTTGCATGGGCTGACAAATTTTTTCTCCAACTAAAACGTGTTGCTCGATCAGTTCGCGCTCTTCTGCCGTGAGTTCGCCTTTTTTAAGCAAAACTGCATCGGGAATGCAGACAGTACCGATATCGTGCAGGCGTGCGGCAAAGATCAGATCGCTAATTTCTGTAGCTGAAAGTTCCAGGTATTCTCCAAAGGATTGGGCTAAGTTCTCCAGTTTGGCAAACGTTCTTCCATCCTTTGTAGAACGATTTTCAATCGCGCTGGCAATGGAAAATAAAAGCTGTTCGGTTTGATCTAAGCCTTCATTGAGGCGTTTTTGCTGGATCAACAATTTAACTTTGGTTAATAGTTCGAGGCGATCGAGGGGTTTGGCTAGGAAATCATCGCCGCCAACTTCGCGACCTTTGACTCGCCAGTTTCTATCGTCGGAGGCAGTGATAAAAATTACTGGGATCGAGCAAGTTCTTTCATCCTGTTTCAAGCGCTCGCAGATTTCAAAGCCATCTGTGTGAGGCATGATAACATCTAGCAAGATTAAATCTGGCTTGTTGTCGAGGACGACTTTCACGACATCTCTGCTATCATCGGCTTCTAGGACTTTGTAGCCATCTAGCGATAGCAGATCGACGGCTGCCATCCGGCTGTAGCGGTGATCGTCAACGACTAGGATTTTAGCTTGCTCGGAACTAACTAGAGTACTCACAGCAACAGGATGAATATGAAACTTTACGATCTATACTAACTCTAGTATGGATAATCGTCGTTCTTTTGCACATCAGTTTTTCTACGGAATTTTATTTACGAGAGTCTACTGGAATTGAATTGATATCGGTAAAAACTTTAGACCAACGTTTTTTCCATTGGCTTGTCGGTTCTAGAGAACTCGATCGCTGCTCGATTCGTCGTTGCTCGGCGATCGCTTCGGCTGAATTTTGCAGTTGGGGATCGCGATAGGGAATTGCAGCGCGAGTCTGTAAATGTTCGGATTCTTGTTGAGAAAGAGGCGGTAAATCCCGATCGCCAAAACTGGCCACAGTTCCCGGCGATCGTCTGCCAACGCTATTGGATGCGCCAACTCGCAACCCCGCCAATTGTAAGGCAGTGCGTACCGAAGCCGCACAGGAATAGGTAGCCAGTCTGCCATCCGGTTTTAAACAGCGAGCGACAATTGCTAAAAATTCCACTGTCCACAATTGTGGACATTTCGGAGGAGAAAAGGGATCTAAAAAGATCGCATCGCTTTGAAAGCCAGATTGTTGGACTTGTTGAATTTTTTCTCTAGCATCTCCGATTAATAATCGAGCATCTAACCGACAAGTTTTTACCCGATAATTTTCTGCTAATTCTTCTAATAAGTCGGGAATCGGTGGCAACCATCGAACGAGTAGTTGCTCGGCGATCGCTTGACGGGGAACCAATCGATCGAGTTCTAGGGCAATTAACTCTACTCGACAATCGGGATTCGCTGTCCAAATCGTTTCTAGAGCAGCCGCACTATTGTAGCCCAATCCATAGCAAATATCGAGTAATTTAAGAGAATTGTTAGCCTTAGCTTTTTCTCTTAATTGACAGGGTTCGACAAATTTTCTTTCCGCTTCTTGTTTGGCACCACAGGAAGAATGAAAGGTTTCGCCAAACTCGTTGGAAAAGAAGGTAAAAGAGCCATCGGCAGTGGATTGTAAGGGAAAATGAGGAGTCCTAATCATCCTTTTTGGATTTGTTCTAAATCAGCAGGCGTATTGCAATTAAACAAGATATTGGCATCGCTGACGGGAAGTTCTCGCACGGGATGTTGCTCTAACCAACGTTGAAAAGATCTGCCACCGCCATCGATAAATTCATTGAGTACAGACAGACAACGGCGGCGATAAAAACCGCACAGCGGTTCCCATCCTTTGGAACTTTTTGGTAATGCCGCGATCGCTTCTGGCGGAGTTGTCTCCAAATAACTCGACCATTTCTGAATTTCAGACTCCGTAAGATTAGGGAGATCGCAAGCGAGTAGCAATACCCACTCAGTTTTTACATAAGTTAATGCTTGTGCAAAGCCAATTAAAGGACCATGAGGTTCGGTTTCTCCCGGTAACGCAACCTCTCGAATCATTTGACAATCACCAGGAGCGATCGCTTGATATTTTTCTATCCAGGGAGTAATAACATAGACTTGACTGGCACATTGACTGGCTAAAAGGCAAATTTTTTTCAGGAAAGGTTGCCCTTGAATTGTGATCGCGGCTTTATCTCGTCCCATACGGGAACTTCGTCCTCCAGCTAGAATAATGGCTGCGAACTGTGTCATGGTTTAATCGATCGCCTTCGAGCTTGTATGAAAGATAACGATTCCTTTAAAGAGCAAAAGCTCAATAAATTTCAACTATCGATCTATTTACTTCCGATTGTAGGCTGGGTACCCGCTCTGTGGACGCTGTATCGGAAACAAGGAACTCGCGAGCAACAATCTATCAGCCGCCTGTCAGTTACCTTGACCTTAGCTTGGCTGCTGGTCTATGTTCTCCTGTGGCTGGGAGCAGCACAAACTTCAGAATTTTTGACACTGCGTTTGCTTTATCTAAATGGTCTGCTCACTTCTGGCTATATTCTGACGTGTTTGGGATTAATGATTCGTCTGTGGCAAGGAAAGTCGGTTCGCTTGCCAGGAATTAGTTGCGCTGCTAGAAAAGTGGCTCGTAAGCAAGATATATAAATCTTCATGACAAAATGGACTGTTTTTTTAAATGCCCTCTCAGCGGCATAATGGCGCGGCAAGATAGAGTTAAGGGGGTATGACAACAATGACAACAATGACAACAATAAATCATTCAACTCCAATAAACTCTCTCGGAGGTGAGCCATATGGCAAACCAACAACACCTCGCGCTGCTCAAGCAAGGAGTAGCCGTCTGGAATAATTCCAAGGAGAGAAATACGATCGTTTGGCCCGATCTCCGCGAAGCGAATCTGGCAGGGGAAAACCTCAGTGGAGCTAGTCTTCCGTGGGCAAATTGCATCAAAGCCGATCTGCGCAAGACAAATCTGAGTCAAGCTAACTTGGGAGGAGCCGATCTGCGTTGGGCAAACCTTGAAGAAGCGAATCTCGAAGGAGCCAACCTTAATCGAGCAGACCTAAGTCAGGCAAACCTAAGCAGGGCAAACCTCACTCAGGTAAAACTCGTCAAAGCAGATTTGCGCAAGACAAATTTGAGCGAAGCCAATTTGCAAGGTGCAGACCTGCGTTGGGCAAACCTCGGCGAAGCCAACTTGGAAAGAACCAACCTCAGCCAAGCAAACTTGCAATGGGTGAATTTTGCTAAAGCAAATCTTAGCGAAGCCAACCTGGAAGATGCAGATCTTAACCAAGCTAACCTTACCGAAGCCAAGCTGAAAGGGACAAATTTTGAAGGAGCCAATCTCCAAGGCGTAAGAGGCAAAAAAATCCTCGAACGAGAAAAGAGCGTGCTTTGCTGAAATTTTTTCTCAAATTTATACTAAGGCGATCGCATTCTGGTGAGATCGCCGAATACTAGCTCTGAAGATATGCAACTCAAATCTTCTCGACGGGAACTCGAACCTCTGTCAGGTACTGCGACTGGTCTCCATCCCGTTCGTATTGCAAGTAGACTTCGCGAGTAGAACCGACAATTTGATATCCCTGCTTTTCTACCCACTCCAGTAAGGCATTATAAGCTTGTCCCAGCGTGGCAAAGGAACCATGATGAACTGCACAAGCCATAGTTTCTACTGCTGGCAGTTCGTACACCCATACCCGCTCGTTGCCGGAAATCTGATCGTAGATGGGCACGGCAGATTCTACAGGAATGTCGCGATCGCGCAACTTAGTATCGTGGTAAATAGCGATGCCGCACGGTCGCATAGTAGCGATAGCCCGTATCGCTATCGACTTCGGCCGGTTTGAGCAAACCCATGCGATCGTATAGGCGCAATGTTTTAGGAGAGATGCGGCTGAGTTGAGCAAAGTCACCGATTCTTAACATGTAGTGACGACCGGGCGTTTCTGCCTTAAGTTAACATCTTGCCCCAAGGTAAAGTCAAGCCTTTACCAAGCCGATTATTAATGATACTTTTTACAAATATTTTCGCGGTTTTACTTAGCTTAATCGAGCTAATCATCTTGATTGCGATCTAAGTAGACTATGTATAATAAAAAATATAAGGCTATAAACTTTGTAGTCAAAAAAGGTGTGAGGAAAAGCGAAAAATGTTCAAGATACTGTGGAAATCACTTCTAGTCAGTCCGGCTGTTTTGGTAGCAGCTTTAGCATTTTCATCTGTAGCAAAGGCAGCAGAGGACACGACAAAAACTGAATTCAAACTAAATGCCACATCGGAAATTGAAGCGATATCGTTAGAAAAAAATTCAGCTCAAGACACGACCAAAGCTGAACTTAATCCAAACGCCGCTTCACCAATGGAATTAGCGCAAGCTCAACCGGACGTAACATCTGAAAATAGCGATCCGACATTAAATCAACTAGACAACTATAGCAACGAAGGTCAAGGCTCTAGAAGCTCTGAGGATCAAGTTACCAGCGTCAACGAATTGAAGGATGTCGCTCCTACTGAATGGGCATATGAAGCGCTTCGGAGTTTGGTAGAACGCTATGGATGTATCGTCGGTTATCCCGACCAGACCTACCGAGGCAACCGCGCTCTAACCCGTTGGGAGTTCGCCGCTGGTTTGAACGCTTGTATGAACACCATGGAGCGTCTCATTCAGGAGAACGTCGCCGTTCTTAAAGAAGATGTCGATACGCTCAAGCGACTGATGCAGGAGTTTGAAGCCGAACTCGCTGCTCTAGGAGCGCGCGTCGATAACTTAGAAGGTCGAGTGGCTTTCTTGGAAGATAACCAATTTTCTACTACTACGAAACTGAGTGGAGAGGTCATCTTCGCTGCAACGGACACCTTTGGCGAAGATGATAACACCCAAACCGTTTTCGGCGATCGCGTTCGCCTAACGCTCAATACGAGCTTCACCGGAGAAGACCGCTTAGTAACCCGTCTGGCGGCTGGAAATTTGGAGGCGTTTAACGTTACCGGAGATGGAGCGCTAGAGCCTACGACGACCCAAACCTTTAACCTTAAACCAGACGATAACAATGACGTTGCGATCGATTGGTTGTCCTACTACTATCCCCTCAAATTTGGCGACGACTTTACAATCAATACTTACGTAGCAGCTGTTGGCGGTATTTGGAGTGACATTGCCCCCACTAGCAATCCCTTCTTCGAAGATTTCGACGGCGGTAACGGTGCCCTTTCTACCTTTGCTAGCGAAAACCCAATTTTTAGAATCGGCGGCGGCACGGGTATTGCTGCTAACTTTGACATCGGTCCAGTACAAGTCACAGGCGGTTACCTAGCAAGCAATGCTGCCAATCCTGACGAGGGTTCGGGATTGTTTAATGGCGACTATGCCGTTCTAGGTCAGTTAAACTTCAGTCCTATCGAACGAGTCGAACTCGGTGCTACTTTTGTCCATTCTTACCACAAGGCAGGCAGTCCTATCTTCAGTTTGGGTGGCATTGGTACTGATGCTGGTCCTGGTGATGGTGTGGTTGGGACAAGAGCTATCAATAACTTCAACGACGGATTCGACAGATCGACAATTAACGTCGGACTGCAAGGATCGTTCAGAATCACTGACGCAATTAGCTTTAGCGCCTTTGGTAGCTGGGGCGAAGTGTATGCTCGCGGCGGTAGCGATACAGAATACTGGACTTATGGCGGTGGATTTAGCTTCCCCGACCTTGGTAAAGAAGGAAGCGTCTTGGGTATCTTTGCAGGTGCTCAGCCATATCGGGGAGATGCGCCTGGCGACATCCCAATTCACGTTGAAGCTTTCTACAAGTATCAGCTAACCGATAACATCTCTATCACTCCTGGCGTGATCTGGCTTTCCAATCCCGAACAGGAAGAAGATGGTGACGATGCATTTGTCGGTACTATCAGAACCACCTTTACTTTCTAGAGCAAACTAAATAGTAGCTCTACTTCTAGTTCTAGATTCTCTCGAAGCCCTGTCAAAAGCGGGGCTTATTTATTGCTACCATTTGGCTAGAAAAGCCGATCGACATTAGCTCCAAAACTATGATTTCCATCACTAAAAAGACGATCGAATTGAAGCAACACGTCTACTTACGACGATTTATCAACAATCATGACTTGCGAAAATCACTACCAAACTCTTAAAGTTAACCAAACAGCCACTCAGCAAGAAATTAAGCAAGCCTATCGACGGCTAGCTAAGCAATTTCACCCAGATACTCAAAACGAGACAGCTAACCATGAAAAAATAATCTCAATTAATGCGGCTTACGAAGTCTTGAGCGATCCCCAACGCCGCCGCGCTTACGATCGCCAACTTACCGACGGAGACTATACCAGCAGACGACAACGGAGAACGACAGAAGCTCAACGTCAGTATCAGAGAAGTCGAGAAACCGAACGGGCAACAGAAGCTCGTCTCAATCAATGGTTCCAGGAAATTTATGCGCCGCTCGATCGCCTGCTCGGTCGAATTCTCAATCCCCTAGAAACCCAGATAGACTTATTATCTGCCGATCCGTTTGACGATCGCCTTATGGAAGTCTTTCGGAATTACTTAGAAAATTGCGGCGATTATCTCGATCGCGCGCGGCAGATTTTTGTCTCTCAACCCAATCCCGCCAAAGTGGCAAAGGTGGCAGCCTCTCTCTACTACTGTCTCGATCGCATTGGCGATGGTATCGATGAATTAGAATTATTTACCCTTAACTACGACGATCGCTATTTACACACGGGCAAAGAACTCTTTAGAATTGCCCGTCAATTGCGCCAAGAAGCTCGGCAAGCTTGCAATACCGTCAAAGCTACCTGCTAATAATCTTCCTTTTCTCTCCTTCCTTCTTCCATTGAAAAGACGTACAATAGAAATTTTGGGATAAAGTGTAAATTAGGAGAAAATTACCTATATGTCTCGCTATAGAGGTCCTCGCCTTAGAGTCGTAAGACGCTTGGGAGAACTGCCCGGCTTAACTCGCAAATCAGCACGTCGTTCCTATCCGCCAGGACAACACGGTCAAAACCGCAAAAAGCGCTCCGAATACGCCATCCGCCTGGAAGAAAAGCAGAAACTGCGCTTTAACTACGGCGTGACTGAAAGACAATTACTCCGCTACGTGCGCAAAGCCCGTCGTGCCACGGGTTCTACAGGTCAAACCCTACTGCAATTACTTGAAATGCGCTTGGATAATACTGTCTTTCGCCTGGGAATGGCAGGGACAATTCCAGCCGCGCGTCAGTTAGTCTGTCACGGTCATATTACCGTCAATGGCAAAGTTGTCGATATTCCTAGCTATCAGTGCCGTCCTGGAGACGTAATTGCCGTTAGAGATCGCGACAAATCTCGTCGTTTGGTACAAGCTAATATGGAGTATCCTGGTTTAGCTAATCTCCCCAGCCACTTAGAGTTCGATAAAAATACGCTTACGGGTAAAGTTAACAGCGTTGTCGAACGGGAATGGGTTGCTCTATCCATCAACGAACTACTGGTGGTCGAGTACTATTCTCGACAAGCCTAAGAATTCTGAATTCTGAATTCTGAAAAGACTTGTGTATTCGGAATTCAGAATTCGCTTTTTGAAACTTTTTTGCGATCGCTTTGTAAAAATAGCAACTTTTTTTAAAAAAATTAGGGGATATAGTATATGACTCCTAATCAAGATTTGTCAATCATAAGTAACAGTAATAATAACCAAAGTCAAATCATTTTGAATGAGTTAGAAGAATTAATCAAGCAATCTAAACAGAATTCATCTCAAAAAACTAGCAAAGGTGTAAATTTTATTCGTAAAATCCTTCGACTCCTATTCAAGGACTTATCAAGATAGCAAAGAAGATCTGCTGTAGCGTTATTGACTTTTACAATTTTACTGATTGTATCGATAGGATTTTTACGTCAATATCCAGAAGTGTTGAATCCAGATATAAAACTTCATATTTCAGCGAACACTTCAATGGACAAGTGCCTCTGGGAGGAAATCATAGCTCCAGTGCGAGATGGAACAACGACGACTGAATTCCAATTGTAAATAGCGAAACTTATCCAACAATCGATGCCCATAAAAGGCAGGAATTTCCATCAACTCTAGAAGCAAATATGCCATCAGTACCACATAGATTTGAATCATCACTCCGTTAACGCTTTTACCAATCAAGCGGTCGAGTTTGAGATGCATTTTCAAGAACTTCCACAGAAGCTCAATGTACCATCGGTTACGATAGATTGCACTCACCTCTTCATTCGTCATCTCTGCTAAATTTGTGGCAAGCCGAAACTCACTATGGCTCTCTAAATCACAAAACCAAACGACCCGATAGCGCTGATGGTCAAGTTCGGTTTTCATGTTGTTTTTGAGCCGCACGACGAAGCGCGTTTGAGTGGCACTCAGTTCATCCAAGAAATCCCAACTTGCAAAGCCTCGAGCCATTACTCCAACGCCGTTCTCGGGAATCATACTATTCACGGTTTCGGCCAATCGAGCATCATGTCCTTGCCCAAAATGAATCAAACATTCCGTCGGATTGCCCTGCTCTAAATTGATGCCATTGAGCAATTTAACTTGACGATCTTCCTGCTCCCAAAATAACTTGCTGGTTAAACTAATCACCGTCGAATCAATCGGAATGAGCATCTGTGCGGTGAGGGGGTGCCGTCGCTTTAAGCGTTGGCGTAAGTCCAAGTAGATGCGGCAAAAATTCAATTCTCCCTTTGCCGAGTTTTACAAGCTTTGGAACCAGCATGATTGAGCCGATAAAATAGAGCTCGCAGGCTCGTCAAGCTGGCATCGAGCACAAACGTCAGCCAGATTTCAAAGAACAAGCGGGTGTTCAAAACTGGGTAGTCAGTCGGCGACAGGCCCTTGACAAGCGATTTGACAATATTGGGAAACGACGATAGCATCAGACAGAATTTTTTATTTGATAGGGGTTAGAATACTATTTTCTGACCCCTTTTTTCTTGTCTTAAGCTTTCTTTCAACACTTCTGTAAAAAATGATGCTCCAGAAGATTTTGCTGCGAATATCGATCTATACCTAAGTGGAAAACAACGTGAAGGAACAGATATTTATTGATACTGGATTTGTCGTTGCACTCATCAATCAACGCGACCAATATCATCAACAAGCTACAGAATTAGCCCATAGATTTGAAGGCTATCCTTTACTTGTAATAGATGCGGTTTTACTAGAAATTGGGAATGCTCTCTCACGCAGCTACAAACAAGAAGCAGTAGAAATTTTGGATAGTTTTATGACTTCAGATGAAGTAGAAGTAGTCCATCTCATACCACAATTATTCGATCGCGCTTTTGAACTATACAAAAAATATCAAGATAAACAATGGGGATTAGTCGATTGCATTTCATTTGAAGTCATGTGGGAGTAGGGAGTCAGTAGACCTCCTGCAAAAGTGTTACGCGATCGCATAATTGGAGTGGGAAAGAAGTTCATAATTATAAATGCCAGCAATCAAATTAAATCTCAACCCAAACCGTCTTCTTCGGTTGCGATATCGACTTGAAAGAATTCTGAATATTTTTAGACTGCGATGAATATTTTCAATTACAATCCTTTCACTTGCTAACTTACGATTAAACTTCTTTTGCTCTAGACTTAACTGTTGATTGCGCTTTTTTTTGTTGGGAATTCTACTGTTGGGATGAAGTTTCTGAATTCCTTGATATCCTTTATCAGCCAAACATTCTATCTGTTGTTCGATTCCTATTTTACTATTTTTCCAAATCTTAAAATCATGACTTTTTCCCTTCTCATGAGCAATACAAAGAATTTGTCTCGTTTTTGCGTCAGCTAAAACTTGCGATTTTATCGTGTGACACTTTTGCCGACCACTGTAGTAAGCTTTTTGTTTTTTTTCGGTCTTTCTATTTCATGTTCTGCTACATCTACTACGACAATTTCAATTTCTGTATTTTGGGGTTGAACAGCTTTTTTCCCAGGCAGATTGAAAAGTCCCGATTTCATTAAAATATCTTCTACTTTTCTGGTGATTCGTAAAGCCGTTGTCTCGTTTATTCCCCAGCTAGTTCCGATATGAAAATAGGTGCGATACTCTCGCCAATATTCAAGAGTCATTAAGATTTGGTCTTCTGCGCTTAATTTATTTGGTCGTCCTGTTTTTTTTTTGTAAGACTTTTTCGGCTTCTAGAACTTTTACCATCTCTTTAAACGTCTCTGGATATACTCCACAAAGCCGTTTAAACTCTGTCGGTTTTAAATTTTTTACTTGAGAGTAAGTCATAACTCGAATTGTAATTTGGTTTTATTTTACCTAACTTACTCTGACTTTTGCTGGAGGTCTAGTAAAGTTCTGACTTTTGACAGTCATTTTGCACGAGCAGGCTTTCAAATTTTGACAGGATAAATTTCTCCTATCCAAGTAGTCGTTTGTCCGGTCGCTGCAAATCTTTAAATTGACTTTAATGTGAAAAAGTTCTGTAACTTTCCGCAAGTTAACCTTTAGTTGCGTCACGATAGACATAGAGGTCCATAATCTGTCGATTTAAGATGAGAGAACACGATGTAGTGATTGTCGGCGGTGGTTTAGCGGGTTGTCATGCCGCCCTAGAAATTAAACGCACTAACCCAAGTATCGATGTCGCACTCGTTGCTAAAACCCATCCCATCCGTTCCCACTCCGTTGCCGCCCAAGGGGGAATTGCAGCAACGCTAAAAAATGTAGACCCTGAAGATAGTTGGGAGGCACACGCTTTCGATACAGTCAAAGGTTCTGACTATTTAGCCGACCAAGATGCGGTAGAAATCCTTACCAAAGAAGCCCCCGATGTGATTATCGACTTAGAACACATGGGGGTTCTTTTTTCTCGCTTGAGTGATGGCAGAATTGCCCAACGTGCCTTCGGCGGACATTCTCAGAGACGAACTTGTTACGCAGCCGATAAGACAGGTCATGCCATCTTACACGAATTGGTCAACAACCTGCGTCGTAATGGCGTGCAAATTTACGAGGAATGGTACGTGATGCAATTGATTGTTGAAGAGGGAGAGGCAAAGGGAATTGTCATGTACCATATCTGGGACGGAGAGATAGAAATTGTCCGTACTAAAGCCGTAATGTTTGCCACGGGGGGCTATGGAAGGGTGTTCAATACGACTTCCAATGACTTTGCTTCCACGGGCGATGGTCTGGCGATGACCGCTGCGGCTGGTCTTCCCCTAGAAGATATGGAATTCGTTCAGTTCCACCCAACGGGGTTGTATCCGGTAGGCGTTCTGATTTCCGAGGCAGTCCGAGGAGAAGGGGCTTATTTAATTAATAGCGAAGGCGATCGCTTTATGGCAAACTATGCCCCCAGTCACATGGAACTTGCACCCCGCGACATTACTTCCCGTGCAATTACCCTAGAAATTCGCGCCGGACGAGGCATCCATCCCGATGGCACCTCTGGCGGTCCCTTCGTCTATCTAGATTTGCGCCACATGGGCAAAGAAAAGATTATGAGTCGGATTCCTTTCTGCTGGGAGGAAGCACACCGACTTCTGGGCATCGATGCGGTACATCAACCCATGCCCGTGCGCCCTACCGTTCATTATTGTATGGGTGGGATTCCCGTGAATACGGATGGTCGGGTACGCCGGAGTCCAGACAGTTTAATTGAAGGCTTTTTTGCGGCAGGAGAATGTGCCTGCGTGTCGGTTCACGGGGCAAACCGTTTAGGCAGTAATTCTCTCCTCGAATGCGTGGTCTATGGCAGGAGAACTGGGGCTGCAATCGCCCGGTACGTTCAAGAGCGCAAGTTTCCCGAACTCAATGCCGAAACCTATCACGCTGCTACCAAACAAGAAATCCAAAGCCTTCTCGACCAAAAAGGAACGATGCGCATCGGTCAGTTGCGCCAGCTATTCCAAGATTGTATGACAGAGCATTGTGGTGTTTTCCGCAGTGAAGAAACGATGAAAGAAGGCTTGGCAAAAATACAGGAGTTAAAACAAAAATATTCCCAGATTTATTTAGACGATAAAAACACTGACTGGAATACAGAGTTAATCGAAGCACTTGAATTGAGAAGTTTAATGATAGTAGGAGAGATCATTCTGGCTTCGGCATTTAACCGCAAGGAAAGTCGAGGCGCACATTCAAGAGAGGATTATCCCCAGCGAGACGACTCCAATTTCCTCAAGCATACTTTGGCGTATTATTCGCCTGCGGGAATCGATATTAACTATATGCCCGTGGTCATCAATCGCTTTGAACCGATGGAACGTAAATATTAGGGAAGCGATCGATCGCGCTTGGCGTTGACATTTAAATTCTTATAGGGCGCACGGTCGTGCGCCTTTATTAGAGTAAGTAACAATAAAAGTTGCGATCCCTAAAAGATTAACTACGAACGAATGACAGATGACTGACAATTTCATTCGTCTTTCCCAAGCACAACTCAATTTACTCGAAACTTGTCCCCCTCAGTTTCAACGCCTTTATCTCGAACAGTTAGGTTCTCCTCTCAGTCCGCAGCAACAGGAAAAGCAAACTTGGGGAAGTCAGTTTCACCTTTTGATGCAGCAAAAAGAATTAGGATTGCCCATTGAATCTTTAGTCGCCCAGGATGAACAACTGCAACATTCAATAACTGCATTAATGAATGCAGCACCTGAAATCTGGCAGTCCGAATCGGGAAGTTGGCGCGAGGCAGAACATTGTCGCACCCTCAGCTTTCAGGGATATTTACTGACAGTAGTTTATGACTTGCTGATAAGCGATCGCGCTAAAGCCAAAATAGTAGATTGGAAAACGTATTTATTTCCAGAAAATCGCGCAAAATTAGCGAAAAATTGGCAAACGCGACTGTATCTTTATGTCCTGGCAGAAACTACAGATTACTTGCCAGAACAGATCTCTATGACCTATTGGTTTGTTAAGCTTCCTACGCAACCTCAAAGCCTGACGTTTGTATATAACAGTGTCCAACATGAAAAAAATCGCCAAGACTTAACTCGTTTGTTAACCCAACTCGATCGCTGGCTGGATAATTATTCCAATACTGGAACTTCATTTCCTCATCTGTCTAACTGTCAAGAAAGTTGTCCGTATTATCAATCTTTATTAGAATCTGGCGCTTTTTTAGACAGCGATCGCTTTGCGATCGAGAAAGATTGGATAGCATTAATTGATGAGATTGAAGAAATCTCTATTGACTAAGAAAAAGTAGAAAAATCCTATTTTTCCAAATGTATCAAAATGTTAAGATTTCAGCTCATCGGCTGATTTGAGAGCAAAGCTAGTAATAGAAATTAAAAATTGCCAAAAAATTTAGTTTTATTCTTCAAGGAGTCATCAAACTTAAGATGCCGATGAAATACCTCAGCAGTGAGAGGTAGGAGGAAATATGGGGATCGCTACAGTCAACCCAGCAACCGGAGAAACGCTAAAAACTTTTGAACCACTAACCAATGAAGAACTCGAAGCCAAGCTTGCCCTGGCAGCATCGGCATTCAAATCATATCGCCAAACCTCGATCGCGCAGAGAAGCGAATGGATGAATCGGGCAGCAGAAATTCTAGAAAGCAAGCAGGTCGAGTTTGCCAAGGTAATGACCCTAGAAATGGGGAAAACCCTCAAAAGCGCGATCGCCGAGGCACGAAAATGCGCTTGGGTTTGTCGCTACTACGCTGAAAATGCTGCTGAATTTCTCAAAGACATGCCGAGTTCAACCGATGCGAGCAGCAGTTTCGTCCGCTATCAGCCGCTAGGGATTATTTTAGCAGTAATGCCCTGGAATTTCCCCTTCTGGCAAGTCTTTCGCTTTGCCGCACCCGCTTTGATGGCAGGAAATGTGGGCATACTCAAACACGCCTCTAACGTGCCTCAATGCGCCTTGGCGATCGAAGCAATCTTTAAGGAAGCAGGATTCCCCGAAGGCGTATTCCAAAGTTTACTCGTCGGTGCCGATCGCGTTGAATCTATAATCAATGACGAACGGGTGAAAGCGGCAACTTTGACAGGCAGCGAACCTGCTGGGATGAGTTTAGCGACGGCGGCGGGCAAGCAAATCAAGAAGACGGTTCTCGAATTGGGCGGTAGCGATCCCTTTATCGTCACCGAAAGCGCCGATCTCGAAAAAGCCGTCACTACGGCAGTAACGGCTAGAATGCTCAATAACGGTCAATCCTGCATTGCCGCCAAGCGGTTTATCGTCCTTGAGACAGTGGCGGATGAATTTGAAAAACGTCTGCTGGCTGAATATCAAGCGCTTAAGATAGGAGATCCGATGGATGAAAATACCGATATCGGTCCCTTGGCAACGCCAAAGATTCTCTCCGATCTCGATCGCCAAGTGCAAGAAGCCACAGCGTCGGGAGGCAAGATCTTAATCGGAGGCAAACCCCTATCGGATCGTCCGGGAAACTTCTATCCGCCTACCATTGTCGCCAATCTTCCTGCCGATTGCGCGATCGCCAAAGAAGAATTTTTCGGTCCGGTTGCGTTATTATTCCGCGTAGCGAATCTCGATGAAGCTATCGAAATAGCCAACAGCACATCATTTGGGTTGGGGGCAAGCGCTTGGACGAACGATCCCCAAGAACGGGAACGCCTCATTAACGAAATCGAAGCCGGGACAGTCTTTATCAATGGCATGGTCAAATCCGATCCGCGCCTGCCTTTTGGCGGTATTAAGCGATCGGGTTACGGTCGAGAATTGGGAATTCAAGGAATTCATGAGTTTGTCAACATCAAAACCGTTTGGATCGCGTAACACTAGTTAAAGTGGAAGTAGGAAATCTTATCAAGATTTATTCCAGCAACTCGATTGGATAGACCGTCTACTATCTAATTTGCCAAGGGATCGATGCGATCGAAGCATCAATCCTAGAAGAAATCATTTGTCTGGGGACGAAAAACTAACACAAAAAATGCACTGGGGAATAAAGTCATGGGGGAATTAAACACAGCCGAATTACTCGTTCAATGCCTCGAAAATGAGGAAGTCGAATATATTTTTGGGCTTCCAGGCGAAGAAAACCTACATGTTTTAGAGGCACTGAAACATTCTTCGATTAAATTTATCACAACCCGTCACGAACAAGGAGCAGCCTTCATGGCAGATGTCTACGGACGGTTGACCGGAAAAGCCGGAGTGTGTCTGTCTACCTTAGGTCCCGGTGCGACCAACCTAATGACGGGAGTAGCTGATGCTAACCTGGATCGCGCCCCACTGGTGGCAATTACGGGTCAAGTGGGAACAGATCGCATGCACATCGAATCCCACCAATACTTAGACTTAGTGGCAATGTTTGCCCCCGTCACCAAATGGAACAAGCAAATCGTTCGTCCGGGGATTACGCCAGAAGTCGTTCGCAAAGCTTTTAAGATCGCCCAAAGCGAAAAACCCGGTGCCGTTCACATCGACTTGCCCGAAAACATTGCAGCAATGCCAGTGGAAGGAAAACCCCTCAATCGGAACAGTCAAGAAAAAGTTTATGCCTCCTACCGCAGTCTCAACAATGCGGCAGTGGCGATCGCGAAAGCGAAAAATCCGATTATTATGGTAGGTAACGGCGCAATTCGCGCCAATGCAAGCGAAGCCGTTACCGAATTTGCCACGCAACTCAATATTCCAGTCGTCAACACCTTCATGGGCAAGGGGGTCATCCCTTACACCCACCCGCTTGCCCTGTGGTCGTTTGGTCTGCAACAGAGGGATCTGATCAGTTGTGCTTTCGAGGAAAGCGATTTGATAATTGCAGTCGGCTACGATTTGGTCGAATATTCCCCGAAACGTTGGAATCCCCAAGGAACAATCCCCATTATTCACATTGGCATGACAGCAGCAGAAATCGATAGCAGCTACATTCCGTTTGTAGAAGTCGTGGGAGACATTTCCGACTCTTTGATAGAGTTGATGAAGCGGACGGATCGTCAAGGCAAACCCACGCCACACGCTGCCAAATTGCGTTCCGAAATTCGCGCCGAGTACGAAAAGTATGCTAACGATGAAGGCTTCCCCATCAAACCCCAAAAACTGATTTACGACCTCAGACAAGTGATGGGACCCGAAGATATCGTCATCTCAGACGTGGGTGCCCATAAAATGTGGATGGCAAGGCACTATCATTGCGATACTCCTAATACTTGCATTATTTCCAATGGATTTGCAGCGATGGGCATTGCCATTCCCGGCGCGATCGCAGCTAAACTCGTGCATCCCGATAAAAAAGTAGTTGCGGTCACTGGAGACGGCGGCTTCATGATGAACAATCAGGAATTAGAAACCGCCTTGCGGGTAGGAACGCCTTTTGTCACCTTGATTTTCAACGACAACGGCTATGGCTTGATCGAGTGGAAACAAATCAACCAGTTTGGCGAATCTGCTTTCGTCAAGTTTAGCAACCCCGATTTCGTCAAATTTGCCGAAAGTATGGGGTTGAAAGGCTACCGCATCGAATCAGCTCTCGATTTAATTCCAACGCTGAAAACGGCTTTAGAACAGGACGTTCCGACAGTGATCGACTGTCCCGTAGACTACAACGAAAATATCCGTTTCTCTCAAAAAGCTGGCGATTTAGTTTGTCAGATTTGGGAATAAATTCTGCGAGTAGTTAGTGGTTGCCAGTCAGTAGGTGGGTTGAGTAAAGGCTTAGCCCACCTTGGTTTTGCTTATCCCTCAGTCAGAGTTATATATCTTGGTATTATCTAGCGCGAGAGGAGTAAAAATACAATAAGGCGCTCAAGATATAGTATTTGGGGGATAATTGGAATACTGTCACTAAATTTTGAGAGGTTAAGTCGATAGAGCGATCGATAAATCGATCAACCAATCATACTATGATGAACACCGATGCAGATCGTCGAAACTATATCCTTCTAGAACTTCCCTCCAAAGTGGAATATGCCTTACTCGCACTTTTAGAATTGGCAAGTCACCTCGATAAAACCCATCTTTTGACAATTAGCGAGATCTCGACAAGACAAAATATTCCCGATCGCTATTTAGAGCATATTTTTACCAGCCTGCGACGGGGAGGCTTGGTACAAAGCCTACGCGGTTCCAAAGGAGGCTATATACTTGCCCGCGAACCTTGGCAAATTACCGTCCTAGAAGTCGTTGCTCTTGTGGAGGGCGATCGCAAACAAAAGGAGTCCGATAACTCGATCGATCGCGCCTTGGTCGCTGAAATCTGGCAGAAAGCCAATCATGCCTCTCTAGAGATTTTGAATCGTTACACCCTGCAAGATCTATGCCAGCGACGCGACGCTCTCAAACAAGAAGGTCTGATGTACTATATTTAAATTAATTCTAAATCATGAATTCATAATTCATAATTCATAATTCTTGAGTCAGATTTCGTCCCAACCACTTACCCCAGAAGACATGACATAACTGGTAACAGTTGCCTCAAAGAAATTTGCTTTAGTATGGGCTTCTTTCTTCGTATCCGAAAATCTCTCTAAATGAGTGTAGGGACTCTTCTTATATTTCTCCTCCCGATAAAGCGCTTCCAAACCAATGGAACGCAGCCTCATATTCGCTAAATACTTTGTATATCGTTCCGTGCTGGCTTCTGTAATCCCTAAAATATTGTTACCAACGATGTGATTTGTCCAGCGGCATTCGTGTTTGACTGCCTCGTCAAACATTTCATAAATTTGCTCCACCGAATGCGAAAACACATGCATTGCCTCTGGGATTAATTTTTGATAGAGCCGCACGTGAGAAAGTTCGTCGCGGTTAATCATTTTGAAAATATCAGCCGAACCCGGCATTAACATCCGAGAAGCCAGATTGTAGAAGAAAATAAATCCGTTATAGAAATAAAGTCCTTCGAGCAAATAATCGGCTACTAAAGCAATAAAATAGTTTTCTGAGGTCGGATAGTCTATGTATTTTTGATATAGCTTAGCAATAAATTCGCAGCGATCTTTGAGGACTTTATCGGTACGCCAGAAGTCATACACAGCATTTCTGCGATCGGGCGGAATCACGGTTTCAATGATATATTGATAGCTTTGGTTGTGCATTGCCTCTTGAGAAATTTGTTCCGCCATGCACAAGCTAACTTCTGGGGCAGTAATACTGCTTTTTAAGTGAGGAATATTGCAGGTTTGAATGGAATCTAAAAAAGTAAGATAGGACAAAATGCCATCGTAGGCATGACGTTCTTCCGGGGTAAGATTCCAATAGTCCGTTACGTCTTGAGTAACATCGAGGCGTTGAGGAATCCAAAAATTCTCCCTCATTTGTTGATACAATCCCAGCGCCCAAGTGTAACGAACATCGTTGAGTTGCATCAGGTTTGTTGTATTACCAAACCAAATAGAACGGTTTTCAATTGTATCGTCCCCATCGGGATTAAAAATGGGGTTGATTGGCATTTTTGAGGTTGAATCAATATACATTTACTAACCTTTATGATTAATGTAGACTTGCTATGGCTAGGGAAAGTTGGCATTGCCCACCAAACTGCTATTAATTCGCACACGCCGTACAATTATTTTCTGACTCTTTAAAACCATCTTTTTGTACGGTGCGGATATAATAGATGGCTTTACACCCTTGTTGCCATGCCATTACTAATGTTTCAAAGATATCTTTAGCTGCGATCGCGCGATTGGGTTCGTCGGGAAAATAAACGCCTTGATTGAGATTGAATAACAATTCCATGGATATTCCCGTATCGATCCATTGCTGTATTGTTGCGACTGCTTTGACAACAATTTTTTGATCGATGGTTTTATTTTCTGGATAAAACCAGAAGTAATTATTAATAAATGGAGGGGCAACGGGAACAGTTCCTTTTGCCCATTTGTCATAGAAAAAACGACTATAGACGGGAAGAATGCTTGCCGTACAACCCTGTACTAAAGATGAAGAAGTATTCGGTGCGATCGCGGTAATATGAGAATTGCGAATGCCATATTTTTGAATATCTTGAGAAAGTTGCACCCATCTTTCTTTATGATTCGCATTTTCTAGGAACCATTCTATGGGTTTCGCCCCAATTAATTTCCCTTGACTCCATTCGCTGCCTTCAAAAGCATCGTATGCGCCTCTTTCTTTAGCTAATTCCATCGAAGTTTGCGTACACCAATAGCCAATTTCTTCAAAGAGATCGCTAATTTCTGGCAAGTTGGCGTAAGAGAGGCGATGCTTTGCCAACCAGTCAGCTAATCCCATACAACCCACTCCGATAGTGCGGTATTTATTATTGTGATTTTTTGCCGCATCGAAGGGAGGATTGGTGATGTCGATAGTATTATCTAACATTCTCACGGCTATATTGCAAACGCGATCGAGTTCGTCGTCTTCGATATTGGCTAGATTAAGACTGACTAAATTACAACAGTGCGCTTCCGTTCCTGGCGCTACGTTGGAAAAACTCTCGGTGCACAAATTTACTCCCGGAATATAGCCCTCATGCTTGTTCGGATTTGCCCGATTGATGGTATCTTTGAAAGCTAGGTAGGGCATTCCCGTTTCTACCTGCGATCGCATGATAGTTTTAAATAATTCGCGGGCATTAACTCGCTTGTAGAGTGTAATTTCTTTATCTAATTTTGCTTCGATGAGTCGATAGGCACGCTCAAATTCTTCTCCCCACAATTCGGCAAGTTCTATGCCTAAGTTGGTACGAATTTCATAAGGATCGACTAGCGTCCATTCTTCTTTATTGACTACCCGACGCATAAACTCATCGGGAAAGACTAATTGCGGGAAAATATCGTAAGCCTTGCGACGCCGATCCCCGTTTTCGGTTTGCATTTCTAGAAATTCGGGGACATCGAAGTGCCATACGTCTAAACTAACTGTAACCGCACCCGCCCGACGACCGCCTTGATTGACCGCGATCGCAGTATCATTAAGTAACTTAATCCAAGGAATTACACCGCCAGAGGCATTTGCCTTGCCCATCACCCAGCTTCCGGTAGCGCGAATGCGGCTGACGTTCACGCCTACACCACCGCCATTTTTCGAGATTCTGGCAGTGTTGGTAATCTCGGCAAAAATACTCTCTAAATTGTCGTCAATAGAAAGAATAAAACAACTGGTCAAAGAACCGCCAGGAACTCTCAAATTTGCCAGAATAGGGGTAGCAAGGGAAATTTTCCGAGACGCGATCGCCTCATAAAATCTCCTCGCCCAAATGAGGCGATTTTCTGGCGCTTCAATCGTAGCTAACAGCAGGGCGCAAGTCAGCAAGGCTTCTTGAGGTAACTCGTCTGGTAAGAGATAGCGACTGGTCAGCAAAACTGCCCCAGCATAATCATAATCGGTATCCCAATCGGGATTAATCCAGCTTCCAGCTTCCTGTAATTCTTTAGACGAATAGGTCAAGATTCTCTCGTCGTATTTCTTTGCCGCAACCATCGTTCGAACGGTCTGTTTGTAGTCGCCATATTGATAGCCGCGACTGACTTGGGTATCTTTCCACAAACTCCAGATGTGAAGTCTTCCCGCCACGTAGCGCCAGTCTGGTTCTTCGGGGCTGCACATTTCTAAGGCGCAGTTAATCAGATTGTCCTGAATCTCTCTCGTCGTAATGCCGTTGCGCAAGCGAGTTTTTAATCCAGCTTCCAGAGCAATGGGATTGACCTCAACTCCAGCACAAGCCCAATCGACCACGGCACGAATTTTGGCAATATTTAGGGAAGTCCTCGAACCATCTCGTCTGATGACCTGTATGTCGCTAGCATGTGGCGAGTGCCCGTTACCGACGGCACAAGAAGCGAACTGATTGCGTCGGTCGGTGGTATTGGAAATTGTAGTCGATAAGGACTGTTGCATAAGTCTAGGTAATTCTACAAATAACTCGACGATTGAGATACGCAAACGCTAAACTAATACGCTTCTTAGTATCTTAGTATTAAACCACAGATATGGTGGTCTTCCAGATAGAAAACTCCATATATGGATTCATATCATAAATGATAATTCGGGATCGCGAGTAGTCAAGTCGGTGAAATTTAAGGATATAAAAATTTAAATTGCATAAAAACTATACCTGAAAGCCTTGCGAGGCAACTAAAATTACGACTTTCAAATTCGTAATTCTTAATCGGAGACGGACAATTCCTCACCGACGCGCTCGAATCGCATCTCTACAAACTTATGTTTGAAGAACTCGCTCGAACTCTCGAACTCAGGCAATGAGTCTTATGATTGAAGTGTCAATACAAGCATGGCTTAAGCCAACCGAAAAAACAGAACACTCCAGAGGCTTAAATATGTCTAATCCAACTAATGAGGAGAACGTTCAACCGCCGCAGTTATCAGAAATTCAAAGCCAATTGAGTCAACTGAGCAGTCAATTAGCAGAAATTAAGCCGTACCCAGAGCAAATCTCAAGCTTGTCCGAGCAAGTGTCTCAGCTAGAAGAGAGACTAATGCTGGTGTCCGACGTACACCGCTATGGAAAACTGCAACAAGACTTGGCTTCTGGAAATTGGTTCGAGGCGGATAAAGAAACTGTTAATGTCATTCTCGATGTGGCGGGTAAGCCGATAGAAGAACTAACCCCAGAGGATATCAGGAATTTTCCTTGTAACGCGATCGCGACTATCGATCTGCTCTGGCTCAGGTACAGTCAAAAACGCTTTGGTTTTAGTATACAGCTAGGCATTTACCAAACTTTAGGCGGCAATCTGGAAACTACTCTAGAACAAGATCGAAAACTCATAGAAAAATTAGGCGAGCGAGTTGGCTGGCGCGAAAATAATCGCTGGAGAAAATGCGATAAGCTTGACTACTCTCCGAACGCTCCCGTTGGTTGTCATCCTTCGCGGTGGTGGAATTCCCCCTATGGCTCAAAAATGACTAACTATTTTCTAGCTCGTCTAATGGCATGTGATTTGTAACGAGTCTATCTTTTCGGCTGCTTGTCGTCATTATAAATTTAAATTGTATATTTTTTAAATTTAAAACAAAGATTTTTCCGATTTTTCACCCATGATGCGCTAGTAAATTAAAAAGCTGACTGAATCAGCGATCGGTTCCTTTGACCCTGTGGGTACAAGGATCTGCATCGATTGTGGAGAAATTAACGATTAACTGTTAGCAGTTAACTGATTACTAAATACTGAATCCTGTCTCTATCGACTTCCATGAATCATGTCTATTCGCATCCTACTGCAAACAACTCTATTGTCTACTAAAGAAGACGATTGGACGATCGCGCGCTTTCAGTTGCTGAGCGACTATCTAACTTCTCTAACCGACGAGCGGGGAAACTCGCTGTGTCAGGTGACGGCACGCGATCGCCAGCCCGATGCCCAAGGAAACGATCCCGTGCTCAGCGATCTCGATCGCCAAGATTTTGACGAACTCTGGTTATTTGCCCTAGACGTAGGAGGCGGTCTGAGCGATCGAGACCTAACCGGAATTGCTCGCTTTCATCAACGGGGCGGCGGCATTCTCGCGACGCGCGACCACCAAGATATGGGCATCTCAATGTGCGGTCTCGATAACATCGGTTGTTTTCACTACTTTCATACTCAGCAAATTGACCCAGACGAGTCTCGCTGCCGTAGCGACGACTGCTATACGACCTATATTTCCTGGCCCAACTACCACTCTGGGCGCAACGGAGATTATCAGACGATCCAACCCGTCGAACCCCTGCACGACCTTCTAAAAAATCCGGCCTCTCCAACGGGAACGATTCAATTTTTCCCTGCCCATCCCCATGAAGGTGGCATTGGCGTTCCTGCCAATGCCAAACACGCACGGGTAATCGCGACGGGAAAAAGTCAAGTAACCGGACGAGAGTTCAATCTAGCTGTCGCCGCAGAAAGAGTCGATGGATCGGGACGGGTTGTCGCTCAATCAACATTCCATCATTTCGTAGACTACAATTGGGATATCAGCAAAGGCTGTCCTAGCTTTGTAGACGAGCCTCCTGGCGAAGGAATGCAAAAAGAACCGCAGGCTTTGGCAGATATTCAATGCTATGTCAAAAACTTAGCCCTCTGGCTGACACCAACCAATGACCAGTGACTAAAACAATTCGCAATTCGCAATTGATAATTCACAATTGTTGATTGGCAATTGTGAGTTGGATTGACCAGTTTTTGGATTTTGGATTTTGGATTGAGGAGTAGTTAATTATTTCTTTTTTCCTATCTCCCCTGCGTCCTTAAAACATCTCCTTTCTAGAAAATCGAACATGTCTACCTATTCCACTCCTTTGCTAGGTCTGACGGCTATTCTGGTTGGTCTGGCAAGTGCCTGTACCTTTCTATCGCCTAGCGAAACCGGGCAGACTAATAGTCAGCTTATCCAAGTCAATTCCGTAGAGCTAGTCCAACGGGGAATCGAAAAAACCCAAGGCGGCGACTATAAAGGAGCAAGCGAAGACTTTACCAAAGCCCTGAAAATTAATAGTAATGATGCAGACGCTTATTTCAACCGAGGTTTTGCCTACAGTCAATTGGGAGAAGCCGAGAAAGCGATCGCCGATTTTACTAGAGCCTTGAAACTCGATCCCAACTTTATCGAGGCTTACGTTAACCGAGCCAATATCTACTTACAATCGGGAGATTACAAAAACGCGATCGCCGATGCTCGGGCAGCACTTAAACTGAATCCTAACGAACCCTTTGCCCATAATACTTTGGGTCTCGTCTATTTGAATACAGGAGACAGCAAAGGCGCTGACTTTGAACTTTCTCAAGTTATTGCTAGCAATCCAGAATATGCGGAAGCTTATTACAATCGTGCCCTCGCTCGTTGGGATTTAGGCAATCGAGAAGGTGCTATCCTCGATTTTAAGCAAGCCGCCGAGATTTTCAAGCAACAGGGAAACACAGAAGCCTATCAAGCCGTACAAAATCGGCTTGCCTCGCTGAAGCAAAAAGATGCAAAAATTCGATGAGTTTATGGCGAAGTAGACAGGAAAATCCCAATTCCATTATGAACGCGAGCGGCAGTAACGGGAGAGCGATCGATCGATTGACCGCCTAGCAATAAAGATGTCGAACTGCCTCCATCGAGATTGAGGGCATCGACTGCTCCTAACTTTTGCATAATCTGAGCCAGCTCGCTAAGGGTTGCCCCTCGTCCGCCAACGCGGTTGTGAACCGTGGCAATAATTAACGTACCCCGAGCGCTCGTCGCGATCGCGCTGCGAGAAGCCATTTGTTTTTGGAAACCCGTGCTGAATCGTTCCAAGGCGGCGTTGAGGACGATGCGACTGTTTTGGATTAAAAGAGGGCCCGCCCCTAACACGTGAGGGTAACTAGCAAAGTCGGCAGGAAATGTGCTGCTCTCCAGCGTCACTTGCGTGCCGACGAGCAAGACGGAAGCAGGTGCGCCATTTTTGCGAATTGCCAATAAATAACCATCCGTGGGGATGGCAAATGCATCTTTTCCAGCCAATCCTGCCTGTAGCTGTTGGGTAACGCGGTTATTTTGTACGACAACGATTGTCTCGTTATCTGTCAGAGTTTTGTAATTCGCTCCCCACTCAGACGTATAGCGAGCCATTCCCGCGTCTACGTAGCCGCTATTGAGCAAGAGAATCGGCAGACGCTCTCCCGTCGATGTCGTTAGCATTTCTCGAAATGCGAGACGACCGATTTTAACCTGTCCTTTGTCATTCCATGCGATCGCGCCTCGGTTGAGGATGGGACTCGATAGCCAACGGTTATCCTGACGAATTGCCCCCAGCGGCAGCTTGCTATCGCGGTTAAAGAAGCCGCCGTTAATTGCCGCCGTTGCCTGCCAAGAACGAGCAGTCATTACGAGGGGAGCAATGCCTTCTAAGGTATTGGGATTGCTGGTAATAGGTTTGAGGGAGATTCCCGGCGATCGCGGGTCGATCTCCAACCAATTTACTGGAAAATAGCTGCGATCGAGCCTGACAAACCGCTGTCGCCAAATAACTCCCGGTGCCCAGACAATATCTCGCTGCTTCATGACATCGGGACGGATATCGACGACTAATCGGTTGGGATTGGCTAGGCTAAATACTTGCACGCCATGAGCCGTTGGCAAGTCGATCAGTAACTTGGTAATTTTGCCATCACTTTGCAAGGAAAATAGCTGCTCGTCAAGCTTAGTGGGTGCAGGCGAGGGAGCGCCGCTGCCCATATCGTCCTCATCGGTTGCCTGAATGGCATCGTCGGCTGTAGGCGATGGTTGAAATTGGGCTAATAGTTCGGGAGTTGCCATGCCTTCAATTATCACGGCTCCTTGCTTGGGGGCTTGACTGACTTGCCAGAAAACCGGACGATCCAAATCGATAACCAGGCGCTTGCCCCAAGTTTGATTGCCTTGACGAATATTGAGGATCTGCGGTTGGGGAAAGTCGATGTTGAGAACGTTGCCTGCTACTTGCAATTGACCGCCTGCTCGATTGACTAGCTCGGTAATATCGAGGTAGCGGTACGGGCTAATAAATTTTGCTCCAAGAGAAATCGGTCGCTTGGGATCGACTGGGAACCAAAGTACGGGCTGTACGTCCGATCTGTTGGTACTGAGGAGTTCTACTCCCAAGGCTTGCATGGCGCCAGTATCGGTAATAGCTGTGCGAACCGAACCATTTTCGTTCCATTGCGTCCAAGCGATCGGAAATCTGCGTCCGTTGAGAGAGATTTCCCGACTTGCTTGGGAATCGGAAGAGGGAGTTTGAGCGATTAAAGAATTCAGAATTCTGAATTTTGAATGCTCAATTGTGATAAGTTCTGCGTTAACAGAAGTATTGGTTTGAGGGATGGCAGAAGACACTCGAACAGCTTCTAATTTCTGTACGGGCGTTTCGCGAATTGGCGGGGCGGTGTAGCGACCCTTGTTCTCTGCCTTGAAATCCTCCTGACTTCTAGGCGAGCGGATTTCCAAACTCTCCCCTACATCTAACTTCTGAGGGCGATCGCCTTCTGTTTCAGCCGACGAGCCAACTGAGAAGGAGTAGACAACTAGCGTCGCGAGTAGAGAAAAAGAAAAGAAGCCTACTGATTTCCAAATTGAGTCAGTCACGGATACGCCCTCAAGTTACTTTTTAAGAATTTAATTTTTATTCCGATCGCGCTGCGATCGCACAAAAATGATTGTAATACATCATGGATTGATGACTTTTTCGTTTCGATCTCTCTGACTCGAACGGGCGATCGCGATTGCTATTGCTGGCTTGATGGTAGTAGCAAGCCTAAGCTAATTAAAATAACACCAACTCGAACTGGAGATTGTTAAAATTCAATATTTCTTATAATATTGATTATTACTAAGCGGAGAAAATTCACCTATCCGCCAAGATTTACCAGATATCTTGGAGAACGCCAGTTGCTTCACTTCGATAAAGCCAAAAGGTTATTCTTTAAAACTCAGCAGTTGTTAACGATTGTTGAGCAATTCCGTCGCGGCTAAGTTGGGCACATAGACGGGGCAATCTAATTCGCAATCGATCGTACAGTTAATGGCGAATTGTTTGGGTTAAGGGCAAATACACTTAGGACGTTCTGCTCGAAAACGCAAACAGGATATCCTAATATTTAGACTAAATAAACAAACTTAATCAAGCTTAATTTTGTTTCCCTCATAATCGGATCCAAATCTCGTATTTGTCAACCGGAATTTGCCAGCAGCAGCCATTTTTAAGCTAACCAATAATATCAATACCTTACCTTAAACCAGCACAGATCGTGGAAAGAGAATGAATAGAGAGAATCGCAGTCAATCAACTCACCAACCCGAACGGGAAATGCCTTATCTCGGCCCCAGATGGCTAACGGAGGAACGGGATGCTTGCGGAGTTGGCTTTATCGCCGACGTTAAAGGTCGAGGCAGTCACGCACTAATCGAACAAGCCCTATCGGCATTAGGCTGTATGGAGCATCGGGGAGCGTGCAGTGCAGATAACGATTCGGGCGATGGTTCGGGTATAATGACTGCCCTGCCGCTGCAACTATTTGAGGGCTGGTTTAGAGCCAATCATCTTTCCATGCCGATAGCAGAACGTCTGGGCGTAGGGATGGTGTTTTTGCCTCAAGAACCCTCCAGACGAGCGGAGGCGATGGCTGATGTAGAAGAGGCAGTCAAAGCCGAAAAATTAACCGTACTGGGATGGCGAGAAGTTCCCGTGCGTCCGGAAGTGCTAGGGGTGCAAGCGCGGGAAAATCAGCCTTATATCGCGCAAATTATGGTGACATCTCCCAATAACTTAGCTGGAGATGCATTAGATAAGGTTCTCTACGTAGCGCGATCGCGAGTCGGAAAAAAATTAGCCGACGATTTTTATATTTGCTCGTTTTCCTGCCGCACGATCGTCTACAAAGGCATGGTGAGAGCAGCAGTCCTGGGAGAGTTTTATCTCGACTTAAAAGATCCTAACTATCAAAGTCAGTTTGCCGTCTACCACCGCCGCTTCAGCACCAACACCATGCCCAAATGGCCCCTTGCTCAGCCAATGCGGTTATTGGGGCATAACGGCGAGATCAACACCCTGCTAGGCAATATCAACTGGATGGCAGCACGGGAAATGAATCTAGAAGTGCCGGGATGGACGGCAGAGCAACTCGACGCGCTCACGCCCATCGTTAACATCGATAACAGCGACTCCTACAACCTGGATAGCGCGATGGAGCTGTTGGTGCGTACCGGACGCAGCCCCCTAGAAGCAGCGACGATCCTGGTGCCGGAAGCCTACCAAAACCAACCCGATTTAAAGAACCATCCAGAAATCGTCGAGTTTTATCGCTACTACAGCGGACTGCAAGAGCCCTGGGATGGACCCGCTTTGCTCGTCTTTAGCGATGGTAAGACCGTTGGTGCCTGCTTGGATCGCAACGGTTTGCGCCCCGCTCGTTACAGCATCACCAAAGATGGCTACGTCGTCGTCGCCTCCGAAGCGGGAGTCGTTTCCCTTCCAGAGGCGGAGATTGTCGAGAAAGGGCGCTTGGGTCCCGGAGAAGCGATCGCAGTGAATTTAGAAACCCAAGAAATTCTGAAAAATTGGGAGATCAAGCAGCGCATTGCCAAACAGCATCCCTACGGCGAGTGGGTAAATGCTTTTCGCCAAGAAGTCGGAGTGCAATCCTTCTGCGAAAAGCTCCAGATAGAAGACGACGCAGCTTTACTGCGCTATCAGACGGCTTTTGGCTATACGGCAGAAGATGTCGAGATGATTATCGAGCCGATGGCAAGTCAAGGCAAAGAACCCACCTTCTGTATGGGAGACGATACTCCCTTGGCAGTGCTATCGAGTAAACCCCGCTTACTCTACGACTATTTCAAACAGCGCTTTGCTCAAGTCACCAATCCGCCTATCGATCCCCTGCGGGAAAGCTTAGTCATGTCGTTAGAGGTGCTGTTGGGCAAACGGGGCAATCTGCTCGCTCCCAGTCCAGAAGCCGCTCGTCTCCTGAAACTGGAAACCCCCATTCTCAACGAAACCGAGTTTGCAGCCATTAAAGCCTCCGAGTTTGCCACGGTAGAACTATCGACTTTATTTGAAATCGCCAACGGACCAAGCGGGTTAGAAATCGCTTTGCGGCGGCTGTGCGACGAAGCTGCCCAAGCCGTTCGTTCGGGAGCAGAAATTCTGATTCTGAGCGATCGCGCTAACGGACGTACCATTGATGAAACCCAAAGCTATATTCCTCCCCTGCTAGCAGTGGGAGCAGTACACCATCATCTGATTCGAGAAGGGCTGCGCTTGAGCGCCTCATTGATTGTAGATACCGCCCAGTGTTGGAGTACCCACCACTTTGCTTGTTTAATCGGCTACGGCGCGTCGGCAGTCTGTCCCTACCTTGCCCTAGAATCCGTGCGCCATTGGCGGAACGACTTAAAAACGCAAAAGATGATGGCGAATGGCAAGCTAGAAACCATTACGTTAGAAACAGCTCTCAAACGCTATCGCAAGGCGGTAGAAGCTGGCTTGTTGAAGATTCTCTCCAAAATGGGAATTTCGCTCCTCTCGTCCTACCATGGAGCGCAAATCTTTGAAGCGATCGGTTTGGGAGGCAAATTAATCGATCTGGCGTTTAGGGGAACTACCAGTCGAGTTGGCGGCTTGAGCGTAGAAGAATTAGCGCAAGAAGTCATTTCCTTCCACAGACAAGCCTTTCCTAACCTAACGCTCAAGAAATTAGAAAATTACGGTTTTGTCAACTACCGTCCCGGCGGAGAATATCACATGAACTCCCCAGAGATGGCAAAGGCGCTGCATAAGGCAGTTGCAGCCTACAAAGGCGAAAGCAACGGCTCTTCTGATAACAAGGAAGCTTACGACCACTACGAAGTCTACCAAAAATACCTGGCAGACCGTCCGGTGACGGCGCTGCGAGATTTATTGGATTTCCAACCCGATCGCGCTTCTATTCCCATCGAAGAAGTCGAATCCATCGAATCGATTGTCAAGCGCTTCTGCACGGGCGGCATGTCATTGGGGGCACTGTCGCGAGAAGCACACGAAATCCTAGCGATCGCGATGAACCGTCTCGGCGGCAAATCCAATTCGGGAGAAGGCGGCGAAGATCCCATCCGCTTCAAGATTCTCGACGATGTAGACGAAAACGGCAATTCTCCCACATTGCCCCACCTGAAGGGACTTCGCAACGGCGATACGGCGAGTTCTGCTATCAAACAGATCGCCTCTGGACGCTTTGGAGTTACCCCCGAATATTTAATGAGCGCCAAGCAACTAGAAATTAAGATTGCCCAAGGCGCGAAGCCTGGAGAAGGCGGTCAGTTACCCGGCAAGAAAGTCAGCCCCTACATCGCCATGTTGCGGCGTTCTAAACCCGGAGTTGACTTGATTTCTCCGCCGCCCCACCACGATATCTACTCAATTGAGGACTTGGCGCAGCTAATCTTCGACCTGCATCAGATCAACCCGAAAGCGCAAGTATCGGTCAAGCTGGTTGCTGAAATCGGCATCGGTACGGTAGCGGCTGGCGTTGCTAAGGCAAATGCAGATATCATTCAAATTTCCGGTCACGACGGCGGTACGGGAGCATCTCCATTGAGTTCAATCAAGCACGCTGGCGGTCCTTGGGAATTGGGCGTGACAGAAGTTCATCGCGTGCTGCTGGAAAATCAATTGCGCGATCGCGTGATTCTGCGAGCAGATGGCGGGTTGAAAACGGGTTGGGATGTCGTTATGGCAGCTTTGATGGGTGCAGAAGAATTTGGCTTCGGCTCGATTTCCATGATTGCCGAAGGCTGCATTATGGCGAGGATCTGCCATACTAATAACTGTCCGGTAGGGGTTGCTACTCAACAGGAACGCTTGAGAGCGCGGTTTACTGGCATACCAGAGCACGTAGTCAATTTCTTTTACTTCATCGCCCAAGAAGTGCGATCGCTGCTGGCGCGTCTAGGCTATCGTCGTTTGGACGAAATTATCGGTCGCACCGACTTATTGGAAATGAGAGAAGGAGCTAAATTAACTAAAACCCAGGCACTCAATCTCGATTGCTTGCTCAATCTTCCCAACGTTCGGGAAAACCGCAGTTGGTTAAACCACGAAGAAGTCCATAGCAACGGCGACGTTCTCGACGATCGCTTGCTGGCAGATCCTGAAATAGCCGCAGCCATCCAAAACCAAGGCGTTATCACCAAGGAAATCGCGATCGTTAACACCGATCGCACTGTAGGCGCAAGAATTGCCGGAGCGATCGCCAAACAATACGGCAATAACGGCTTTGAAGGGGAAATTACCCTAAAATTCAAGGGTTCTGCGGGTCAAAGCTTCGGGGCTTTCAACTTACCTGGCATGAAGCTATTGTTAGAAGGAGAAGCTAATGATTACGTCGGTAAAGGAATGCACGGCGGCGAAATCGCGATCGTGCCTCCGAAGGAAGCTACTTTCGATGCTTCAGAAAACGTCATTATCGGCAATACTTGCCTCTACGGAGCAACAGGCGGCGTACTCTATGCCAACGGTCGCGCAGGAGAACGATTTGCAGTCCGTAACTCCCTCGCAAAAGCTGTTATCGAAGGGGCAGGCGATCACTGTTGCGAATACATGACGGGTGGCGTAGTGGTCGTCCTCGGTTCGGTCGGTCGCAACGTTGGGGCTGGCATGACGGGAGGCTTAGCATACTTCCTCGATGAGGATGGATCTTTCCCAGAAAAAGTCAATAAAGACATTGTTAAAATTCAACGGATCTGTACGCCTGCTGGTGAAGAATTGTTGAAAGGGCTAATCGAGGCTCACGTCGAAAAGACGGGCAGCCCTAAAGGTAAGGCGATTCTCGACAATTGGGAGTCCTATCTTGGCAAATTCTGGCAAGTCGTTCCCCCATCGGAAGCCAACGCGCCAGAAACCAATCCTGAAGCGGTAGTTGAGCAAGAAAAGACACTTACTTCGGTTCAGTAAAATTTAGCAAAGGCAGGAGATTTTTCTCCTGTCTTTTAGTTTTGTGCGATCGCATTTCAATCATCAACTAACCTATCAAGAATCGAGAGGACTTCTGACAGCCTTACCACCTCGATTTAGTACGTGGGTATAAATCATGGTTGTCTTGACATCTTTATGTCCGAGTAATTCCTGCACCGTGCGAATATCATAGCCATTTTGCAATAGACCTCTTGCATAACTCATAAGAATATTAATCTAAAAAATGAGTTAACATCCTTGCGGGAAGTCCCCCAGTGCAGGGAAACGGAACTGGGGGATGAAAGCAAGGGCAGGATATAGTTAGCTACGCGGAGAATCTTGTTGCTTGATAGATTTTTTCAAAACATCAAGCGATACTCCGCCACTGGAATTGACCAAGTATGAGCTAGACCAAAAAACAGGTTTCCAGTAGTATTTGTCAACATGAGACTTGAACTCCTTGCGAATTAGTCTGCTTGATGACGCTTTGAGAACTTTTACAAACTCAGAAATCTGGTTGTCTGGAGACAGACTGACCAATTGAGACCCCGTCCTTAAGGACGGGGATTTATAATGCTTTTTTGTTGTTCACCTAGTGAGAATTTCAGAAGTAATCACCTTGCCTCGATACTTCGTTACCAATACAATATGCAAGTGAATACAAAATAGAGCATGAGAACTCTTTCTGAGCAAAGGTTGCACTGGGCGTTAAGTGAATGGTACGCTCGCACCCATGAGAGTAACACGTAGAACCACCTTTCGCTTATATCCAACTAAATCTCAGGAGTCGAAATTGCATTATTGGCGACGACTTCATAAAGATTTGTTCAAGGCCTGTCTTTACCACAGAAAGACAGAATATCAGCGTTTTGGGAATTCTATTAGCTACTATGACCAGCAAAATATTCTGCCAGATTTCAAAGAATGTTGGCCTGAATATAAAGAATTAGGTGCGCAAGCTTTACAGGCAACGGTAAAGGGTGTTGACTATGCCTTTCAACGTTTTTTCCGTGGATTGAGTGGATACCCAAAATTCAAGTCTGCACGACATGATCGTGGTCGGACTTATCCAGGAATAAGTGGATGGAAAGCGCATACATCAGGCGATAACGGCTACCTGGAATTGTCTAATTTAGGACAAATTCAGATGAGAGGTAAAGCTAGAACTTGGGGGACACCAACAACTTGTACAATCATCTGGAAACCAGGTAAATGGTATGCTTCAATCACTGTAAACTGCGAACCAAAACGAGAAACTAGCACTGGTGCTATAGGTTTAGATTTTGGTACTCACCACGCTATTGCTTGTTCAGATGGAACAATAATTGCTCCTCCGAAATTTTTAGCCAAAACTCAACAAAAAATAAAGCAATTATCTAAGAGATTGCGTCGCAAGCGTGCGCCTAATTTCAAAAAGAAGATTAAAGCATCTAAACGTTGGAGAAAAGCCAGGAAACAAATTAGTAGACTTCAAAGTAAAGTGACCAATCAAAGACAAGATTGGCAACATCAAGTAGCTACACAGATAGGAAAGAGTAATTCACTGGTAGCTACTGAGAAGTTGAACATCAAAGGGATGACTCGTAAAGCAAACAAGGGCAGCCAAAGAAAACATCAAAAAACAGGACTCAATAGCTCGCTGTTAGATGTTGGGATTGGCAATCTAACTTCACTAATCAGATCTAAGCTCAGTGAATGTAGTGGGGTATTTGTTGAAGTACCTCTCAAAATTGCACCATCCCAAACTTGCCCTCGGTGTGGTTACAAAAAGAAAAAAGAGTTAGCCGAGCGTGTGCATCATTGTGAAAACTGCAACTTCACTGCGGCTCGTGATGTGGCAGCATCAATGGTAATGCTCAATTACGCTTTGGGGTTAGGAACTAGCCTCTCAAACGCTGATGCTGAACCTCTTTCTAAGACCCCACAGCATTGTGGAGGGTTTAGGAAAGTTCAGCAGGTGAAGCGTCAGAAACCTCGGAGGTAGCGCAAGCGAAGTCCGTAGGTAGTTCATATACAGGGAAACTACTGCGCACTCTGACTGAGGAGCATTCATGCTTTGTTTATTCAGTTGCTATCAGCCCGGATGGCCAGACCTTAGCCAGCAATGGCAACTATGATGATTCAATTACAATTTGGCGTTTAAGTACGGGGAAATTGCTGCGTTGTCTCACTGATGGCGTTGGCGTTAGTACTGTCGCTATCAGCCCGGATGGAAAAACTTTGGTCAGTGGCAGTTGTAACGGTACAATTAAGATTTGGCGTTTAAGTACGGGGGAACTACTCCGCACTCTTACGGGACATTCAGATGGTGTTAGTACTGTAGCTATCAGCCCGGATGGAAAAACTTTGGTTAGTGGCAGTTATGATGATACAATCAAGATTTGGCAGGTGACGGGAAAGCCAAGGGAAGAGCCTCAGTGCAAACAGAAGGAAGAGGAAACTAAAAATACCTCTACTAACAGTAGTACCTACAGTGATAGTTACAGTAGTTACAGTGCTTATAGTCCTGGTTCAAGGGTAATATGGTAGCGCATTAATATTGATGCAAAATGGGCTTACACTAAATGGTTGGCGCTCATATTAATCTGATTCTGGCTGATGGTAACACTCTATTATCGCGGCATGGCAGAGGAAAACGGTAAACTCAAAGTGGGACGTAGCGCTCGGATATTGGGAATCAGACCTGGCATCGACATTGACATCGAACAAATGTCTAGAGATTGGTTGGATGAGCAGGGGTACCTTCGACCAGAAGTAGAACGCACGGCATTGCATAATGAGGATATGAAACGAGGGTAAAACCAATGCAATGTCCTGAATGTGGCTCTACTGCGCTCGGTAAGAACGGTAAGCAAAGAGGTAAACAAAATTACCTTTGTAAAGCTTGTCGGCGGCAGTTCATTGAAACCTATGATCCCCCTGCAGGCTATGGTGATGAGTTTAAGCGGGACTGTCTCAAACTGGATGTCAACGGCATGGGATTTCGAGCCATTGAACGAGTCAAAGGCGTTCACCATACAACGGTGATTACTTGGGTCAAGCAAATTGGGGAATTGTTAGCCGATGCTTACGAACCAGAAGTCACGCCGGAAGTGGGGGAATTGGATGAGTTGGAGACCTTTGTGGGCACAAAAAAACAAGATTTGGCTGTGGACTGCCGTTGACCACTTCAAAGCGGGGATTTTAGGGTGGGTTTTAGGGGCTCATAGCGCGGAAACGTTCCGTCCCTTGTGGGCCATCGTGGCCGCTTGGAAGTGCTATTTCTATGTCACCGATGGTTGGAAGGTCTATCCTGGTTTCATTCCCGATGGCGACCACATTATCAGCAAGACTTACATGACGCGGGTGGAAGGCGAAAATACCCGATTACGTCACTACCTGGCTCGATTGCACCGCAAGACGTTGTGCTACTCGAAGTCCGTAGCAATGCTAAAGCACTCGCTCAAATTGTTACTGCACTACCTGAAATTTGGAGAGGTGCTTGTCCCTCAGTGAATCATATGCTTATTCAGCAATGCCGAACGCACAATCCTTCATCAGGTGAACTTGTAGCGGTAGCCATTAGAAATACAAAAGCAATGTTTGTTTCGCTGGCAATTGAAAGTTTGCCAGCCTTCCGTAGACCTGCAAAGTTTGGAGGAACGGGAAAAGATCCACTTTGGCAAATTGACGACAGCAAAATTACCGGAGACCTTGAAGCTGTCCAAGATAGCTCCACTCACGTCAGTATTTTGCCAGGAGTTACAACACTTTTAGAGAAATAACGTTCATTGGAGGCGATCACAGCATAATGAGCTGGCGCTGAGTTCGAGGTTATCTGCCGCCGCTCAATTAAGCCTTTAGCCGGCTTAGTTCTTGGGTTGGGCCAGTGAAACGAGGCTACTGCTTGGGTGTAGATGCTAAACTTGACCCAGAAACATTAAGAGAGCGATCGCTATGGCTTCTATTACCCTTGAACTTTCAGACACCCAATTCCAAAAGCTACAAGATTTGGCAACAGTCCATGGAATTACGCCCGAAGTTTTGTTGAAGGCAAGCTTGGAAGATTGGCTAAATTCTCAAAAGAGCGAATTTGTTGATGCTGCAAATTATGTGCTAACAAAAAATACTGAGTTATATCAGCGGTTAGCATGATGCGTTTCCTGACGTTAATCGAAGTGCTAGAACTACATCGCAGAGTCATTGATCAATCTGGTGGAACATTCGGTCTCCGAGATGTAGGGTTGTTGGAGTCAGCGATCGCGCAGCCTCGAATGACATTTGGTGGAGAAGATTTGTACCCAAGCTTACTGGAGAAAGCAGCAGCACTAGGTTTGTCTATCATCATAAATCATCCATTTGTAGATGGAAACAAGCGTACAGGTCATGCTGCGATGGAAACTTTTCTTGTCCTAAACGGAATGGAAATTAACGCCTCTGTGGATGAACAGGAGCGTGTGGTGCTGGCAATCGCATCAGGTGAGCTAGGGCGCAAAGCATTTGTAGAATGGTTGCAGAAGAATACAACCGCCAGCTAACAAGTCGTTGGAGCAGCATCGTATGGCAATTGCTTGCTTCGTTTATGTGTTATCTAGCGCTGCTCAACTTGGTCGTTATACGGCTTAGGTAATTGGTAAAGATGCAGTTACCATTTTGTCTGTGAGCTACGATCTCAATTATTCCTGCAAGTCACTCGTGAATTTGCAGTGTAGCTCTTCAACGCGATCAAGGATTTCGAGAAACTCTTTCCCGAAAGGAGTCAATTGGTACTCAACACGCGGAGGAATTTCAGGGTAGCTTAATTTCTCCAAAATTCCAAATTGAACCATCTTAGCAAGACGTTCATTCAGTACCTTGGTTGTTAATCCCGGTTTTGTCTTCACCAAAGCTCGTGGACGGTTCACACCGCGCTGAATTTGGATCAAAATGTGAAGCGTCCATTTACACCCAATGCAATCCTCAAACATCTTAATGAGCCTGCTTGAAGCAACAGAAAAATTTTTCTGACCTTGATTATCCTGTGGGTTCACATTTGCAACCAAATGGTACCTACCTCACGAAAAAGTGCCTGCTTGCGGGTTGGGTGTGATCGTCTCTATAGTCGAATGGCACTAAGATAAGGGGAACGCCTTGCGCAATCAACATCGCAGACTTTGTAAGTGCTGAGGTTAGAATGCGTCGCGCGTGCAATGACGATCCAAAATGTTTTCAATTGGGAGAAAAAGCTTTCAAGCCCGTAAAATACTTTTTTGGAACTTGAAAGCCAATTGGAATAATAATATTGTGACAAATCGTGTCAGAATTCTTCAAGAAAAATTTAGGCAGAGTCTGGGACTACCGTTTGAGAATTTATTGCCGTCATGGGAGATTCAAAAAGTTATCGATGAATTAAAAGTTAAATATCGTCGGCGATTATTTGACCCAATAGTAACTCTTGAAAACTACTTTGGGCATGGAAGAATGGCACTAAGATAAGTGGAAACACTTATCATTCAAGCAGTTTGCCATTGTTCGGCGTACTGATGTCTAGGCTGCTTCATCAAAGGATAAGCTTTAGGGCGACGTTTACGAACTCTTGGTTCACTTCTGCCGGGGCGATCGCTCACCGACTTGTGAACAACAACTTTTAGTAAAGTCCGATAAATTTGATGAAGTTGTGCGGATGAAGCAGCTAATAATTGAGGAATAAAATTATGCAAGTGATGACGAGTTCCTTGTAATGATAAGCGTACTGGTGGCACACCGTAAGTCGTACCAGATTCCCACATTAAGGTACGTAACAAATTGTAGGCAAGCAAATAAACATAAAGTTCTTTACCTACCATAGCGGGAGTTTTACCTCGTAAAACTTCCATGCCCAAAGTAGTTTTCAAGAGTTACTATTGGGTCAAATAATCGCCGACGATATTTAACTTTTAATTCATCGATAACTTTTTGAATCTCCCATGACGGCAATAAATTCTCAAACGGTAGTCCCAGACTCTGCCTAAATTTTTCTTGAAGAATTCTGACACGATTTGTCACAATATTATTATTCCAATTGGCTTTCAAGTTCCAAAAAAGTATTTTACGGGCTTGAAAGCTTTTTCTCCCAATTGAAAACATTTTGGATCGTCATTGCACGCGCGACGCATTCTAACCTCAGCACTTACAAAGTCTGCGATGTTGATTGCGCAAGGCGTTCCCCTTATCTTAGTGCCATTCGGTTTAGAGTCCTCTTCCTATAATGTATTGTCGATTTATCGGTCATCCAATCGTAAAATTACGGATCTTCGATCGTATGGGTGACAACTATCTCAGTAAAACTGTAATATTCGATCGGAAATCTTTTATAAGATGGAAGAGCTATCTAATCGCCCTTGGAATAAAGATATGAGGGAATAACTAGCGATCGCGCAATAAGCTTTCCCGATGAGCTATGCGAAATAATGACACTTAAGTCTTTAGACAAGCGATCGCCCACCAAAAAAGAATCGGGAATATTTAATCTTCAATTTGTAGTTAACAGAAGATCTCGAAAATCAATCGGTCGGGCTGGAAAGTCGAGAGATTGGTACTTTTCTATGACACTTGCTCAATGGATTGAGAGGGAACTAAAATCGATCGGGAGGGAACGAAATTATGATCGCAAAACCTATTCCTAAAATTTTGACAGCGGGAGCGATCGCGATCGGCATCGCGGCGCTGGATGCTACCGTAACTTTTAGTCAGACTGTATCGCAAGAGCAGGCACCACAAGAGTCGAAGGTGACCTTCATCTGCGATGCCAATAACAGTCCGCCAACAACATTTGCGATTGGCAGAGACGAACGAGGAAACCCCACGCTTACCCCGATCTTTAGCTGGCATTCAGAATACTTATTCTCTGGCGATTCAGCCAAAGCCTTGTGTCAGCAAATGGCTCAAAAATTACAAAGTAAATACGATCGAGGCGAACAACCATATTTCTCGTCCAAACGCACAGAACTAAAAGATGAGACTACAGGAAAAGTAAATTACAGAATGGATGTGTGTTTGGTTGCCAGCGAATCAGCCGACTGTGAAAACAGCAGCCAGCGCGAAGATCTATTTAGTCTAAATGGCTCTTATAAAGATCCACTTGCGTGCGTAATGGATCGGACGCAACCCAAAGCTTGTAGGCGCTATATTCCAACACGAGGTCCACTTATTAGTATTCCATCAGGAAACTATAAGCGCGGTTGGCTGAGCTGGTTTTATTAAAGAAAAGAGATCGTAAAGTCACAGTAGGGGCGAGATTTCCTTACCCCTACTCGTTCATCGTTCGGGTATATTACTAACTTCTATAAACATAAGCGATTGACAACAATCTATAGCTTTCTAGGGCGATCGAACCAATTCGTAATTGGAGGAATCGCCTACAACAATAACCTTTGACAGCATCGATGCCTCTTTCCCAAAGCGAAATTGCTCCCCGACAATCACGCTATACAAGTCTTCAGATGCAGCGCGAGGAGAATCGTTCCAATTGCGAATTGTAATCCCATTTCTAAAAAAGAACGCTACAAATGCTCAACGAAAAAGCCTTACACAGGGAGCTGCTGACTAATTGCGAACTGATAATTGCGAACCGACGCGGACTCCCACGAAGTGGAGGAGCATCGGCGAATTGGTATAAATATGTTTAAGTTTAAGTCATCGCTCGGATTCTATCTGAGCGTAACGCTGCCGAATTTCCTCAATAGAAAAGAGCGCTTGAAACTTAAGTCCTTGTGAATGATAAAATTCTGTGCCTCCTTGCTCCCGATCTACTAGGGCAATAACTTGCTCGACTGCGTAACCAGCGGCTCGCAATCTTTCCACTGCTAGCATTGCCGATTTTCCGGTTGTCACGACATCTTCTAGGACGACAACTTTTGCCCCAGATGGGAGAGTCGGACCTTCGAGATAAGCTCGCGTTCCGTGTCCTTTTGCCTCTTTGCGAACGATAAGTGCGGGAATGGGTCGATTTTCGTAGGCTGACACTACGCTCACCGCCGTCACTATAGGATCGGCACCCAGCGTCAAACCGGCTACGGATTGAGTATCTTCTGGCAACATGGAAAGTAATAAACGACCGATAGCTAAGGCTCCTTCTGCCGTAAGGGTGACTTGTTTGCCATTGATGTAATAGTTGCTGCGCTGTCCTGAAGACAGGACAAAATCTCCTTCTTTGTAGGCCAAACGAACGAATAAGTCTAAAAGTAGCTGGCGTATGGCAGACAAGTCGGCGGTAGTAACTAAGACGTTAGCTTGGGAATTGGTTTTCATAGGTGGCAGTGTCAAGAGAACTCAAGCGAGGAGGCTTTGTTTTCTGTGATTTCAGTTAAAATTAATTTATGTAGATTAACTTTTTAGAAAGTTAATTCAATTTATTGCATGAAAAGCAATTAGCACTATCCAGAAAAATTTGTTTTAGCTATTTTTCCCTGGTGAGGAGCCATCAATAAAAATGTCTAAGATCGTTTGGAAATCTTCCTTCCTTATCCTAGCGGCTTTTGGTACGTCCGCTCTCGTGCCATCATTGGCTAACGCAGGCGAAGTCCCAATCTCGGTGCTAACAGCGAATCAACTCGCTTCCTATAGCAACGAAGATAGAGAGAAGTTACTGGCACAAGTGACAAGTATCGCCCAGTTCAGCGATGTTGCTCCAGGAGAATGGGCTTTTGAGGCATTGCAGAATTTAGTAGAAGAATATGGCTGTGTGGTCGGCTACCCCGATCGCACATACCGAGGCAATCGCCCTCTAACCCGCTACGAATTTGCAGCTGGGATGAATGCCTGTTTGCAAGCAGTCGAACGTCGGATGCTAGAATCGGCAATGACGACTAGAGAGGAGACATCGGCAACTGCTGCCTCGACCGAAGCATTATCGGAAACCTTTAACCGGGCTTTCTCTCACAATTCCGGCGACTTTTTCGAGGGCACCGATCCATTAGGGCAACTGAACAATGAATTGGGGATTATTCCTTTTCAGGTACCAGCATCTTTCCCAGAAAATCAAATTACTAGAGATGCAGAATTGCTAGAGGCACTCTATAAAGATACTCTACAACAGCAATCGTCTCTACCGAGAATAAGAACGCGGGATTTACCCAATCCTTTTAATACCTCGTTGCGAGAAAATCCTAACTATATTCGTCCTGCTGCTTCTGATGGTGGAAGAGAAGTTATTATCGAACGCAGCCCATAAATAGAGAGCAGGGGAGACGGGGAGATTGGGGAACGGAGAAGCAATTAACGACTAAGTGTGGAAGGTATGGGAAGGGGATGAGTGAGTATAGAAAAACCAATGCCCCACACTCCCGTTTCTCCCTCTCCGGGGATTTGTAGTAAGATTTTAGGGAATTTACATAACCATTGTACGGGAGGGTTTTTGACAGTAACTGTTGGGAAATCTCTAGCATTTTTATAGATAGATCGAAGCGTCCCTACTAACAAATGACGGATGACGGATTAAAAATGGCAATAATTATTTTTACCGATTTAGACGGAACTCTGCTTAACCAAGACGATTATCGTTGTGATGCAGCCCTTCCCGTCTTAAAGGAACTCCAAGCTAAGCAAATTCCCGTCATTCCCGTTACCAGTAAAACGCGCCAGGAAGTCGAGACGCTACGTCAAGAACTCAATCTGGGCGATCCCTTTATCGTTGAAAATGGGAGTGCTGTTTTTGTCCCCCTCGACTCAAAACAGTTTGTCTTGAGCGCAAAAATCGAGCGGGAAGGCTATCAACTCGAACTTTTGGGCTGTACCTATGCAGAAGCTCGACAAGGACTCGCGGCAGTTGCAAAGATGCTTGGGGAACGATTGCGAGGCTTTGGCGATCTCAGCGAACAAGAGATCGGGCAACTGACCGGACTATCCGAGCAAGAAGTCAAACGGGCAAAAGCGCGGGAGTTTACAGAGCCATTTCTTACTCCCGATCGCGTTTCGCAACAGCAGCTACAACAAGCGGTTGAGGCGCAGGGGTTTCAAGTCGTCGTCGGGGATCGCTTTTCTCATCTAATCGGCAGCGGTGCTGGCAAAGGCAAAGCCGTTCGCTGGTTAGTTCGGCATTATCGATTTCCTAAAGCAGAGGAAAAACTGATTACGGTGGGATTGGGCAACAGCCCCAACGATTTAGCTATGCTTGAAGCCGTAGATGTTCCTATCGTCGTTCCTAGCGCAAAAGCACCCCATCCGGGTTTGATGGGGCGAGGCTGGCAAGTCGCTCCCGCACCCGGTTGCCAAGGTTGGGCAACCGCAGTAGTCAGTGTGTGCGATCGCTTGTTAGCTTGAGTCACTCGCTCTAAAGTAAAGAATTTTTCCTAATTATTCCTTTTTATTAGTGAAATTTAAGTTTTTATAAGTTTTTAGTTGTTAAAAACTATGCTGAGGACTAATAATTGGGAATTCTAAGCGATCGCTAAATTATGGTGGCAATTAGCCGTTACCTCAGAGACAATAGAGAAGTCAGGGTCACTTAGGCGATCGAGCATATAGCGCACAAAAGTACCCTATAGAGTCGGGAAAGACATTAATTTATCAATCGTCAATCTATCACTCGGATGAGCCTTTGCATTAATCCTCGCTGTCCCAATCCCATTAATAAAGATTCACTTCTCTTTTGTGTCAGCTGTGGCTCTGAGTTACTGCTAGAGGGGCGCTATCGCGTCACGCAACAATTAGGAGGGGGAGGATTTGGCAAAACCTATGAAGTCAAGGATTCGCAAGCTGGGTACGAAAGTCAAAGCGCTCTGAAAGTCCTGAAAGTTCTGACTTATAATCATCCCAAGTACGTCGAGCTTTTTCAACGAGAAGCACAATTTTTAGCGAGATTAAACCATCCAGGAATTCCGAAAGTCGAACCGGATGCTTATTTTGTTTATTATCCTCACAATAGTGCCGATCCCTTGCACTGTCTGGTGATGGAAAAAATCGAGGGACTCGATCTCAAAGAATATATCAATCGCAGGGGGTCTTGCATTAGCGAGAAACGAGCCATTCAATGGTCGATCGAGCTAGTCTCAATTTTGAAAGAGATTCACAGCCATCACTTTTTTCATCGAGATATTAAGCCCTCCAATATTATGCTCCGAGCCGACGGACAGTTGGTATTGATCGACTTTGGCACGGCGCGAGAAGTAACGGAAACCTACTTATCAAAGCGATCCGAAGGACAAGTTACGGGGCTGTTTTCGGCTGGGTACAGTCCTCTCGAACAACTCAACGGTCAGGCTGTTCCCGAATCGGATTTTTTTGCGTTAGGACGTACCATTGTTTATTTGCTGACGGGCAAACATCCCAGTGAATTTTACGATTCCTATGTAGACGATTTGCGCTGGCGAGAGGCTGCGCCCAATGTTTCTCCTATGTTTGCCGATTTCCTCGATCGCATGATGGCACGCTTACCCAGCCAGCGACCGAAATCGGCAGAAGTCATCCTGCGCGAGTTAGAAGAAATTTATCGCAGTTTGTACGGCAGCGATCCCCACTCTCGCATGAAAACGTCCGTTGCGATCGAACCCTTGCAACAAAAGCCCGCTTCTCCAGAAATAGAGACAACTACCGTACAAGCGACTCGACCACTACCCGATCGCGCTCCGCCAAAAGTTCTAGCACGGGCGACAACAGACGACTCTGGACTCGATCCAAATTTTATCTCTCGCTGCCAGCAAGAACTCGCCCAATTCATCGGACCGATGGCTTCTATTATTTGCCAGCGAATTCTGAGTAAAAATCCTACCATCTCTCCTAGAGACTTTGTGGAAGCTTTAGCTGACAAAATTCCCGATCCAAAGCAAGCAGAAGAATTTCAGCGGCGAGTTCTCAAATGAAGGCAAGTTTATACTTCTGACGATGCCACAACCGATTGTGGCTTGGCAAAAATCATTCGTCCCGCCGAAGTTTGCAGGGCGGAAGTCACGATGACTCGCACTTCTCCCCCCACATAATCTTTGCCTTCTTCCACGACTACCATCGTCCCGTCTTCGAGATAGCCGACTCCTTGGGTTGGTTCTTTACCCGGCTTAAGGATTTTTAACTCGATCGTGTCGCCGGGAAGATAAATGGGACGGATTGCCTGTGCTAAATCGTTGACGTTGAGAATCGCCACTTTTTGTAGGTTGGCGACTTTACTGAGGTTGTAGTCGTTAGTAAGCAGCGTAGCGTTGATTTCCTGTGCCAAACGAATCAACTTAGCATCCACGGCTGTCAGATCTTCGTAATCAGCCGGATGAATGATAATTTGTTCTGGAAAGGCTTCTTGGATGCGATTGAGAATATCGAGTCCTCTTCGCCCTCGAACCCGTTTTTGATCGTTGCTGGCATCGGCTAGCTGCTGCAATTCCTGCAAGACAAACTGAGGTACGAGAATTTGCCCCTCAATAAAGCCAGTTGCCAATAGTTGCTCGATCCGACCATCGATAATACAGCTGGTATCGATAATCTTACTGGTGGCTGGTTGCAGCGTTCCTTCTGCAACTAGCATGGTTTCGATGCTGTTGGGATCGATCAGTCGTAAAAAGGTGCGCCCGTGGGTATCAGCTAAACTAATGCCTAGAAAGGAGAAGATAACGCTGCCCAAAATTGCCATCATTGGCTTGATGAAAGCGAATTCTTCAGGAATAGGTAGCAGAAAGATCGGTGCTAGCATCAAGTTAGCAATTAGGAGTCCGACGACTAGCCCCACTGCTCGCGTCAGAATCGTTTCAATTGAGGTTTTGCGAATCTGGGCTTCTATGCGACGATAGGTGGTTTGGGCAACTAGACCGAGTGCCAAACCGATAATCGAGGTAAAACCAGCCGTTAACCACCGCAACGCCTCAATATTAGAAATTTGCTCCTGTATCGCACGTGGCAGCAAATCGACGCTATCAAAGCCGACTCCGGCGGCTGCTAGGATGAATAGAATAATAATGATTGCGTCAAGCATGTTTCCGATCCAATGAAACTCCTTGGGAGTTCGGGTTATAAATTCGAGAAACTTTGTTGATGAAAGATATGAAACGTCCCTATTATATCTCTTCGATCGCCAAAGTTTCGTGCTTTTTTGGTTAAAAGTGTTGCCTTAATTACAATCGGAACAGAATCTGTAAAAATTTGGAAAATCCCCAAAAATTACGGTTTGTAAAGCAGACTAAACCCCCTTTAGAGGAGTCTACCAAGACCGGCTTCTGTCCGGAAAGGAGTTCTTTCAATTGTGTTTTAAATCGAGGGGAAAGAAGAGATTAGTTTTTGAAACATAATTAATCCTATTAAGAATCAATATTATTGTTTTATTCAGGAAGGTATTAATGAGAGAAATACAGCTAGAAACTCAAAATTTTTCCAGGCAAAAAATAGCCCAAGATATAGTTCAAACCGATCTTCCTCGTTTTGCTTACATTCATATTCCCTTTTGTCGTCGGCGCTGCTATTACTGCGATTTTCCGATCTCCGTACTGGGAAATAAAACCAACATTAACACCTCCGTTTCTATTGCTGAGTATGTTGAAGTGTTGTGCCAAGAAATCGCAGTTGCACCCGGATTCGGACAGCCATTAGAAACGGTTTTCTTTGGCGGAGGAACTCCTTCCCTACTGCCAGTCAAATATTTAGAACGCATCTTAGAAACGCTCTCGCAATGCTTCGGGATCGCCTCGGATGCAGAAATTTCCATAGAGATGGATCCAGGAACATTTACCTTAGAACAGTTGCAAGGGTATCTTCAGGCTGGAGTCAATCGTGTCAGTCTGGGAGTGCAAGCCTTTCAGGACGAATTACTGCAACTTTGCGGGCGATCGCATTCCGTTAGCGATATCTTTGCGGCAGTTGATTTAATTCGCCAAGCCGGTGCGGATAATTTCAGCATAGATCTGATTTCGGGTTTGCCGCATCAAACGTTAGAACAATGGCAAGCCTCTGTTGAGAGTGCGATCGCGCTTTCGCCCAAACACCTTTCTTGTTATGACTTGGTACTCGAACCCGTCACCGCTTTTGGCAAGCAATATCAACCCGGAGAAACTCCTTTACCAACGGATGAAATGACCGCCCAAATGTATCGTCTCGCCCAGCAAATGTTAACAAGGGCAGGATATCAACATTACGAAATTTCTAATTATGCCCGAGAGGGCTATCAATGCCGCCACAATTGCGCTTATTGGGAGAATCAAGCTTTTTATGGCTTTGGTATGGGAGCTGCTAGTTATGTTAGGAGACAGCGATTTACTCGCCCGCGCACGAGAGTTGAATATTATGCCTGGGTACAACAATTGAAAGAAAATCATGACGCGATCGATTGTCCAGAAACTTCGGAGTGCGATCGCCTTTTGGAAACACTAATGCTCGGATTGCGCCTTGCAGAAGGAGTAGATTTATCTCAGCTTTGTCAGCAATTTGGAGAAGAAATTTTAGAGAAAATTTGGACTTGTTTGCATCCTTATACGCAACAAGGTTGGGTAGAATGGATAACAACAGAAAGTCGAGACAATTCGCAATTAACAATTCGCAATAAAATAAGATTAACCGATCCCGAAGGATTTTTATTTTCTAACACTATTTTAGCTGCTTTGTTCGAGCGGTTAGGATAAAAATCAAAATGCACAAACTTCCAAGATTTCAAGATAAAAAATTATGGCAATGTGCCCTTACCCATCGTTCCTATATCAACGAAAATTCCGATACTAACGAACATAACGAACGCTTAGAATTTTTGGGAGATTCTGTTCTTGGATTTCTAGTCAGTGAATTTCTCTATCAGAGATATCCCAATTTAAGCGAAGCCCAACTGACTCGCCTGCGCAGCTCTTTAGTAGACGAGACGCAACTGGCTAAATTTGCCATGGAACTGGGCATCGGAGAATACATGCGACTCGGTAAAGGCGCTCAAAAAGATGGCGGTCGCCAAAATCCTGCCCTATTGAGCGATACCTTTGAAGCAATTATAGGTGCATATTTTCTTGATTCGGGACTCGAATCCGTCCGCGAATTTGTTAGGACTTTGTTTCAATCAGTTGCTGATAGTATTGTACTTCCTCAATCCGATACGAATTCCCAAAATCTGGTTGATGTAAAAAATCGCTTTCAGCAATGGGCGCTAGCAGAATTTGGCTGCAATCCCGAATATTTTCTCATAGAAGAATCGGGACCCGCTCATGCTAAGGCTTTTACGTTTGGCGTGCGCGTAAATGGCTTTGTATACGGCATTGGTACGGGTCGCCGCAAACAAGACGCGACAAAAGCCGCCGCAGAGGAGGCTTTGAAGAAGGTGTTGAATGAATATTAAAAAGTCCAGCTTAGGTTTCAACGATCGCTCGCAAGTTACCGCGCTTTTTGACCACTCGACAGGCAGTTGCCATACCGGTGCGTTCAAAATCGAGATCCACAATTGTCGAACCAATGCGTAGGTTTTGAATTGACAGTTTATTGATGAAATCGGGCAAGGTAGGATCGACGATGCGCAGGCAATTTCCAGGGGCATCGGGTACCAAATTCAGCATTAGAGTCAGCAGTTGAAAGATACTTCCCGTCGCCCAAGCTTGAGGGGAACAAGCTACGGGATATTGTATGGGATGGCTGCCGTCGATGCGATCGTGACCGCAAAAAAGTTCGGGAGGGCGTTGATAGGGTTGCTGCAAGGTCATGTCAATCGTGCCTTTAACAACTTCCAAGGCAGAGTCAATCAAACCTAAAGCCCGCAATCCCGAGGCAATAATGGCATTATCGTGGGGCCAAACCGAACCGACATGGTATCCCATGGGATTGTAAGCGGGAGAGTTGCTGCTGAGGGTACGGATTCCCCAGCCGCTAAATAGATCCGGTGCGAGTAGCCTTTCTGCGACGCTAGCCGCTTTTTCTGGCGTAAAAATATCCAGAGATAAACAATGACCGGGATTAGAGGTAATACTATCGACGGGTTTTCCTTCGCCATCGAGCGCTAGGGCGCAGAAATCTTCGTCTTCTAGCCAAAAATCGCGATTAAATCGCAATTTTAGCTCTCTCGCTTCTTCTTCCCAACGAGTGGCGAGATCGATATGATGCTTGATGCGAGCAATGTGCGCCAGTCGGATTTTAGCAGCGTAGACGTAGGCTTGTACTTCGCATAGCGCGATCGCGCCCGTTGCTAGTTTACCATGGCGATCGACGATGCAATCGCCAGAATCTTTCCATCCCTGATTCACCAAACCCCGCGTAGACTTAGACTTGCGCTCGTAACTCAGATAGCCCGTCTTTTGGCATTGAGCATCAATCCAATCCATTGCTGCCAGAGCATTAGACCATAACCGATCTAACGTGAGATGGTCGTTTGTCCAAGCATAATACTCCGCATAGAGCATTAACCACAGAGGCGTAGCATCTACCGTACCGTAGTAAGGCGTATGGGGAATTTCTCCACAACGAGCCATTTCTCCCAATCGGAGTTCGTGCAAAATTTTGCCGGGTTCTTCGTCGCGCCACTCGTCGTTAACTTGACCTTGATAGTGCGCCAGAAGTTGCAAGGTGTCTTTAGCAATTGTCGGATCGAGAATCAGGGTTTGGGAAGCAGCAATCAAAGCATCTCGTCCAAAGAGAGTCGAAAACCAAGGAACGCCTGCGGAAAGGGCTTTATACTCTTGAAAGTTTTGCAAGAGTAAGTAGATGTCTTGCTCGGCACGAGAAATTACCTGGTTAAAGGTTTCATTATCGGAACGAATTTTGGTGACTCGCTGACACCATTCCTGTTCTTCAAGCAAATTAGCGGCTTTGGCTTGTCCGAGGGTGGTAGCTATCTCGCGGGCCACCGTAGACTTATGATTCGTCATCATTTGCAGCCGATAGCCTATTTTTTTAGTGGCGTGAGGTTCGAGGGACAATTGCCAAACCGCAGTGTAGCCTTTGAAGCAGTCGGGCGGATTTTGGTAAAACTGAATGCGGGATTCCATTAATAAACCGTCTAGTCCCTGATAGGCAAGGATTAAAGAGTCTTGCTGGAACTCGGAAAGCATCAGGAATTTTTGGGGATCGACTCCCCGTGGGATCTGTCTGAGGAATTTTCCTCTCTTTTTGCGCTGTTGACCCCGAATTTCAAACAAATCGGCAAAATCAGCCTCAAAAGTGAGGGCGATAGAAAAACTGACCGCTTTAGTGTTGTAGTTAGTTATTTCTATCTCTTCAAACAAGCCGCCGTTGAGAACGATTTCTCGCTGAATGCCGATAGTTTCTGGTTCGATATCTGGCAGACGGGGATTGGAACACAAAACCGAAAGAGCGAATCCTTTATCTGCATTGCTACTCAAAAGGATGGGAGAAAACTGTTTGGCAGCTTTGCCATTGGTGACGCATTCTTCAATTTGCAACTCCAATCGACTCAAGAAACGGGTGTCGTGACAAAATAATCCCAGGTTAATTGTCTGCTCATTTTCCAAGCCATCGGCAATATTTCCTAGAGTATCTGCGATCAAAAACAATTCGTCGGCTTTGAGAGTTAGCTTTGGGACTGGATGGTTGCTTGGTACACGGGGCCACTCTGGAAGCGACCGCCTATCGGCAAAAATAAATTGTTTGCTATCTCGTTCAAAAATCTCTAAATCCATACAAGTGACGCTTGTGAGAATAAGACTAATTAAGTAGGAGTCGGCGCGATCGCAATTAAGGCACGACTATATGACTATCCGGCTCTTTTGCGTAAACTTAACCCCACCCTTTTAGGGCGGGGTTTCCGCGTCATTTGTCCGATTGTCGCCCATACACTGGGATTTCCTACGCTCTCTTGGTAAGGATACAGGCAAGTAACTCATCAGTCTAGCAGCGTATCTAACCAAAATCGATGAAATTATGGCGCGATCGCTAGCAAACCTGTATTATTCTCGACAGCGATCCTAAGTGATTAAATATGTTTCTAATTGAATCAATTTTCTTACTTTGTTGATGCAAGCGATTTTTTTCAATGAGGCAATTCACTTAATGTCCAATAATTATTCAGAGCAACCATTATTTGAGCGAAATTCATAAAAGTTACGGGTTTGAGAATATATCCACCAACATTTAGGTTATATGCTTCTAGTTTGTCTTTATCCTCATCGGAGGTAGTCAGTACGATAACAGGCGTCGCTTTTAGTTCGGGATCGGCTCTCAATTCCTGAAGGAATTCTATTCCATTCATTTTGGGCATATTGAGATCGAGCAAAATCAGCCTCCGGTGAGTTGGCATTATTGGAGGTTTCCCTTCCTGTCCTCGCAACATTGCCAGAGCCTCTAATCCATTTCCTGCAACGTAAAGAGGATTGGTAATATTATTTTTTTTAAATGCCCGTTTGATATTCATTACATCGACTTCATCGTCTTCTACCAGCAGAATATTAATAACTTTCTCTTTCATTGGCAATTTTTTCTAGCTATTTTATTAGCTTCTGATTTTATCTCAATATTTTATCTTTTTACTTAAAAAGCTTAAGCAAATTGGTTGATATTTTTCATCTTCCTTCGGAAAGAAATATATTTCTATAATTTTTTATTTGAGACTAATTGGATCGAGGTTGTCGAACTCTTATTTATAACTAACTAATTGACTCGTTTTCTCCTTGCCAATCGGGGCAGCCTTCTTTTTCCATCCAGCCATAGGGATGAAAACCGCAAATCAGGCGAATGCGAGTTGTCTGAGTAAGACCATAGGCTTTTCCGTGATAGTGACGACAACCTTGACAGGCTAAAGGACGCGAGGATTCAACTCGGTCAAACCCCAATTGAGCGCGTAAAATTTGGCATTGAGACTGGTGGCGATGCCAGCATCGCGAGATAGCTCGGTGTCTGAGTAAGTTAGCCGTTGAAATTGATGTTCCAGACATAATACTTAACTTCAAGTTTTTTTGTTATTAATGTAACGTTGCGCGACACTCCTGAGATTTGCCAAAATCTAGCAAGATAGATTCGCAATATTTTACACCCAATAACCTTAATCCAATTCATGCAAGCCCTACAACAATTTCTCACCTTAATCATAAATTCGCTTATTTTTGCGATCGCGATCGCCGTAGCTCTTTTTGCAATCTCTAAGATTAGAGCCGAAAGATCTCCAGAAAGAACTTCATCGCCAACAGCCAGAAAAGCAGAAAAAAGTTTAAAATTAGCCCTAGAAGAAGCCGAACAGGCTAAAGCTGATTTGCCCCAACCAAACGTACCAGAAACAGCAATCCAAAAACCTCTATCCCAAGTTAAAGAATCGGTAGCTTTTCCCCTTCCCGTCCAAAAAGACATTCAGAGATTAGAAGAAAAGCTGCTTGCTATGGCAGAGTTCGGTCAAACGATAGAATTGCTTGAGGCGATCGAATACAAAACTCATCCTGACAGTCAGATCCGGAAATTGGTAGCTTCGGCTTTAGGAAATATTGCCAGTGCGAAGAAAGTTAGAGCCGAGACGCAGCGGGCCATCTCAGTTTTGGGGCAATTAAGCCGAGATACAGATCCTTCGGTTCGTCAGGCAGCTGCGATCGCTTTGGGGAAAATTAAGTCAGAACAAGTTATTCCCTATCTCAAACAAGCATTGCGAGATTTTGATAGCGATGTCGTCAAAAGTGCGAGTGAAGCTCTCAGTCAGTTTAAGAGCTATCCAGTCAATTTTCAACCTAAAAAACCGCTCCCAAAAAATCAAGCCGGAAAACAGCTACCAGATTCCGTGCCAGAAACTGTCTATCAAGAAAAGCTTAAATGGCTATGATGGGTAAGCTATAGCTTTCGGCAGCTGCGTTTGAATTTATTAGCGGTACGAAGGATTTGCCCTGCCAAAATTGCAGCCCCAAAGCCATTGTCAATATTGACTACGCCAATGCCAGTCGCACAGGAGTTGAGCATGGTCAACAGAGGAGCGATACCGCCAAAACTCGCTCCGTAACCCACACTGGTAGGAACTGCAATAACGGGGCAATCTGCCATTCCTGCAACCACGCTAGGTAATGCCCCCTCCATTCCCGCGACCACAATCAGGACATCCGCTTGGTCAATTACCTGACGATGGCTCAATAACCGATGAATTCCTGCTACGCCAACATCCCACAAACGCTGTACCTGAAAACCGCACAGTTCAGCCGTTACGGCAGCTTCTTCTGCAACGGGTAAATCTGCCGTTCCCGCAGTCAGAATGGAAATAACTCCATCATAGCTCGCGCCGGATTCAGCCGTTTTCAGGACGCAAATGCGAGCGATTGGGTAATAGATTAGACCGGGAACCTGTTCTTCAAGGTGTTCGGCCACGGCGGGTTCGATTCGAGTAGCCATGACTACGGGAGAACCTTGGCTCATGGCTTTCATAATTTGAGCAATTTGCTCGGGGGTTTTACCAGGACCCCAAATGATTTCTGGAAAACCCGTTCTTAGCTGTCGATGGCGATCGATCTTTGCAAATTCCTCAACAGGTTCAAAACTCAAGTATTTGAGCTTTTCTAGAGCAGTTTCTGGACTAACTTGACCCCTAGCAACAGATTCAAGCAGGGATTGTAAGGCTTCGGGTTGCATTTGTTCAATTACCAGTTCTTTGATGAAAGGATTTTAGATTTCGGATTTTGGATGAAAGGATTGGGGATTAGTTAGTAGTTAGTGGTTGGTGATTAGTTTTCTCCCTTGTCTCTCCACACTCCTCCCGTTTCCCAGTTTCCTGTCTCTCACTTGAGGAGCGACCTTACTCTCTGTGGAGGCCAATAAATTTTGTAAGCTTTACCGAATAAATACTCTCTGGGCAAAAATCCCCATATATGGGAGTCAAAGCTGTCATTTCGATTGTCACCCATTACAAAATAGGAGTTGGCTGGTATGGTTTCCGGCCCCCATTGATAATTAGGAGGAGCAGCGATATAGCTTTCTTGTAAAGGTTGCTCGTTAATATAAACGATACCATTATCAATGCGAAGAGTTTCTCCGGGTTTGCCAATCAATCGCTTGACGTAATAAAGATTGTCATCGCGAGCCGCTTCATCGTCAAGCACCTCGATCGCGCTAGTGGGTCTGAAGACGACGATATCTCCTCTTTGTGGCAAATCGCCATAAAAGGGTTGAACGAAAATGCGATCGCCTTTCTGCAAGGTTGGCACCATCGACTCGCTAGGAATCAGAAACATCCTTTGGTTAAGCCACTGGGGAACGTGACTCCAAAACAATCCCCACAAAAAGATCGCTCCCGCCATCACTGCTATCAGCGAACGATAAAAAGGTGTTTTCTGGTGGGGAAAAGTAATATAGGCGTGGTAAGTTGAGATCGCCTTCAAAAGCGGCGGAATGACCAGCAGCGACGCAAAAAAATCGTCAAGCTTGAGTAAAAACAGCGTCGCTGTCAAAAATAAAATACCGGAGACGGCTTTGTCGATGTATAGCTGACCCAATCCCGGTAAGACGCGAGAGATACAGACAGCAAACCAAGGGTTTTTTTGCTGGCGAGGAATTTTTTCTAAGGTTGGATCGTCTTGCTGACGATAAACGCAAAGATGGGCATCTAGTATATTGATTGAATAAAAAACTGTGGCGATGCAGAGTTCGATTAACCCGGTCACCGTATTGCCATCAGGAAAGAAAATCGACCAAAATGCGATCGCTAATAACCCTGTTTGATACGCGCAGAAAACTACGCCTTTGATCGGTTTTCCCGCATAGAACTGTCCGATACCTGGGAAAAACATCGAAAAGTTAACTGCCAACCAGGGATCTTTGCTACTAATCTTCACTGAGGTTAATCTTGAGTGAGAATCGTTTGTGTGAGGTTATTTTGATGCTATCCGCTTGCTACCCCCAATGCCTAGAGCAGGAACACTGAGATCGGCTAACTTCATCAAAAAATTACAGAATTCTACTTATACTCTTCCTTTGAGAAAAAAATCTTAATCAAACAAGCGATCGCGGAACTTGCAGCATCACTGTCTCGATCGCCGATAATAGGAGACGATACCGATTCATTACCGATAAGATCGAAATATCTTTCCTTTCTACACCTTTTATAAAGAGAGCTTAGTACGTTGAAACCTTCTGAGGAGCCATAATCCAGAGTGACCTTTGAAAAACTTCTAACTCGTTCTTTCTTTTTCCCTCTCTTAATCCTATCCCTTTGCTCTACTTTGCTATTTTCTGCCTGCAACCCACAGCAACAATCTCCAACTACGCCAACAACTACCCAGGGCAATAATGAAGTTTTAAGACTACTTTATTGGCAAGCGCCAACAATTCTCAATCCTCACTTATCCACTGGCTATAAGGATGCGGAGGCGAGTCGCATTACCTTAGAACCTTTGGCAACGTATGATAAAAATGGCAAATTAATTCCTTTTTTAGCCGCAGAAATTCCTACTCCTGAAAATGGGGGCATTGCTAAAGATGGAAAATCCGTTACTTGGAAACTCAAAAAAGGAATTAAATGGTCTGATGGCAAACCATTTACGGCGGCTGATGTAGTATTTACTTATCAATTTGTTACCAATCCTAAAGTAGGTGCGACGAGTTCGGGTCCCTATCAGGTTGTCAAAAATGTTGAGGCAATTGATGACTATACCATCAAGGTAAATTTTAAAGATATCAATCCAGATTGGTCGGCGGTATTTGTAGGATCTGAAGGAATGATTATTCCGCGTCACCTCTATGAAAAATTTAATGGAGAAAATGCTCGACAAGCTCCTGCAAATTTAAAACCAGTCGGAACGGGACCTTACCAAGTTGTAGAGTTTAGACCTGGTGATGTTGTTGTTTACGAACCCAATCCTAACTTTAGAGAAGTTGATAAGTTAGGGTTTAAACGCATTGAATTAAAAGGCGGTGGCGATGCGACTTCAGCAGCAAGAGTAGTGTTACAAACAGGCGGTGCAGATTATGCTTATAATCTTCAAGTAGAATCTTCCATCCTAAAAGGATTTGAAGCATCGGGGAAAGGTAAGCTCATCTCGGAATATGGTTCTTTAGTCGAGCGAATTATTCTTAATCAAAGCGATCCTAATAAAGCTACACTAAATGGAGAACGTTCTAGTTTAAAATTTCCTCATCCTTTCTTTAGCGATCCAAAAGTTCGTCAGGCTTTTTCTTTGGCAATCGATCGCGATACAATTTCTCAACAACTTTATGGTATTACAGGCAAACCAACTGCCAATGTTTTAGTCCTGCCAGAGCAATATAATTCTCCTAATACGAAATACGAATTTAATCTAGAAAAAGCAAAAGCTTTATTAGATGAAGCGGGATGGAAAGATACTAACGAAAATGGAATTCGCGATAAAAATGGTACAGAAATGAAAATTCTCTTTCAAACTTCAGTTAATCCCTTACGCCAAAAAACTCAAGAAATTGTCAAACAAGGATTACAAACTCTGGGCATTGCTGTAGAATTGAAAAGTATCGATCCCGGGATTTACTTCTCTAGCGATCCAGCTAATAACGATACCTTAGAAAAGTTTTATGCCGATTTGCAGATGTATACTTCAGGAAATAATAGTCCCGATCCGGTTGCTTATATGAAGTATTTTACTTGTGCAGAAATTCCTCAAAAAGCAAATAATTGGATTGGCGATAATAACGCTCGTTACTGTAACAAAGACTATGACAAACTCTGGCAAGAATCTACCCAGGAATTAGATCCGAAAAAACGGCAACAAATGTTTATTAAAATGAACGATATGCTGGTTAATCATGCGATAATTATTCCCCTCGTTCATCGCGCAGATGTTACAGCTTTTAGTAATAATTTAGTTGGTTATGACTTGACTCCTTGGGATAGAAATACTTGGAATATTAAAGATTGGAGGCGTTCTTAGATAACGGGCGATGCGATCGGGGAAATCAACAAAAACTCTCTGTATAATCTTCCATCGGTTAGAGACTCTAACGCTCGGTTGATTGTGAGACGCGATCGCGATTTTTTTCTCTAAAAACTCACGGAAACCTCGTAAACGCCATCATTAATGCTGCAATATTTAACCAGACGCTTATTAATTTCTATTCCTACGTTAATTGCGATAAGTATCGTTATTTTCACGATTTTAGCATTAGCGCCCGGCGATCCGATGGGAGAATTTGCCTCCAATCCCTCAATTACCGAAGAAGTCCGCGAAAATATTCGCAGGAGTTTGGGACTCGACCAACCGATTTATATCCGTTATTTTAAGTGGGCTTGGGCATTTATTCGAGGCGATATGGGGTACTCTTTTGCCAGTCGCAGCCCAGTTTTAGATGTAATCTTACAACGTTTGTCAACAACTTTATGGATTGTCGGTTTTGCCTATCTTTTGGGAGTATTAGTAGCACTTCCTCTTGGCATTCTTTCTGCCCTGAAACGTTATTCTTGGCTCGATAAATTTATTACTACTTTTGCCTTATTAGGATTTTCTTTACCGACTTTCTTTACCGGATTGCTTTTTATTATTATCTTTGGCGTTCAACTTAACTGGTTTCCCTTTATCTACAACAGCACTTTACAAATTACTAATTGGGAAACTTTTGTCGAACAAATTAGACAATCGATTATGCCAGTGTGCGTGCTGGTATTGTATCAGTCAGCCGTATTAATGCGCTTCGTTCGTTCGTCGGTGCTCGAAGAACTCGTTCAGGAATACGTGCGCACGGCTTATGCCAAAGGGTTGAGTAGTTTTGCCGTTCTAAAAAACCACATTCTCCGCAATGCCATGATTCCTGTGGTTACCTTAGTAGCTCTGGACGTTCCTGCAATTTTTACCGGAGCTTTGGTCACAGAACAAGTCTTTCGCGTTCCTGGAATTGGAGCGCTGCTAGTCGATTCGATTAAGAGCAGCGATACTCCTGTTGTCATGGCAATTACCTTTATCTATGCAATTTTGATTGTCATTTTTAACTTGGTTGCCGATCTTACCTATGGTTTTCTCGATCCGCGAGTTCGCTACTGATCGTTACGCGGCTACTGGCAACACGACTTTAAAAGTCGATCCTCTTCCCAGTCTGCTGGTGACAGAAATCGAGCCATGGCAACGCCGCAGCAGTTGTTGCACGATGGTTAAACCCATTCCAGCTCCTGCCGTTTCAGTGCTGGTGGCATTGCGTCCGCGATAGAAACTATTAAAGATTTTGGGAATATCGTTACTGTCAATGCCAACGCCTGTATCGCTAACCGTTAACTCGACTACATTATTATTGAGAGCCGCTTGCACGTAAACCCGACCATTGGCTGGCGTAAATTTGAGGCTATTGCTGAGCAGATTGCGGAGAATTTGCCTGAGCCAATTACCGGGACAGGCAACGGAAGGCAAATCTGCCGGGACGGTGTAGCCTAACATAATCCCTTTTTCTTCGGCAATGGGTTGATAGATGCTGACGATTCCCGGAATTAAGTCTTCTAGCCTTAAAGATGACTCTGAGTCGTCAATGGGCTGGTTAAATTGTTCTAATTCGAGTAAACCCGTCAGGAGAGAATTTTGACGATCGCACTGTTGCTGGAGCAGTTGCAAATAACGCTGACGCTGTTCCCGCCTGTTCTGTGTGGAATCTATCAAGCGCAATGCAGTTTTCATATTGGTCAGATAGAGGCTGAGTTCCCGCGTTAGGTTGGTAAGCAATTCATGATGAAAACTGAGGGATTCGGTAAAGCTCTTAATGGTTGCTTCGGATTTGGCAAACTGAGTCGCGTCGCTTTGCTGAATTTGTTTGAGCAACAAATTAGTCATCAGCGTTGAGTCAATCGAGGTAGGTAAAGCACTCGATATCAGCGTATCGGCGAGCAAGGATTCTGGCGTGCTGTCGGTGACGGTAAGGACTTGTTTAATTCCGGCTAAAACGTTAACGATCGCGGCTGGCTCGAAGCTATAGACTATTTTTAGCCGAGATGACTGAGGTGATGTCCCTTCTGCAAGCCCTTGTGCGGTTTGTCTTTGAGCAAGGAGCGAGCTGCAAAATTGGGACGACAGGACGATTAAAAAATATTCTCGTTTTAGCTGGGAACTGGCTTCTAGAACCAGAGGAACGATTTCAGCAGCACAAGAGAGCACCGGAGGAATTTGACTGGCAATAGTGCCAATAGTGCATAGATAAATCTGTTCGGGTTGTCCTTGTTGGGAATAGCGCTCGATTTCTGCTAGCCAGCGTCCGGTAGTTGGCAGTTTCACCCATAGCGTCGCGGCAATTTTTTGCTCGATTAGGAAATCGACGATCGCAGCAATCGAGGCTCTAAATGTAGTAGAACTCACCGTCAGCGTTGGCGCGGGAGGCGTACCCTCCTGAGTTAGCCGATATAGGGAAAGTTCTGCATTAGATGGCAAATTCATCGGTTTTGTAAGTATTTCTTGATTAAGACTAGCGTAGGTGCTTTCTGGTTGCTAATTGCTAAAGCTCGATCGCTTATTTAATTTACAAGGCATAAAAACATAAATATCCAACTATGTATAGAATGTTAATCGCGATCGCAATGGCTTTGGCAAAACTCGATGGCAGCAACCCAAAAAAACACGATGGCAACATTAGCATTGGGCGCGATCGTTTTGCCTAAGAAAGCCAGGTTGAGAATATAGTGACTGGGGGTATTGATGATAAATGCCATAGCTATTCTCCTGAAATCTACCCATAGGGTATTTCCAGTTCTGATTTTTGCTGTTTATATTTTCTATGTACCCTTCAAAAAAATTAGACTAGCTTGAGAAATTCATGGGAATAACAACGCCAGATTGGGTCAAAAATGCCGTATTTTATCAGATTTTTCCGGATCGCTTTGCAAGGAGCCAACAATCCCATCAGGGTTTATGGATTTCTAATAATCTAGAGCCATGGGACGATCCGCCAACGCTGCAAAGATATAAAGGCGGAGATTTATGGGGAGTTATAGAAAAACTGGATTATTTAAAAGATTTGGGCGTTAATGCGATTTACTTTACCCCCATTTTCCAGTCGGCATCGAACCATCGCTATCACACCCATGACTTTTATCAAGTCGATCCGATGTTGGGAGGAAATATGGCTTTAGACGCACTTCTAGAAGCTGCCCACCAACGCAATATGAAAGTCGTTTTGGATGGGGTGTTCAATCATGCCAGTCGCGGCTTTTTCTTCTTCAACGATATTCTCGAACACGGCCCCCTTTCTGCTTGGCTGGATTGGTTTATTGTTGAAGGCTGGCCCGTATCTGCCTATGATGGCAGCAAACCTGCCAATTACATCAGTTGGGCAGATAATCGCGCTCTGCCACAATTCAATCACGATAATCCCCAAGTACGGGAATATATCATGCAAATTGGGGAATATTGGCTTAAAAAAGGCATCGATGGTTGGCGATTGGACGTTCCTAATGAAGTCAAAGCACCAGGATTTTGGCAAGAATTTCGTAGCCGAGTAAAAGCGATTAATCCCGATGCATATATCGTAGGAGAAATTTGGGAAGATTCGCGACAGTGGCTCGATGGAACCCAGTTTGATGGAGTGATGAATTATCTATTTGCTGCCCCGACGATCGCGTTTACCGCAGGCGATCGCGTTATTATGGAATTTGTCGAAAGTCCGAGTTACGACCCCTATCCTGCCCTCTCTGCCCCAGAATACGCCGAAAAAATCCAGCAGTTGCTCGCCCTCTATCCGTGGGAAATTCAATTAACCCAGTTAAATTTACTCAACAGCCACGATACGGCAAGATTGCTGACCATCGCTGGGGGCGATCGCGCTAGTGTAGAGTTAGCGACTTTACTCCTATTCACCTTTCCTGGCGCGCCGAGTATTTTTTATGGCGATGAAGTGGGTTTGCCAGGAGGATTAGATCCCGATTGCCGTCGCGGATTTCCCAAAGAAGAAAATTGGGATTTAGAGGTATTAAACTATCACAAAAAATTGATTGCTGTGCGCAATAAATATGCTGCCCTACGAACTGGCGACTATCGGGTTCTCTATGCCCAAGGCGGCGTTTACGTATTTTCTCGGAGTTTGGGCACAGAAAAACTGATAGTTGCGGTTAACGTCGATACAAACCCTGCTGCAATAACTGTGGAGTTTGCGGATCTGCAAACCCGTCCAGAAAATTTATTATATGGAAAGGGTAGAGTTTTGTGGCAGGGAAATCGACTAAAATTAGATATTCCCTCTCGCACGGGCTGCATTATTGGGTGAAGTTTTCAACTCACCAATAAAACGATCCCTTCTAAGGTGAGAAAATCTCGATCGCTCGCTTGCGTCATTGACTGGGAAAGATATGTTACACGTTACTAAAACAACTATTATTAAGCCAGCAGAATCGATGCCAAAGAAACTTGCAAAAAAACTTTTAGGAGAAATTTTACAAGAGGCAGGCTTGGTTTCAGCCGCACAAATTCAGATCGCGCTCCAAGATCAGGGTATATATGACGATATGCGCATTGGAGAAATTTTGGCGCTGCGAGGATGGCTAAAACAGGAGACAGCCGATTTCTTTGCCGAAAGATTTCCCGCCCTCGTCAAGCAACCTAATAAAAAGCCGCTTGGCGTTTATTTAAAAGAAGCTGCTTTGCTCGACGACCATCAGATTAGAATTCTTCTTGCGGAGCAACAAAAGAATCCAACACCGAGAATTCGCTTTGGCAAATTAGTCGTTCTCAAAGGGTGGCTCAAACAAGATACGGTAGACTTTTTCTTAGATAATTTGGCGGCTAGAGCCGAACAAGATAAAGTCTATATCAGTCAGACAGTTCTAAAAACGCTGACTAACCATCCATTTCCAAACAAGTAAGAACCCCTTTTGTAACAGGTTGTCTCAAAAGTAGAGAATGTCATGTTGAGCTTAGCAATAGCGAAGCAAAACATCTTAGAGGATGTTTGCAAAGTGTAGTTTTTGTTATGCCCAACCTAGCCCTTCACTTCGAGATGAGGGTATACTCCGCTCAGTGAAGCATCTCAGCCTCAACAAAAAATTAGGATTGTTCGCTTCATTTCATTGCACTCACAATGACAAATTCTACTCATCTTGGACTTTCCAATCATCCTCTCAGTACACCAACTCCAAACAGAGATTCTTCGTTACGTTCTACCGTACTGAGAATGACAAAATGGACTTTTGGGATGTCCTCTAAATGGAGTGTTGCTAACCGATTAGTGATTACCGATCTCAAATCCGTTTGTATCGGAGGAATTATCGATAGTACGAGCCTCAATGCTCGCGCTGTTCGGGACTATACGCGAGCGGGGCGCTCGCACTACTATGTATATACAATTCCAACATTAACGGAATTAACATGACAACTAATATTAGTGCGTGAATGCTCCGACTCATGACGCTGGGCGTACATGAGCGGCTTCCCCCTCCCAAAGATGAGACAGGGTAATCGGCATTCTCGATTTACTTCCAGAACTTTGGCTGGAAGACAACTGACGACCATTTCTGTACGCCAGTTTTAGCAGATGCGCCCAGTGTCGGGCTGTAATATTTTGACTACTATTAAGGTCGGCATGGTAACGCTTTCCACTCTGGAAAGTAGCTAATGTGTAATTGTCTTGACTGCGCTTGAGTTGACCAGAACCGTCATACGCCCATGACGATGTACCGCGAGGGCAGACTAACTCTACCTTGCCACGCATTTCAACAAATTTGTTTTCGGTTAATTGCACCCACAATTGATGCAACCAACCATGAAATCGTTGCTTTAGGGGAGAACGTTTCTTGCCTGCCTTTGGCTTCCAATCTTTCAGGTTTTCAAACACAATTACAGATGCCCCTTGAGAAAGTGCGAATTGCACGATCTCCTTCGAGATGTGCTGCGCCATATTGTGATTGATTCCTCTAGCGCGTCGATATAACCCTTGGCAGAAGCCTCTGTGCAGTTTCTTGGTTAACCTCGCCTTGCGTCGAATCTGCCCTAAGACTTTGTCGCGACGGTCTATGTCTCTCCCTCGATGAAAGAATTTTCGAGAGATTACAGTGCCGTCGCTACTGACAATAGTAGCAGTTGCTGTTTTGTGTTAATCCCTACGTCTACAGCACAGACTAATTTTCCTCCTAATTTAGACGGGTGCAACTTGAAAGGTACACCCAGGCGAGCTTTGCCATTTCTGACAATCAGTAACGGTGATAGCCCCTTGCTGTGCGCCAACAAATGACGTTCTCTGACTTGCGCGATTTGAACGTCTATCCAAACCCAATCAGAACCATTCCATACCTTGATTTGGGCGCTACCAAAGCTATCGGAGAACTTAATACATTACCCTCGATATAAAGCGGGATAGCAGCCTGCTTGTGGATTGAATCTTAGGGGTAGTGCATCTCTCCGTTTACGCTTGCCGGACTGCCAATCGTAATAGCGAGTTTGAAATGAACAAACCTGCCCTCCTACAAACTCGATAGCTGCTCGGCGCAGGTAAGACGGGAACTTATACAACCGCTTCCGGAAATACTGGTACTTGGGATTTGGGTTGCTACTGGTTTTGTGAATTAGCTTTTCAATCGCCGTACAACGACAAGTCGCTCCTACAATCTCCGTCGAGTGACCCATAACCACATAGGACAGCGCTTTGCAGAACCAATGATATTCGTCAATCGTCGCCTCCACATAACTTAATTGTTCTGGAGTCGGGTTTAACTGCCATCGGTCTGTGCGTACAATTGAATTAACCATAATGGTAGTATATATCGTGTCAACACCCTGTTAAAGTACATCGAGAATCAGGATGAGCCAGGTAAACTCGGCGTGCTGCTAACTACCGATTGATGGCAACGCAATACAATCGTAGGATGCGCGGCACATTTGCTCAACTCATTCTACTCATAGGACTTCCAGGTAGCGGTAAATCTTTTCTCGCCAGACAAATAGCGGCGCGATCTCCCAAGGGATGTATAATTATCTCCACGGACGCTATTCGCGCTCAATTATTTGGCGATGCGAGCATTCAGGGATCGTGGCTGTCAGTTTGGCGAGAGATAGAGCGACAATTTCGCGATGCAGTCGAGCAAATCTACCAAGGCAAGCGATCCAAAGCCATCTATGATGCGACGAATGCAGTCAGACGGCACAGGAAAGATGCGATCAATCTTGCTCGAACGACAGGATTTACCCGCATTATTGGCGTTTGGCTCGATACGCCCCTGTCGCTCTGTTTGGAGAGAAATCGCAGGCGCAAGCGATACGTTCCAGAAGAGATTATCATGCACATGTACCGTTGTCTGCAAGCCGCCCCACCCTCTTTGGAGGATGGACTCGATGAGTTATTTCGATTCACAGTTGAGAATTGACAATGTTTGGATCGAGATTGGTTTAGTCTCGAAGTTGTTTGAAACAAGATACGTCTGCCTTGCCAAAATGGACGCTGAAGGCAACCTGGAGACTTTCTAACGCTTTGACTAACCAGGGAACGCCATCTTTAGCAAAAGACTCGTAATGATTGAACAGAATCGAGAATCGTTTTTCTAGATAAGGCTTGACCTTATTGCACATCAGTACCACTTTGAGTAACAACCCAATAGTACGGGTAACTCCCATATTGGTAATCAGATCGACAAAAACATAGTGTTGCGGTTGGTGGGCGCTTTCTACCACTAAGAAGTTAAAAAGTTGGCTTGAAGTCCGCACGATCAGAAATTCGCTAGGTCTTTGATTATCGAATTCCGGCAGTGTATTTTGTAGGTGTTGACAAAGTTTTTTATTAAATTGACTCTTGGCGTATTTGGAGTCAAACGAACTAGCGATGTAGTGGTACAAATCGTTCTTAAAAGCGCGATAGGTAAAAGTGTTAGCGCTGTGACTGATAAAGCTGCGCGATATATCTTTATAGGTATGGTTACCTTGTACCGCCCCCGTATAATGAATAATGGCTCGGTTTAATTCGCGATCGCTGAGCAGGGTCGGATTTTTTACCGGACGAATTATCGTCGATAGATCCGAACCCTGTGCCATTCGTGTCAGTCGCACTTGATAAGTCGCGTACTTTGACAAATCTACCTCGAAACGACGTTCGATCTGGGTTTTGATACGGTGTACCGTCTTCAAATCTTCCCCATTGCTGTTGTCGCCGAGCAGGCAATGGTTGTATAGATAGGGATAACGGTGAATCAAGTTGCCAACCGAGCTAGTAGGATTGTTGGTGCTACTTTGTTTGGCATCGATGATTCGCGCTAACCGTTGCATCTTAACATATAGCTCGTCTTGGGTAAAATTTCTCACCAACCGCCGCAACAAATTAGCAGTAGTAGGATATCCATTGATAGCAGGTCCGAGATAATCAAACATTCTCACCAACTCTGGAATGGCTGATTGGGATTGAGAATTCATTTGCCAGCGATTGATGAGAATATAGCAGCAACGATTGAAGAAGAGATTGAAACGAGCTTCTGCTCCCTTCGATTTAACTATAATTTCTAGGGCAGAGTAAACGCGAGAGTCCCTGCAACCTTGACCGTGGACGAACAAGCTGCGAAACTCTTCTAGTAACCGTTCGGGAGATTCTGTCTGGACGCATGCCAATAAATAATCATACAGGACTTGTTCTGCCTGCTGAATTTGTTGACTATCACTGTTTTTCCTGGATAATGTACTCATTGGAGTCAGTCTTCTCCTGTAATCTAACCCTTGATTGAGTCTTTTTGAGAAATAATCGAGCAATTGATGGAAAAGCAAAGAGTTGGCTTGAAGTCAAAACAAGCTTTAGAAAATCAGAGCTTGTGCGTCAAGCAGAATCTCCCATTACTAAGACTAAGACAATCAATTTGGCTCGTCTGCGATCGCTATCACTATTTAAAAGTACATCGATCGCAGAAATCAACGTGAATTTCTGGTAATTACTTTTTCTATGTCCTTGCAAATTTCTCTCGCTCAACTCCGTGAAATTATTGATGCTTTTTTAATAAATAGTTCGGATATTTCCTTAGAGCAATTAACAACGGGAATTACTACCGATACTCGCTTGCTTTCTCCTGGAGAGATATTTTTAGCCCTCAAAGGAGAAAGATTTGACGGACATGAATTTATAGAAACTGCCATAGAAAAAGGAGCGATCGCAATCGTTACTGAGAGAGATCTGTCCGTGAATTTTCCTAAGAAAGTTCCACAATTTAAAGTTAAAAATACCCTAGAAGCTTATCAGAAAATTGCTCGATGGTGGCGAGAGCGATTCGATATTCCCGTCATTGGCGTAACGGGTTCGGTTGGCAAAACGACAACCAAAGAACTAATTGCCGCCGTCTTATCGACGACAGGAAAGGTTCACAAAACTCAAGCAAATTACAATAATGAAATCGGCGTTCCCAAGACCTTACTAGAACTCGGAGCGGAACACGATTACGCCATCATAGAAATGGCAATGCGAGCGCGGGGAGAAATTGCTCTGCTGACGCAAATTAGTCGTCCGACCGTTGGCATTATCACTAACGTAGGAACGGCACACATCGGACGACTGGGATCGGAAAAAGCGATCGCCCAGGCAAAATGTGAGTTATTAGCACAAATGCCCCATACTAGCATAGCTATATTAAATCACGACAATCCGCTTTTGCGCGAAACTGCCGCTAAGGTATGGCAAGGAGAAACGATTACCTACGGGTTAGAAGGCGGAGATTTAACCGGAAAACTCATCGATTTTCAAACCCTAAGAGTGGAAGGCATGGATTTTCCTCTACCGTTACTCGGTCGTCACAATGCCTTAAATTACCTCGGCGCTTTAGCAATAGCGAAGGTACTAAATATTGACTGGACTCCGTTAATGCAAGGTTTATCCGTCAGTTTACCAGGTGGGCGATCGCGGCGTTACCAATTGCCCAACGATATTACAATTCTCGATGAAACCTACAATGCTGGTTTAGAATCGATGTTAGCAGCGCTGCACCTGCTCAAAGAAACCCCTGGAAAGCGCCATATTGCCGTTCTTGGCACGATGAAGGAACTCGGAGAGCGATCGCCACAATTTCACCATCAAGTGGGTAATAAGGTAAGACAGCTGGGCATCGATGAATTATTTATCCTAATTGACGATCCAGAAACAGAAGCCATTGCCGAAGGTGCATCGGGCATCCCAACTGAGTGTTTTACCAGCCATGAGGAATTAGTTAAGCGATTGATGGAAGTTGTACGGGCAGGCGATCGCTTGTTATTTAAAGCCTCTAATTCGGTAGGATTAAATCGAGTAGTGGAACAATTTCGTACTCAATTTTAGAAGGATTTAGAGAAAAGAAATGAATACTTACACGATTAATTTTAATCCAATTATTAAGCTGACTGAAGACCAATTTTATCAGCTCTGTCGGGCGAATCCAGATATTAAGTTTGAACGTAATGCCAAAGGAGAAATAATTATTATGTCTCCCACCGGAGGAGAAACTGGGAATCGAAATGCTGAAATTATTATTGAATTTGGAGTTTGGAATCGGCGATCTCAACTAGGAAAATTATTTGATTCTTCGACGGGTTTTCAACTTCCCAATGGGGCAGATCGTTCTCCTGATGTGGCTTGGATTAAACAAGAAAGATGGAAGGCTTTGACTCCCGAACAAAAAGAAAAATTTCCTCCAATCGCTCCCGATTTCGTTTTAGAGTTAATGTCTCCTAGCGATCGCCTGCAAGAGCTACAAGAAAAAATGCGAGAATATATCGAAAATGGCGTGCAATTAGGCTGGCTAATTAACAGGAAAAACCGCCAAGTAGAAATTTATCGCCCCGGACAAAAAGTAGAAATTTTAGACAATCCGGCGACTCTTTCAGGAGAAGATGTATTGCCCGGTTTCGTGTTGGATTTACAAATTGTTTGGTAGCGATCGCATCTTCCATCGCAACGAGCATCTAGCGATCGGATTAGTATTCAAGCTGGTTGACTGACAAATCTTTGTCCCCTTATCCCTAAATCCCTTCTCCCACAAGGAGAGAAGGGACTTCAGTCAAAAGTCTTAAGTGGAAAGCCCCTCTCCCGCTCTGGGAGAGGGGTTGGGGTGAGGGCGATTTGAGTTTTGTCACTCAACCAGGTATTCAAGTTTTTAGTTTGTCTAAGTCTTGTAAGCTATTTTTACGGCGTTTGTTACGAATCAACATGGCAACGATTAACGACAACTACCTCAAACTCAAAGCAGGATATCTATTTCCCGAAATTGCGCGACGAGTAAACGCATTCGCACAGGCAAATCCTGAGGCCAAGATTATTCGATTGGGGATTGGCGACGTTACCGAACCCTTACCGGAAGCGTGCCGCAAGGCAATGATTAAAGCTATCGAAGAAATGGGCGATCGCGCGACATTTAAAGGCTATGGACCAGAACAAGGCTATCCCTGGTTGCGAGAGGCGATTGCTAAATATGACTTCCAGGCGCGGGGATGCCAGATCGATGCCGACGAAATTTTTATCTCTGACGGTTCCAAGTGCGACACGGGTAACATTCTCGACATCTTTGGCGATAATAACGCGATCGCAGTCACCGATCCCGTTTATCCGGTGTATGTCGATACTAACGTCATGGCAGGGCATACCGGAGAAGCCAACGAGAAAGGGGAGTATGAAGGTTTAGTTTATCTACCTATCAACGCAGAGAATAACTTTACTGCCAAGATACCCTCTCAGAAAGTCGATTTAATTTACCTCTGCTTCCCCAATAACCCCACGGGGGCAACTGCTACGAAGGAACATCTCAAAGCTTGGGTAGGCTATGCTAGAGCTAATGGCTCAATTATTTTCTTCGATGCCGCTTACGAAGCTTTTATCACTAATCCCGATCTTCCCCATTCGATTTATGAGATTGAAGGAGCGAAAGAATGCGCGATCGAGTTTCGTTCGTTCTCTAAGAATGCGGGTTTCACAGGAACTCGCTGTGCGCTGACAGTAGTGCCGAAGACGCTGACGGCAAAAGCTGCCGATGGTTCCGATGTAGAATTGTGGAAGCTGTGGAATCGCCGCCAGTCCACCAAGTTTAACGGCGTGTCCTACATCGTGCAACGGGGAGCCGAAGCGGTTTATTCTGAGGAAGGACAGGCACAAGTTAAGGCGCTAGTAAGCTTTTATCTCGAAAATGCCAAAATTATTTGCGATCGCCTGACAGAAGCTGGATTAAAAGTCTATGGCGGCGTAAATGCGCCCTATGTCTGGGTTAAAACGCCCAATGGTCTGTCGAGTTGGGATTTCTTCGATAAGTTACTGCATACTTGTCATGTGGTAGGAACGCCCGGTTCTGGTTTTGGTGCCGCAGGTGAAGGCTATTTCCGCATTTCAGCGTTTAACAGCCGGGAGAATGTAGAAGAGGCGATGAAGCGGATTGCAGAGAAGTTTAGGGTGTAGAGGCGATCCGCTTTTGAGTGTTATTTGGGCATTACTAAGGTGACGGTGGGCAATGCCCACCATATCTAACCGACTTGATAAAAAGGCGATCGCCTATCATCTCGATTGAATTAGAGTTAATAATTCAATTCCTGCCTAAAATTTCGTCATAAAGAGCGTCGAGACGCTGGGAAGTAATTTCGACATTATGAAATTGGACAATTTGTGCGATCGCATTTTGGCTAAGTCGCTCGTAATCGTTAGGATCTGTCAAAAATAACTGGAGAGTTTCAAAAGCTTGTTGCGAGAGATCGTTGTAAGTTCGATCTAGCTGTTCCCAATATTCGTCTGTCAGTCTATAAGTAGGATCGCCTGGTTTTAACCAATTAAGATCGTTCAGCTCATTTACATCGACATGCAAAAGAAATCCATTTTCCCTATGACGAACAATTTCTGGAAGGGCACAGGTAGCTGTTACAATCGCGGGAGTACCGACCGATAACCCTTCTAAAACGCTGTAACCATAGGTATCATGTAAAGTTGTCAATAGGTGAAAATCGCTTGCAGCGAATAACTCTATTACCTTTTTGTTTGGTAATTTGCCATAAAAGGTTACATTGGGTAAGTCGAGTAATTTAAGATCGGCTTCATACCTGCTTTTATCCATAAAGTCAGTGTACTCACCAAACCTCATGCTGGAGATTAAGTCTACCTGTAGGGGAAAATTAGCTTGATGGGCAATTTTAGCGAGTCGTAGTGCTACAATTCCACCTTTTCTTGCAAAAGCATTTCCGCAAAAGGCGAGACGAATCTTATCTCCACTGTAGCGTTTAGGTTGCTGAGTTCTTAGCGGAACGCTAGGAGAAATGACTTCGACCTTTTTCATCATTTTTGATAGGTTCGACCAGTCGCGATTCCAGAATTTTGTCTTGTTGACTCCGTAATTGGAAAGCGAAATGAGTTTGGCACAGTTTTCTTGAAGCGCAAGCTTTCTCACTAACTTTTTTAAGTATTTTCCATATTTACCAAACGTTCTTGGAAAAAGATCTTCAAATGTTACAATCCATGGCTTTTTGGTTATTGGGATGTCATTAAAAGAGTGGACTAGCTCGTAGTTGTAATTCCTTGGATTCCATATAGCAAGTCCCATCAGAATCTGACCGTATTGAGGATCGTAAAACCTATTAAGGGGTCGCGGTTTGTGAGGAGTCAGGAGTTTATGACGTGAGTGACGGGGTTTATTAAAATTGGCTAGATGAAGGTTTCCTGGAGTTAGGACAGTAGCCATGGTTTGTTGTCAGAACTGGTACAATGCTGTTGGCAAAACTGACAGGCTCGTTTATTGGTGACGTTCTAGGGCAAACTGAATCAAGCGATCGCACAGTTCGGGAAAAGGAACGCCGCTAGCTGCCCAAAGCTGAGGATACATGCTAAAGGCGGTAAAACCGGGCAGAGTATTAATTTCGTTGAGGAAAACCTCGCTCGTTTTTTCAAGATAAAAAAAGTCTACTCTTGCCAGTCCGGCCGCATCTACAGCAGCAAAGGCTTTGAGAGACATTTCTTGGATTTGCGAAGCAATGGCAGGGGGAATTTGGGCGGGAATGTGCAACTCGGCGCGTCCGTCGGTATATTTGGTTTCATAGTCGTAGAAATCGCTGTTGTAGGTGATTTCTCCAACAACTGAAGCTTTGGGATTGTCATTGCCCAGGACGGCACATTCGACTTCTCTGGCGATCGCCCCTGCTTCGACAATGATGCGTTTGTCGTAGCTGGCAGCATTGTCTAAAGCCGTTTCTAATTCGGTACGCGATCGCGCTTTGGCAATACCCACTGAAGACCCCAAATTAGCGGGTTTGACAAAGCAGGGATAGTCTAGAGTCTTTTCAATTTCGTCGCAGAGTTTGGGAAAGACGCAAGGATTAGACCAAATTTGCGATCGCGAGATTGCCATATACTTAACTTGAGGCAAACCCGCTTGCGCAAACGCCATTTTCATGGCGATTTTGTCCATCCCGACAGCGGAACCCAAAACGCCGCTACCGACGAAAGGAACTTGCATGAGGGTCAATAACCCTTGAACCGTGCCGTCTTCGCCATTGGGCCCGTGGAGAATGGGAAACCAGACATCGACTTCGGCTACTTGCGAGGGAAACTGCCAAAGTTGTTTTTTATCGTTGGTTTCTGAAGTTAGCGGCTTGCCCGAATCGAGAACTTGTCGGGCAATGTCTCCGGCTTGCCAAATGCCATCTTTTTGGATGTAAACTGGCAAAACGTCGTACTTCGTCGCGTTGTTTTGGGCGCTCAAAGCGGTCGCGATCGCAACGGCTGAATTAATCGAGACTTCATGTTCGCCAGAACGACCGCCAAACAACAGCCCTACCCGCAATTTTTTTGTCATTTCTTCTCCTCGCCCCATTTCTAATTGCCGATAGCGTATCATAAAGAAGAGTTTTATTTATCGTTGATTGTTCCTTGAGGGATTGGTAGCGCGATCGCGCTACCAATCCCTCAACTTTCGTTGCGACCTATCTACTGAGGAGGCATGGATGGGAAAGGTTCGGATGCAGGCGGTTCCGTTCCCGGTTCTGTTGGTTGCGTCTGCATTTGTTCGCAGGCAACTTTTGCCGCTTCGTACCGCCGTTCGGAAGCAGCCACTTCTTCCTTAAGATTAAAAACGCGAACGTCGTTGAGACTGCCGATAGTGCGAAGGTTCAGCAGCGATAGGCTGAGCGATGTTTCTGGGGTAAGTTTGATTGGCAGCGAGGCTTCCGTACATCCCATACTAAAGGTACTTTCAATGAAGGTTCTAAAGTTCAATCCCTCGCCTGTAGCGGGCAAGCGATAGGCAATGACATAAGTTTCCTCCGCAACCTTTACTGTCCGTCCCTGAGTGTAATAGACATAGTTATAGCTGCTGCCGCCCAATAAACCAGCCCAACTTTTCATGAAATCGCCCATTTCATATTGACCGCCAATGGAAATTTGTCGCCAAGAACTGTCTAAATCTTGAAGTTTTTGAGTTAGCGGAATTTGCTGACCGGAGACTAATTTCTCAAAATCTGACCCATAGCTAGGCAGGCTGTAGGTGGAAAGTAAGGCAGTTGTGGCTAAAAGAATTACATTGTTTTTCATGGATGTGATTATTTTTGAACTTAGTAACAGATAAGTTTATAGTAATCACTGTACAGAAATATTAGAACATAGATAATTGACAAGTTTCTCCAGTAAGTTGATAAGAAGTAGTGCGAGCGTCTCGCTCGCGAGCAGATAGAGACTTTAATAATAAATACAAGATCCAGAGATTTTACAAATGGCTTGCTCCAGTTTCAAATTACTATTTGGCAAGATAATGACTCTAAAATTTCCTGAAAAATTGAGGTCGTTTTCCAAGCGATCGATAATTTCTTCATGGCTTTTCCGATTGGCTTCGGCTCCTTTAACCGTTTGAAGAACAATAGCAAAGATATAAAAAGCTTTTTCAGGAAACAAAGTAACTTTTTGACGAACGAGATAGGTTTTCTTAATTTCGGGGTAAGTCGATAATTGCTCGCTTAACTGTCGAACTTCCCCATCGGCCAACTGATGGGGAAACAAAGGAGTCTCATGGGAAATTCGACTACGTTCTTGTTGGGTTCTTTTCCAGAGACAATAATATTTTTGACCTTTCTGTTGATAGAATTTTGATTGTTTAATTTTGCCTTGGTTTTGGTAAAAATCGTAGAGTAAATCGCAACCGGGAACGACTAACTCTGGGTCTGTAGCTATTGCTTTTTCCAGGTAATTAATCCCTTGAAAATCATTTTTTTCGATGAGAATTTTCCCTAATTGATAGTTGGCTAAAGGATGATTGGGTTCTACCTCAAGCACTTGTTGAAACAGTGCGATCGCTTTGTGGGCTTCTTGTAAAGTCGAAGTCAAACAGGCACGCTTCCACATCTCTTCTACGGTTAAAGCACGCTTTTGTGCTTTTTCATCGAGCGCTGCAAGATTTCGTCTCTGTTGCTGGGCGCGAAGATATAGCTTTTCCCAACTCCCGGCTACTTCGTTTTTCCACTCGCGATCGAGTCCATCGGCAAAACTCCACAGCAATTCGCCAAAAAAGTACTCGGCGGCAGTTTGTGTTGGCGGTTCTGGAGGTTGAATTTGGTCTAGATCGTAGCCAATAGCAGTCAGGCGATCGAGCAAACAAGGATGGGTATCCTCGTAGTCGGTGCGATGAGCTAAGGCGCGATCGAGCCATTTGGCAGCCTCTCTGGGAGAAAGACCGATTTTTAGCTGTTGCAATAGCTGCGTTATCGCGTCGCTAGGAGGTTCTGCATGCTGTTCTGCCTGTTGATAAATGGTTGGCCAAAAGGACTTGTGCAGGAAATAACTGTAAATTGCCAGATTGATATCTGCCTGGGCTTCATTCTTTAAGCCTGCTAATTCGACCCCGCAGCGGTCGGCTTCGTATTCGTTAGCGCGTACTAGGACAAAACTATAGGCATGGAAATAGGGCGCGTACCAGTGAAAAAACCATTGAAAGAGAAAAGAGCCACTATTTTCTTGCTCCGGAAACCGTTCGGCTAACTCGAACCAGATTTTGCGAAGGCGATAAATCCAATTGGAAAAGTGGCTGTGATTGCCAGAAAGATGTCCTAATTCATGGGCGAGAACGGCTCGAAACTGCTGGAGCGAGAGGGCTTGCATCAGAGGTAGTCCTAGAAATAGGTAGTTTTGCTGCCAGCCGAGCAAACCCAAACGGGGACTTTGGAGAACGCCAGCATTCAGTTCGTCTGTTAGGAAAACGCGATCGCATTTTGGGGCTTGTAAGATTGTTGCCAGTCGATCGATGGTCGCAAACAGTTCGGGCGCATGCAAGCGATCGAGTGGCAGTCCTTTGGGGATTTTGGTATCGATCCAGAAAAGTCGCAAAACGCCTAGACTGACCAGGATTGCCATCAAATTGAGTTGGTTGGTTAAAGCTTCGGAACTGGCTGCGACTAGAAAGGTTCTCGCGCCCCAAATGATTCCCAGTAACAGCAAGAAAACAAAGAGTATGTAAGCGTAACCCAGAATTGCCAATAATGCCACCTTAATCTGATAATTGGTGGGATGGTGACGAGAATCTTTTTCCAGTTGTCGAACGAGAGTTTCAAATCTTTCTTGCTGTTCGATGGTCATTGCCATAGATAGTTTTCCTTTCTGACTGGGAGCGAGTCCGTATAGAAGCAGAAAGCCGATTGTCGGGGCTAGGATTTTACAACTAGGGGCAATCCACAGAATTCTCCCTAACAAATCTTGAAAGTTACCATGATAGAGTTCCACTTATTTCGTCTAATTGATGATAGCCGATCGCCGTTCGCTTTGAAGCGAATTGCAAGTCAAAATGTTAAAAAAGTAAAAACAATATCTAGCTTGGAATAGATTTTTGGGATTTAGCAACAGGTAAATTAAATAATAATTAATATTTTTTCCAGATTGGTGCTATCTTATAGCTATTTTCTTTTCTCAGGAGCGCGATCGCACAATAACAGATTGTCCCAAAAGCAGAGAATGTCATGCTGGTTGCCTGACAAATCTTTGTCCCCTCATCCCTAAATCCCTTATCCCACAAGGGGCGAAGGGGCTTCAGTCCAAAGTCTTAAGTGGAAAGCTCCTCTCCCGCTCGGGGAGAGGGGTTGGGGTGAGGGGGTGTCAGTCAACTAGGAATGTCATGTTGAGCGTTGCGATAGCATAGCAAAGAGATAGCAAAGCGAAACATCTTGAGCATCTGTAGCGTTCTTTTTTAGAATTTTTGTGCAATATAAGTTACATTTGTTAAAGATTCTAGAAAAAGACTTATCGCTCTCCTGCGAGCCAATTGCAATAGATTTAGCCGATGTTTATCAAGCGATCGCGACATTCTCGCTGGTACCAAAAATCAATTGTTTCCTTCATCCTGCTCTTTTTACTCTGGAACCTTGCCCCAGCAGTTGCCCAAGCACGAACTGGAACGTTAACAGCCGCTCAGTCAACTACTCCCTACGTTCAAAAAACAATCGAGCGGATTACCGAATTTCAGCTCGATAACGGCATGAAGTTCATAGTCTTAGAAAATCATGAAGCCCCTGTGATTTCTTTTGTCACCTATGCCAATGTGGGCGGTGCTAACGAACCCGTTGGAAAAACAGGCGTAGCTCATTTTCTCGAACATTTAGCCTTTAAAGGCACAAAGCGGATTGGAACCACTAATTACCCCGCAGAAGCGAAAATATTCCCTCGCCAAGACGAAATTTTTAATCAAATTAAAGCCGCCAATGCCTCTGGAAAAAAACAAGAGATCGTCGCCAAACTCCAGAAAGAATTGGCTCGGCTAGAAGCACAAGCATCGCAATATGTCAAGCAAAATGAATTCGGTCAAATCGTCGAACAAGCTGGCGGCGAAGGATTGAACGCTTTTACCTCGGCAGATGAAACGGTATATTTCTACAGCTTCCCTGCCAATAAGTTAGAACTGTGGATGTCGCTGGAGTCAGAGCGCTTTTTAGAACCCGTTTTTCGGGAATTTTACAAAGAAAGAGAAGTTATTTTAGAAGAACGTCGCCTGAGAACGGATAACAACCCGATGGGGCAAATGATTGAGGCATTTATCGATAAGGCATTTGTCCAACATCCCTACAAACGTCCCGTCATCGGCTATGACCAGGACATTCGCAATCTGACGCGAGAAGACGTGGGGCAGTTTTTCGAGACTTATTATCCGCCCAATAACCTAACGGTTGCCATTGCGGGCGATGTCGATCCCGCCCAGGTCAAACAATTGGCACAGATCTATTTTGGGCGCTTTGCGCCTAAAACCAAACCGCCAGAGGTAACTCAAGTAGAACCCAGGCAAACAGAAACGCGGGAAGTGACGCTAGAGTTACCCGCTCAGCCAATGTATTTGGAGGGATATCATCGCCCGCAACTCAACCATCCCGACCACGCCATCTACGAAGTCATTGCCACACTGATGAGTACCGGACGCACGTCGCGCCTCTACAAGTCATTGGTAGAACAGAAGCGAGTAGCGCTTTCAGCTCAAGGGTTTAATGGATTTCCGGGCGATAAGTATCCCAATCTCACGCTGTTCTACGCACTGACAGCGCCTAACGCAACGGTTGACGATGTTGCCAAAGCCTTAAATGTAGAACTCGAACGCCTCAAAACCGAACCGATTTCAGCCAAAGAGTTAGAGCGAGTCAAAAATCAGCTTACGGCCGATTTATTGCGATCGCTCGATTCCAATATGGGAATGGCGAAGTTACTGGCAGAGTATGACATTAAAACCGGAAGCTGGCGCAATTTATTTAAGGAATTAGACGCGATCGCGGCTGTTACCCCTGCCGATATCCAACGAGTCGCCAAAGCCACCTTCACCCCTCAAAACCGCACGATCGGACGTTTATTAAGCAAGCCAGACGGAATGATGAGATAGGGAGAGAAGGAGAAGGAGACTTCTGAGACGGAAGAATGTGGGGGACTGGGAAACGGGAGGAGTGTGGGAAGACAAGGGAGAAAACTAATCACCAACCACTAACGACTAACTAATCCCCAACGACCAATGACCAATGACCAATGACAAACAATCTATGAAAAAACGTTTTCACAGTTTTAGAGCAATTGGATTAGTTATAGTAGCGATCGCGCTGGTTTTTACCTTTCGTATGCCAGCCATTGCTCAGACTCCTCGGCATTACGACGAATTAACCTTCTCTGCCGCACCAGAAATCAAAATCCCCAAATACGAACGCTATCAATTAAGTAATGGCATGGTGGTATATCTGATGGAAGACCATCAGTTTCCTCTAGTGAGCGGTACTGCCCTGATAAGGACTGGCTCTCGTCTGGAACCCCTAGATAAAGTAGGCTTAGCCGCAATTGCTGGGACAGTGATGCGAACTGGTGGAACTCAACAACATCCTGCCGACAAATTAGACGAGATTTTAGAGCAGCGAGCAGCTGTTGTAGAAACGAGTATCGGCATTGATTCGGGAACGGCCAGCTTCAACACACTTAGCGAAGACATCGATATGGTGTTCGATCTATTTGCTGAGGTGATTCGTTACCCCGCCTTTGCCCCTGATAAGATCGAGTTAGCCAAAACTCAACGGCGGGGTGCCATTGCCCGTCGCAACGACGATCCCGGAGCGATCGCCAACCGAGAATTTCAAAAGTTGATTTACGGGGAAACTAGCCCTTATGCGCGCATAGAAGAATATACGACCATCGATAGGATTTCCCGCGAGGATATTATTAATTTTTACCAAACCTACATTCGTCCCGATCGCACGATCTTAGGGATTGTCGGCGATTTCGATCCAGCCAAAATGAAAGCGGCGATCGAGAAAGCATTTGGAGACTGGCAGCCTCCCGCCACCAAGCTAGATAACGCTATTCCCCCAGCCTCTCAGAAATATCAAGGCGGAATCTTTTTGGTCGATCGCCCTCAGCTTACGCAAAGCAATATCCGCATCGGTCATCTCGGCGGCGATTTTAGGAATCCCGACTATCCCGCCCTTAGCGTTTTGAATGGTGTTTTGAATGGCTTTGGCGGGCGTTTGTTTAACGATTTGCGATCGCGTCAGGGACTTGCCTACAGCGTCTACGGCTATTGGGATCCCAAATACGATTATCCCGGACTCTTTTTTGCCGGAGGACAAACGAAATCGGAAACCACAGTTCCTTTTGTCAAATCCCTGCTTTCAGAAATCGAACAAGTGCGGACTACCCCTATTACAGAAAAGGAACTCAACTACGCCAAAGATTCCATCCTCAACTCCTTTGTCTTTAACTTCGAGAATCCCAATCAAACTCTTTCGCGGCTGATGCGTTACGAATACTTTGGCTATCCCGAAGATTTCATCTTTCAGTATCAACGAGCCGTTAAAGCGACGACGATTCAGGATGTCCAGCGCGTCGCTCAGAAATATCTACAACCCGATCGCATCGTGACTTTAATCGTCGGCAACGCTCAAGCCATTCAGCCACCCTTGAGCAACTTAGGAGGTGAAGTCAAAATCGTCGATATCTCTATCCCACAGCCCGCGCAGAGTTCGAGGCGAGCGACGACAACAGAAAATTAATGGAGAAGATTGTTTGCTACCAGAAATTAATGCATCTCTAATGCTAGCTTTAGATGGGGTTGACTTTTACATCCAGAGATTGCCGATGATTTCTTTTCTCTGTTGCGATCGTGGTATGAAGAATCAGCTTACGGAGAAAGCGGCAATCTAACCTAAGAAACGAAGATTTTGTTACTGTCCGAGGCAATCTCAATGCAGCCGAACAGCAACTTTTAAATTTTACTAGCACAGTGGTTTAAGGCGGTCGGGTGGGCAAAGTTTGTCTACCTACTCTTGCTGTCTTATTTGGGAAAAAAGCGATCGACAAGACAGCTAAACCCAGGTAATAGAGAAGAAGTCACTGTATCGTTACTGAATAAAGTTGCTACAAGCTTCAGTTGAGCACTTTCTCGGCGATAAACTTCAAGTTTGCGCGATCGCCAATCTGCTATCCAATACTCTTGCACTCCCCTAGACGAATAGAGTTTAAGCTTCGCTTCTCGGTCTCTTCTTTGGTCTTGCTGACCCTGAGATATTACCTCAACCACTAACTCTGGTGCACCAGTCAGGTGTCCCTGTTCGTCAATTAGTTGCATATAAGTTTCTTTTCTCACCCACACTACATCTGGGACTACATTGTCAGCCTCTGAGAACAAAACCCCAGGACTGGGAATAGGTTCCCCTAAACCGCTTTCTTCAGACCAACTATTCAAGTACTGAAAAATTCTGCCGCAGGTTTGCTGATGCCTAGAGTGAGGTGCTCTGGTCACAAATAATTCTCCATCAATAATTTCGTAGCGGATTCCTTCATTCTCTGGCAATAAATCGATATCGTGAACCGTCCAACGTACTCCCTGTGCCATTTCCTGACTCATCAATCTAACTCCCGATCCCTTAGATGTCTCTAGTCTATGACAGAATCTTACCGGATTTTTTAACTCTGACTTTTATTTATCAAAATCGTCTAATACTACTCAAAACAGATTATTTTCACAAATAGGAGAAAACAATAACGACAGCTATTAATTTCCAAGAAATCTTAGAATATGCTCTGCGATCGCAGCTAGCTTATACTATCAGTCAAATTGGATGGGATATTACTGAAACCTTGGGCTGGAGAATGCCCAATCCATCTAAATGAATTATTCGCGAAGTGCGGCGATCGGAAGTCAATGTAATTTTTGCGGCTAATCTCGGAAATCAAGAGCAAAGCCTAGAAACTCTCTTGTGTAATTTATCTTCTCAGGTTGGGAAGTTTCGCAGTGAATTTAACTGTTTAAATTAATGTTAATTACTCTGGTGAAGCGTGGGGCGCGATCAAAAATTAGAGCGAAGCGATCGCGCTATGCCGTTACAATCAAGATAGTTGTAAATAAAAAAATAAATAACAACTTTTTCTAAAAAAAAAGTAAAGAAATATAGAGTATTTTGTATTAACTTGACAAATTAACTCGAATATGAATCATCATAGAGAAAACAAACAGAAAGTTTTCACATAATAAGCATAATAACTAGGCTGTTGTTTTTTTATCTCGATAGGTCTTGTACAAGCCTGAGCTTCAGTAGAGAGAAAAATATACGGTTTTGCTGGATCTGCACTCTCTTCCAGCCGACCTTTGCCTTTACAAGCAGTCAGCTTCGGTTATATCAATACTGCTTACCTCCTATGCAACAGGTGGGAGCAAACTAACAAAGGAGACTTAAATTATGGTTGATGCGAACGAAGTTCTCAAGACAATGTGTGAGAAGTATCAGGCAGCCGTTAACGCCAACGATTCGGCAGCTTATCGGAAGCTATTTGCCACAGATGCAATTCGGATTCCACCAGGGTCGGAGCCTGAATACGGTTCGGACGAGATTGCCAAGAGCGAACAGAAGGACTATGATGTCGCAAAATGGACTGTTCAGTTGACACCCCTTGATGCTTTGCGGATCGACGATCGATGGGTATACGGAATTGCGCGGGCCAATGTAAACACTGTCGCTCACGCTGATGGAACGACGAATTCATTCCGAGCCACAAAAACCTGGCTCTTCCACAGAGAGGACTCAGGAGAATGGTCGATCGAGAGGTATATTTGGAACCTCAAGTAATGACCGTTGAGGTGGGGTTTCTTGTGCCGAAGAAAATTGTCAAGTGCTGCCTCACCATTGTGTTGCAGCGGACTAAAGGGATTCGTTGGTGCCGAGTTTAAAGTTGCTATAGCAATCCTAAATCATTTGTGAACGTAGTGCGGGCAAGATGCCCGCGCGAGCGGGACGCTCGCATACAATTTTTATGAATCAACTAGGATTGCTATAGCAGCTGCTTTGCTCTCCCAAAAGTCAAGCGCGATCGCGATTTTTTTCGATGAAATTGACAGTTAACCACTAATATCAACTCAGGTTAACGCCAAGCGAGATAGGGCACTCTACTTTGGTTCCTCCCAATCCACAATATCCATTGGGATTTTTTACCAGGTATTGTTGATGGTAGCCTTCTGCATAATAAAATTCGGGCGCATCCAGAATTTCAGTGGTAATTTTTCCATATCTGGCTTCGCTGAGAGCTTTTTGATAAAGATCCCGCGACGCTTCGGCTAATTTTCTTTGCTCCTCAGAATAGACATAGATGCCAGAACGATACTGAGTGCCGACATCATTTCCCTGACGCATCCCTTGGGTAGGATCGTGGTTTTCCCAAAACACTTTCAGGAGTCGTTCGTAGCTAATGACCTTCGGATCGTAGACGACACGAACCACTTCATTATGACCCGTCATCCCCGTACAAACCTCTTGATAAGTAGGATTAGGAGTAATTCCAGCTGCGTACCCCACTGCCGTAATAAAAACGCCTTCTAACTGCCAGAATTTTCTTTCTGCGCCCCAAAAACATCCCATGCCAAACATTGCTATCTCTAATCCATCGGGATAGGGAGGTTTGAGAGGATTCCCGTTGACGTAGTGAAAGGCAGGAACTGGCATGGGTTCTGCCCGTCCGGGTAATGCTTCTTCAGGGGTAGGAAGGGAAAGCTTTTTACCAAATCCAAATAAAGCCATAAGATTAAAATTTCTACAAATTTTGTTACCTTACTTAATATTCTATCGAGTTTGCAGATAACCTAACAGCCAATTAGCTGCCGTAGCGCGGCGCGTTTGTCTGGATCCAAATTCTCCAATTTTATAGCCTTGAAATCCCAGTTTTTCTTTTAACAATTGTTTGTTTTCAACTGGAATAGACCGGGTGAGCTTCACAGTCGGAGGTCTGTTGGCAATAAAATCTGGAGGTTCTGGATATTCTTGTTTCCAATCCTCTGCTACTTGGCTTGTATCCCATTTCTGACTGGATTGGTCATAGCGATAGCCGAGATAGTACCAAACTAATTGATTGACAGTAGCATCATCAATTTCTTCATTCAAAATTGCCCGGATGGTATCTGTATTTAAAGGCGGTAGCGCAGACATTGTCTATTTATGTAAGTCAAGAGCGATCGGAGTTTTAGGAATAATTTTACAGGCTTATTAGTTTTTGTCATTGGTCATTGGTCATTTGTCCTTAGCGATCGCCGATCGGTTAGTAGTTAGAAGCATATCTTTCAAGACTCGAAAGTGGCGATCGCCAGCCATCTTTAGCCGTTCTCTTGAATCTCGCTCAAACCTATGGACTCACTTTACTATTATTGTTCGAGCCAGCCTTAGAAGCCGCTTCCCAAAAGCACAAGGCGACTGCTGGAGTTATCGTCCGCGCTAAAGATACGGCAACAAAAGAAGGCAATGGTCTGTTTTATACTTCTCTAGCAGGTAGCCTTCCTACTGCTAACCTGCATCCGATTCGAGTTAGAGTACCCGCAGAACGCAAGCAAGAGCAGCTTTATCAACACGACGGCGAGGAGTGGCTGTACGTTCTCTCTGGCAAACTGGTGCTAGCACTCGCAGACGAAGAGTACTTACTCCATCCCGGCGATGCCGCTCACTTTGATGCCGGCACTCCTCACCGACTCTTGGCGAAAGGAGGACGCGATGCAGAAATACTTCTAGTTGCCTGTGCGACTTCTCGTTCTCTTTTGAAAAGTTATTTGTGAATTAGTGCTTATGAATGCATTACCTTATATAACGAGCATTCACATTTATCCGGTGAAGTCGCTTGATGGAATTTCTTTGACACAAGCAACGATACTAGAAAGTGGTGCGATCGAGCACGATCGCGAGTTTGCTTTGTTTGACGAGAATGGTAACTTTGTCAATGGCAAGCGCAATGCCAAAGTTCATTTACTGCGATCGCAATTTGACGACGAATTAAATTACATCTCTCTACAAATCCAGGGTACCGACCAAAAAGCGACTTTTCATCTCGATAAGGAGAGAACTAAATTAGAAAACTGGTTAAGCAATTACTTGGGCATTCCAGTTAAATTAAAGCAGAATTTAATAACAGGCTTTCCAGACGATTTCAATGCCAAAGGACCGACTGTAATTAGTACGGCGACGATTGAAGAAGTTGCTTCCTGGTTTCCTAGCCTAAGTGTAGAAGAAATGCGTTTGCGACTGCGGGCTAACTTAGAGATTGCTGGAGTCCCACCGTTCTGGGAAGATCGGCTCTTTGCCCAAGCAGGGCAGTGCGTTCGCTTTAAAGTAGGAGAAGTGCTCTTTGAAGGAATCAACTCCTGTCAGCGTTGCATCGTTCCTACGCGCGATTCCAAAACGGGAGAAGCGACCGCTAATTTCCAGAAAGTATTTATCAATAAACGGCGAGAATTGCTGCCATCATGGACAGTTACAGAGCGTTTTAATCATTTTTATCGATTGAGCGTAAATACCAACGTCCCTGCTTCGGAAGCTGGAAAAGTCGTGCGAGTCGGAGATGCGATCGCGATTTTAGGCGTAAGCGAGAGCCAACTTAGCTAGAGCAATCAGATTTCCATGCCAGTTTTTTGCGAGTTCCTTTGCGCCTTTGCGCAAGATCAAAATCATTTATGCCAAAAGATTCATGAAAACAGCCACTCGCCCCAAGGAATGGCAAGTAGGATTAATCTTATTTATCGGTATCCTAGCCGTCTCCACTGCTGCCATTTTTATTCGCTTATCAACTGAAAGTGCAGGGGGACGAGGAGTTGGATTTAGTTTATTTCTAGCAGCTTCGCGTTTAATAAAAAGTAAAACCATTGTTTATCCGCCAGTCACGCTTGGCAAGCTATCTAGCTAAAAACTCTAAAACCAAATGATTAAACTCATCCGGGCGTTCTAGATGGGGGTGGTGCCCGCAGGAATCGAAGATATGCAACTGGCTATTCGGGAGATGTTTGGCGGCAACGTAGGCATGAGCGACGGGTAGAATGCGATCTTGTTTTCCCCAAACGATCAGGGTTGGCGCGGCGATCTTACTCAGTTGCTCGACTAGGGGGCGGTAGACAGAACGACGAACGCCCAGTAAGCTTAAATTTGTTCGCGCCAGTTGTTCGAGTGCTTTTTGTCGTCCTGGCAACGCAAAGATCGGATAGCGAATTTCGAGCCATTCTTGGGGAATGCAGGTCGGGTCGTGAAAATCATGGCGTATCATTGGTTCAAAGATGCGGCGATTGGGACGGAGCGATCGCACGACAAAGGGAATCGAGGCCAACCGCAGACCGAAAGAGATTTCCCTGCCCAGCCCAAAACTATCCACCAGCACCAGCTTGTGCAAGCGTTCGGGAAACAGGAGGGCAAACTGCAAAGCCGCACCACCGCCCATCGAATTGCCAATCAAAGTAGCGCGATCGAGCCCCAAAGCCTCCATGAAATCTTTGATAAATTGTGCCTGATAGGTGAGGCAATAGGTAGCCGATGGTTTATCGGAAAGACCCGAACCAACCATATCGAAAGCATAAACTCTGTGATGCTTTGCCAGAACGGGGATGTTATAAAGCCAAAATTCTACCGATCCCCCACCACCGTGTAGCAAAATGACTGGAGAACCTTTGTCTCCTGCCCGCCAGTAGCGAGTCTTAACAGAACCAACTTTGACATACTCGTCTTGCGGTATTTTGAGAGTTGTACTAATCATATGCAAGTTCGATTTCAGATTTAGCTCGTTCCGACTTCTGACTTCTGCCTTTCTTCTGCCTTCTGCCTTCCGAGTTTAAGGGCTGGTTTTTATTTAGCTATTGGGAAGTTCCTAGAGTTTCTAGATAAATCCACCCCTACTTGTAACTTCTGGCTTCTAAGTTCCGAACTCACATTAATCATCTTCTGTCTGTGGTTTTGCCTGCCAGATTGCAACGGTATTATCCAAACCACCGCTAGCTAACTCCTGTCCGTCCGGGCTGAACGCAATGCTTTTAACCGCTTTAGAATGCCCTTCGAGAGTGCGTTCTACGCTGCCATTGCTCAGATTCCAAATTTTGATAGTTTTATCGTCGCTGGCACTCACTAATTGCTGTCCGTTGGGGCTAAAAGCAACACTATTGACGCTATCGGCATGACCGTTAAGGGTTTGCTCTAACTTGCCAATACTGACATTCCAAATCCTAATCTTCTTATCTTTGCTAGCGCTAGCCAATCGCTGTCCGTCGGGACTAAAAACAACATTATTTACGCCTTGGGCATGTTGTTCGAGGGTTTGCTCTAAGCTACCAGTCCTGACATTCCAAATTCTGACGGTCGCGTCGTCGCTGCCGCTAGCCAATCGCTGTCCGTCGGGACTAAAAGCCACGCTTTGCACCGCACCGGCATGACCGCTGAGCGTTGCCTCTAAAGTTCCAGTCGCTAAATTCCAAATCGCGATCGCGTTATCCTTGCTGCCGCTAGCCAATCGTTGTCCGTCAGGACTGAAGGCAAGAGACATCACCCAGTCTAAATGGTCTGTCAGCGTCAGTTCTAAGCTATTTTTAGTCAGGTTCCAAATTTTGATGGTTTTGTCTTCGCTGCCGCTGGCTAGCTTTTGTCCGTCTGGACTAAACGCGATCGCGTTGACCCCGGCACTGTGCAGTTCGAGCGTTCTTTCTAATTTCCCATTCTTTGGATTCCAAAGTTTGATCGAGTCGTCCCAACTGCTACTCGCTACTTTCTGTCCGTTGGGACTGAAAGCAACGCTAACGACGGGCCAAGCATGACCTCTGAGCATATAAGTCAAGGCATAATTTGAGATAGGAACGTAAGCGATTTGAGCGTTGTTGTTGCTGGGCGGGGGCGTGGGAGTGGGTTCTGGTTCTGGCGTAGGGGGAGGGGCAGTACTGCTGCTGGGTTCGCTTGGCGAGTCGTTGGGAATAGGCGTTACCGTGGCAACCGGGTTTGACACAGTTGAATCGATTTTTTGCCAACTCGTGTAAGTATCGATGGGAATGCCATAAAACTCGACGGCGTTAGAGTTGGGGTCGGTGAAGCTTTGTCCGTTGATGCCTATTAAGCGCCCTTGGGCATCGAGAATCGGACCGCCACTCATTCCGGGTCTGCTTTCGCTGGTGTGAACGATCGCGTATCCTTTTCTCGCATGGGGCTGAATTCCCGCGATCGCTCCATCGCGAAACCGATAGCCCCGTTCGGGATTGACGGGATCTCGGTCTACCCAACCCGCAATATAGATAGCTGTCCCTGTCGTCAGTCGGCCTGAATCCCCGATTTCTGCTACCGGATAGTCTTTTTTTGCACTAAACTGCACGACAGCTAAATCTGCCTCCCGATGACAGTTCGCCTGACTGATGTTAATGAGGTGTTGCTCGCCATCGGAGGTGACAATCGCGTAGCTTCCCGGCGTATCGACGACGTGACAGTTGGTCAGAACTCGGTAAGTATCGCCTTCTCTAGCGACAATTGCGCCGGAACCGTTTTCTTGTCCGTCTATGCGCACTGTGATGTCTGCAGCGATTTGGGCGACGGCTGGCGGCGACGAACTCTCCGCGCCAGAAGATGGCACTGGGGTAATCGTTGTCGTAGCGACGATTAACGCGACAGGGATTCGGGAGGCAATTTTCACCATAGTTGGGCTGGTGCTGCTGACCGGACGATTCTTTCGATGGGAATTGCCCAATTTGAACGAGCGATCGTTTGTTGCAAAGGAGAAGGGGGCGCAGATCCATCTTCGTAATAGTCGGGAGCTTCCCATAGGGGATAGACTTGCATGCCGTGCACGCCCACCAACTCTCCGACGCGGTTCAGTAGCGGTCCGCCACTCATTCCCCTCTCAATCTCGTTAGTATAGCCTACTTGATAGCCTCCTTCTAAGGCTTTGTCCAATATGAGAACGACGCGACCTTCTCTGAAGGCAAAGCTGCTGTCAGTAGAATATTTGGCAGCAGAAGCGTTTTTTGATGGTGCGCGCACGGCAGTGCGCTTTTCTAGGGAAAAGGGAAATCCAGCCGCAAAGACTTCTTCTCCTTGGGTTAGCGTAGCCGATGCGCCCAATTTAGCCGCCGAGTAGTCAGGTTTAGCGGCGCTAAACTGTAAAACTTCCAGATCGTTCTTTTGGAAGGAAGCGGGCGTGATGACTGTGGCTTCGTAAACCGCACCGTCAGGGGTCTGAATTTGATAGGGAGATGGGGCGGCGCGAAGAACGTGAGCATTTGTCAGCACGAAATAGGTATTGCCTTCGGCGCGAACGATGGTTCCCGAGCCGACGAGCGATAATGAGGATAAGACTCTGACGGTAATGGCTTGGGCTTCTCGATACAGTTGTTCTTCGCTCAGGCGATCGCGCAATTGCTCGGATTGGACTTTTTGATTTGCCAGATCCAGATCGGCATTATGGGTGTTTCCTGGAAGTCCTATCACCAAACTCCCAATGAATAACGAGAGTCCTAGCGCTCGCCATCTTATCTGCATCACTCTCTTCCTCTTTACCATAAAGGTCGAGTAGTTTCTGTATTTCTTGATTCAATTGGCTGGATTTTCTTCTCCGATTCCACTGGCAAAGCTTGGATGAGGTTTTCTACATCAGCGTAGAGTTCGCCTCGCTCATCATAGGAAAAAATTTGCTCGTTACTCAGTTGAATTGGCGTACTCCTACCAGCACCGCGACGAACATCTAAGAGTCTTGTCAGGACTTGTTGGGCATTTGTTCCCGCTCGAAGGGTAAATAATACATCTTCAGTCTGACAACTGCCCCCTTTAGCCTGCGCTACGCATAGGACGGGAAGTCGATTGATGCTACTCGTCCTAATATATTTCAGCCTACCGCTTTTGTTGTACTTCTGAAAGCGTCCGCTAACCTCTAGGCAGCGCTTTTCATTCGTCCATCCCGCTCGATCGAAAGCACCAGAAGTCCAAAGAATGAGCGGGACGTTGCCTCGCGGGGTACGAACAAAAGTCGTATAGTTTCCGTTGAGTACCGCACAGAAGAAACGCTGAGTTTCTGCCATGCTGGGTTCGGCGATCGCTTGGTTAAAAGCCAGAACGAGTGCCAGTCTACTGAGAATCTTAGTCAGGTTGTAAGGTTTCACCGTTTGTTTTCTTAACTTTTTCAATTAGAATTTTAGGAGAAAATTAAAAGGATTTTTATAGTTTATAATAAAAACTTTATTAAGAGGCTTCACTGAGAAAAATCGAAAGAGTTGACGATAGATTGTACGGTGGATTCGTGGGTTTTATATTGCTCGACTTTTGCTTCATATGTCAGAATGTATAATCGATCGCTATTTAAAACTCCAATTTGTATTCTTTGTAAGGCATTTTTTTCATCCAATCCTGTATAAACTAATAAATAAGCTGGATGCGATCTCAACTGGATCTTTTGCTTTTCTATAATGTTGGAGTTGGGTAAATATTTTTGAATTTCTTCAGCAGCTCCTTGCATAACTTCATCGATTGAATAAGAATTAGTCAGTTCTCTAAGTTCGACAAGAATTTTGGGTTGAATCGATTCGGTCGAAGCGCGATCGCTAGGGGGAATTAATTCGGCTACGATCTGAGTAAATTCATTGGGTTCGTATTGTTTAATTGCCCAGTCTTTTGGATATTTAAACTTAATTCCATAGTGGGAATACTCGGCTACTTCTCGATTGTCGAACTCAACAGTCGAATTGCTATTTGAGTTAATTGAAGTTGGTCGTTCTAGTATTCTTTGCAGACCCCCGATCGTGCCTATACTGAGTGCGATCGCGCTCAACGCTCCTCCAATAATCCAAACCAGATGCCTTTTAGATTTTCTGCCAAGTTTTCGTTGTTTTAACGGTCGAAGAAATGATTGAGTTGGATGGCTATTTTGACGGTGGGTTGCGGCGATTTTTAAAGTTTGCTCTCTTTCTAATTCATGAAAAGAATTTGGCAAGAGATCGAGCCATTCTTGTATGGTTTGAGGTCGATTGGCTGGATAGATTTCCATCCCTTGGCAAATTGCCCGATCCAGTTCGGCACTGATTTCTGGATTAATTGTCCGAGGATTGACTAAAATATCGGAGCGATGGTTAGCTAAATTAATGACTCGACTTTGTGCATCTTCAGGATTGATTCCCGTCACGAGATAATATAAAGTTGCTGATAGTCCATAAACATCGGTATAAAATCCCGCTTTGTTTTCGCTTTCGTTGGGATAAATTTGTTCGACAGGCGTATAACCTCCCGACATAAAAGCTGTCAGCGATCTTTCTACGTTAGGATTGTATTCGCGAGCAATGCCAAAATCAATTAAAACTGCCTCATCTCTATCGGCTCGAATGATAATATTTTTCGGCTTGATATCTCGATGCAGCAATCCTTGTTGGTGGACGGTAATTAATGCCGCGCCAATCTGTCTGATATAGCGCAAAGCTTCTTCAGGCGATAGGATCTTTTGTTTGACTATCGTTTCCAAATCTTGACCGGGAATGTAGTCCATGACAATGCAGGGCCACCCTTCCTCTTCAATCAACTCAATGATGCAGACGATGTGAGGATGATGGCAGCATTTTGCCAACCGAACGGCTTCGTTAAGAAAATCTTTACGGAATCGCTCGAAGCGATCGGGCGGAATATATTCTATGCTGAGAGTTTTGACAACCACGCGATCGCCACTTCTATTATCCTGCGCTAAATAAGTAATCCCAAAACCGCCACTGCTCAATTTTTGGACGATCGTATATTTCCCATCTTCTAATTGTTTGCCAGGGGGCCAATAATTAATCGTTCGATCGAGATGGTGAGCATTCAATCTACGATTCCTCGCTGTCTCGGTCGAGCGATAGTCATTGCTCCCGTTGAGATTGTTATTAGCCATCCTCACCTACGATTAATGACACAAAGAGCCGCTCTTGAAATCTCGTTTTCTAGTCAGTATCCCCATCTTCTATCCGTTTACAAAAATTTAGGCTCTCTAGAATCCGATTCAATTTTATTACGGATTTTCTAAATCGGACGGCTAATATCGCGATCGATCGCACCAAAAATTTTTCATGGCTATGCCGCAGAAACGATGGCAATGAGGAGCGCGTCATACCAATTCGCCGATGCTCCTCCACTTCGTGGGAGTCCGCGTCGGTTCGCAATTATCGGTTCGCAATTAGTCAGTCGCTCTGGGTGCAAGGCTTTTTCATTGAGCATCTGTAGCGTTCTTTTTTTAGAAATAGTATTAGCTGCTTGAAAAATCCGAATTCGATCTCGTCGATACGCTGAGTGTTGAGGATATAGAGAATTTAACGATGACGGAAGACTGGCTCGATGCTATCGTCGATTAATGGGAGCAAGACATACCTTGCTCGTACAAATTAATTACGGAGACGGGAATGTTAGACCAACGCGATTGTACGCTTATTATTGACAAAAGTGGCAGCATGTCAATCAAAGACCAGCCGGGAGGCAGAAGTCGCTGGAGTTCGATGCAGGAGTCAACCCTGGCTTTGGCAAGCAAATGCGAAGAAGTCGATCCCGATGGCATTACCGTCTACACCTTTTCGGGACGGTTTAAGCGCTACGACAACGTTACCTCTAGCAAAGTCCGACAAATTTTTCTCGAAAACGAACCCCTCGGCAGCACGGATTTGGCAGGGGTTCTGCAAGATGCCGTCAACGGTTACTTTCAGCGCAAAGCAGCCGGACAGACAAAGCCGAATGGAGAAATTATTTTGATCGTCACCGATGGGGAACCCGACGATCGCAAGGCAGTGATGCGCGTCATCATCGAAGCGTCGCGGCGTATGGAAAAAGACGAAGAACTAGCGATTTCTTTCATTCAAATCGGCAATGATGCCGAAGCAACGCGCTTTCTCAAGGCGCTAGACGACGAAATGCAAACCGTCGGGGCAAAATTTGATATCGTCGATACGATAACTATCCAAGATATGGAAAATTACACCTTAACAGAAGTTTTGCTCAACGCGATCGCTGACTGATAACTAATATTAATTGTCAGGAATCAGCGATCGGTAAATAGAATCCCCTACGCTATAGTAGCCTGAGGGTATGTGATATGGACGAAATGGAGAATTTACTCGCCCAACTGAAAGCCGAGTACGAACAAAATCAGCTAGCATCGCCATCTTCGGAACCAACGCGATCGCAACCGCTTATCGATAATTTACTAGCAGAGGTGAAGGCTGAATTGGAAGCTCCTAAAAACTATTCCCCACAGCCGCTACAATCGACTTCTCCAGCAACCGTTGCGTCCTCGTCAGATAATAGGGTCTTACAAGACATTCAAGCTGAATATCGAGAAAAAGAGCGATTGGAACGAGAACGCCAACAGCAAGAACTCCGAGAACGGCGGCAGCGAAAACGACAGGCATTGAGGCAACAAGCGCAAGAGTGGTTAAAAAAACTCAATCCTCGTTCTGAAGAAGGGATGTGGTTTGAAGAATTTTCCTATGCTTACGACAATAAGCTAGAAGCGGCGATAGATTATCTAGAAGCGTTACGAGAAAGCCATTTTTAGCGATTGGGTTATAAATAGTTAAATTTTTGATGCATTGCGCGATCGCTAGCACCTCCAAATCGCTAAACCTCTGTAAAATTAGTTAGGCAATGGCATTTCGCGATCGCGATCGGATCGTTCCCGATCTATGCTAATGACAGCCATTAAAAAACAAAATTTTATCGATCGTCCACTTTAATAGGAATTCCCTGTGGCACAAGCATCACACTGGTGGAAACAAGTTTGCTATGCGATTGGCAACCCGTCATTCAATCGAGTCGAGAGACAACTGATTAAATTTCTCTCTAAAAAATCATTCCGAAAGGCAATTGGTTGGTTTCTTGGCGCTTTGGGGGTTACCGCGATGCTGTTGTGGAACTGGAAACTGGTACTGGCAACGGTTGCTGGGGTAGGATTGATGTTGCTTGTCTATTTTATGCAGGGATGGAACTGGCAAGCCTACTGGTTCCATTGGCGACAGTTTTTTACAGGATCTCAGGGAAAGTTGACCGTTGCGGTTGGAAGCGGCGGGTTTGCTGCCTTGAGTACCTATATTGCCGCTTCGATTTGGGCAGACTCTGAGAACCGCTGGCTGGCAACGGGGACGATTTTACAGGGGGTTGGGACTGTCTTGACGCTTCTCCTTTTAATTTGGCACTTGATTTGCGATCGCGATCGGCGAGATGAGGGAAAATTCGAGCATCTATTGTCAGATCTAACAGCAGCCGATCCCCTCAAACGCCTGATAGCCGTGCGACAACTCTCCCATCTGGCTAACCAACCTCGTTTGCGTCAAGTTTACCGGCCTCAGCTGGTCGAATATTTCTGTCTGATGCTCTCTAGGGAACAAGAACCCGGCGTTCGAGAAGCCGTACTGAAAAGCCTTCAGAAATGGGGAGCGCAGTTGCCAAAAGAGCGCAGCGAGCGTCCCGTAGCTATTGCGATCGACCTCCAACCCTCTCCCAAACGGGTGTATCGAGAAATGTGACATCCTCTCCCGATAAATCGGGAACTTCCTAACCTCACGATTAGGCATTCCTAGTTATTTCCATCACTGGAGTTTCGCTTCTTATCTAGAGCAGCCCCATGACTTACTCCTCGACAGACCGACGGACACTCAAATGATGCGCCCGCAGGTGGCGCATCCGCGTCCTCAACTGCATAGGCGTTTTCGATTCCTGCGAGTCCCGCAGTACTCTTTATGTGTTGACCCAGATCCCATCAGTACTCCGGTTATGTTCGCAGACGAGGTGCGGGGGCGAACCTGCGTCGCCACATTGAGTGCCGTCAGCGTAGAGTGTCTACGACCTGACGGCCGGTTCGCCCGTATATTCCTTTTGGCTCGGTTTGATTTCTGAGCTATTTCTAGCTTATATCACTTACATGGCAAGCAATATGAAGATTTCAACAAGAATTATAAGTGCTGCCCGCGCTCTCATCCCACCGATAAATTAGGGGACTTCCCGCGCGGAAGAAGTTAATCTTTCCGTTTGACCAGCATTCGCAACCTACTGGGCGCGGCGACGGTTAAACCGCGACGAACTGGCTTCACCGGACAATTGCTAGTCAGTGCCAGTTGATAGCAAGATAGAATGGTCGCCAGTACCAATTTCATCTCCATCATTGCCAATGCCATGCCGATGCAGCGACGATTGCCGCCGCCAAAGGGAAAATATTCAAAGGGAGAATATTGTCGCTCCAAAAAGCGCTCTGGCTGGAAACGCTTGGGTTCTGGGTATAAATCTTCGCGATGGTGGGTTAGATAGATACAGGGAGCCAGCACCGTACCCGCTTCAAACTGATAGCCCATGAGTTCTAGCGGAGCTTTTAAGAGGCGAGGGAAGGCAGCTAAAGCAATGGGATAAATTCGCAGGGTTTCTTGGCAGACGGCGGTAAGATAAGGAAGTCGAACGATCTCGCCGGGAGCAGCTCCTTCTGGGAGACTGGCTAGCTCGGAGCGCAGCTTTTCTTGCACCTCTGGGAGATAATGAATCCAATACAACGCCCAGGATAGTGCCGATGCGGTCGTCTCGTGTCCGGCAAACAAGAGCGTCATCAATTCATCGCGCAACTCTTGGTCTGTCATTGGCTTTCCTTCTTCATCGCGAGCCGACATCAGTAAGGTGAGAATATCTTCGCCGTCTAAATGCCCCCGTTCTCGACGTTCCCGAATCTCATCGAACAAAAGGCGATCGACTCGTTCCTGTTGGCGCAAAAAGCGACTCCACGGACTCCAGTTTCCCCAATCTTTTCGCAGCGCCGGAAAAAACATCGTGGTAGAACTGAGGGGAGAACTGATGGAATCGAGCATCGAACCGATAAGTTGCCGCAAGCGATCGCAGCGCTCCCCTTGCTGCAAGCCAAACACGGCTTGTAAAATAACTCTCAAGGTAATTTCTTGCATGTAGGAGCGGACTTGAAAGGATTTGCCTACTTGCCAAGGTTCTGTTACTTGTCGGGCAATCTCGCAGATGAGATGACCGTATGCCCGCAAGCGATCGCCGTGAAAAGGCGGCATTAAAAGCTTTCGCTCCCGTTGGTGTCTCGCGCCATCGAGGGATAATAGGGAGTTTGCCCCTAGCAATAAGTAAATAAATCCTCCCCTCATCCCCGTATCGAATCGATAGGGATCGCCTGTAAAAATCTCTTGGATTGCCTGGGGGTTGCTGACGTAGACGAAGGGATTTTTTTCGCTGCCGACAGTCAAGAAATCGCCATAGCGTTTTCCATAATCGTCCATGTAGTCTATGGGACGAAAAATCAGATTGAGCATCCGCAGCAGTTGAGGCGTTTTCGGACGAGGCGGTAAGGTCGTCAAATTTTCTGGCTCCGTTTGCTGAGACTTGGTTTTTAGCATGGCTCTACATCTCTGTCTGCCGTTTAGACTGGCTTTCCCACAGAAGAGTTCATGAAACAGTTTGCCGCGATCGTTTCCTCGGCGCTCATTTTATCCGCACTACCTTACCTGCTATTGTAGTCGTCCGAGCGAATTTGACGGTCTCTAGATGCATTGTTAGCGAGCCACGCAGGAAACTTGGCTTCTAGTTCCCAAAAAAAGTAGCCATCTTTACTCGATGGCTAACCCCACGCTAATACAATTAATCCCAATGCTCTAAGAACTATCTACAATCTCTTTCGGTGAAATTACGGAATTGAGAAGAATTTTTTTCTGTTCCGGCATAAAGTTTTGTATGCGCTTCCGATTTCCAACTTTTCCTTGTACCTATTTTCGATCGGTGGTAACGGTACAAAACTATCTTTGGATATAAACCCTAAAAAATTTTCTCGACATAACTGAGAAGTTAGAATTCTGCCTAAAAGCCTTCTGCCTTCGATCGCGAAGCGAGGTTGAGGACGGGGCGTCGGTGGCAGCCGCCGACGCCGTTGTGTCGTCCCAGATCTCTTTCTAATTGGCTAAGTTAATAATTTGAGTAGTAACGCTCATACTTTCTTCGTAGAGCATGTCGCGACCCCAGCGTTGAAATTGCCGACTCAAGAGAGTCTCCGTCTTTTGGTCGGATAGGGGCGTAACTTGCTGAATGCGACAAGCTTGAGCGCCGCCGCCTGCTTCCATGCGCATACATCCGGTCGTTTCCGAACACAGGACGGTGCAGCAATCTGCTTCTAGGTTGGTAGAACTCAGGCGCAAGCTAATCAGGTCGCCCGGTACCTCTCCCGAATCGGCTAAAGGAATGCCAGCTAACTCGGCTTCAATAGAGCGGCAATCTTCGGAGATCAAGCTAATCAGCCGGATGTCATAATCGCCGCCTTCTTTTCGGTAAGAAACGGGTCGCCACTTCAAGCGACTGGCAATCCAGCCTAAGAACATGAGCGCCTGGGAGGGGTTGCCCTTCTCGTAATCGATGGTCACGCGATCGATTTCTGAGAGCGCCTGGCGGCGTTCTGGCGGATCGAAGGCTTCAGCCGTCAATTCCTGCCAAGCGGCAAGCCGTCCCCAGTTCAAGTCAGCCATGGGAACGCCTTTGGCGAGGAGTTCCCCAATCCGCAACAAGTTGGCTTCTGGTTCTTTAAAGGTACTCGAATCGACGATAATCGTGTCGCACAGAGAAGACAGTCGCTTGAATAGACCGTATTCGAGTTCGGGACTGGCTTTCCACCAGAGGAATTTGGGCAGTCCGTTAATCGTCAGTTCGGACACGATGCCGCCAATTCGCTCTAAGGCATCGGCAGTTCCCCGCAACATGATGTACTCGCAACAGATTAGCTTGTTATGAGTTCGTTTTTGAATCGGACAATAGGCGGAAACCTGAGCCGTTACCCCTTTGTCTTCCTCGGTAGTGGGGCACAGGGTAATGATGCGACAGGGGTTAGAAGCCGCGATCGCGTCGGCAATGCCCGCTCCTTCCAAATCGGGAGAATACTGCTTTTCCATTCTCTGGGTGGCATCGTCAAGTTTGCCTTCAGCTTTGGCTTGTTGATATTCCTCTTGTAATTTCTTGAGAAATATTTCGTCTGACTTGCCCGTTGCTTCCAAGCCATAAGCTTTTTGAGCGGACTTGATTGCAGCAGTCGTTCGCGGTCCGGCAATCCCGTCAATCGGTCCAGTGTAGTACCCCAAAGAGGCTAACATCTGCTGCGTTGGCGTGGGTTCGTATATCAACAAGCTAAATGTAGCTGCCCGCGTTGCGGCTATTCCTTCTTCGTTTTCGCCATAGAGTTTCCAGATTTCTCGCAGTTCTGCCTCAATTTCATCGATTGAGACATCTTTGGGAGCTTGCAAGGAAACTAAAGGGGAGATTTCTGTGGTAGTCATTTGTCTTTAGTCCTCTGTCTTCTGTCCTTCATTAGAGTCTTCTCCAACGCCGACCGTCTCGGTTGATTAACAATTCGGCTTCTGGGGGTTCCCAGGTTCCTGCTTCGTATTGAGGAATGGTTGCGGGGTCGGCGGGTGCATCCCAAGCGGCTAAAGCGGGCGTAACGACTCGCCAAGCTTCTTCTACTTCGTCGGCGCGAGTAAAGAGCGTTTGATCGCCCAACATCGCGTCTAGCAACAGTCGATGGTAAGCATCCGCTCCTGCCATACCAAAGGACGACCCATAATCGAAGTCCATCTCTACCGTTCGCGTCCGCAGTTCGGAACCGGGCATTTTCGCTTCAAAGCGCAGCGAAATCCCCTCGTTGGGCTGAATGCGCAGGCTTAATACGTTGGGGTTGGTTTGATGCGCCACGGACTGGAAGATGAGCAAGGGAACGTCCCGGAACTGAATGGCAATTTCGCTCACTTTTTTGGGCATGCGTTTGCCCGTGCGCAGATAGAAAGGAACGCCTTGCCAGCGCCAATTGTCGATGATTAGTTTGAGAGCCACAAAGGTTGGGGTTGTCGAGTTAGGATTTACGCCGGGTTCTTCTCGATAGCCGCGAACGGGTTTGCCCTTCATCCAGCCTGCTTTGTACTGACCGCGAACTGCCGATCGCTCTAGGTTATGAATATCGGCTAGATGGGTAGTTTGCAGGACTTTGACTTTTTCGTTGCGAATGCTGTCGGCATTGAGGGCGTTGGGCGGTTCCATCGCTGTAAGGCTAAAGAGTTGGAGTAAGTGGTTTTGCACCATGTCTCTCAACGCGCCGGCGGTGTCGTAGTAACCCGCCCTGTCTTCTACGCCGACGGTTTCTGCTACCGTAATTTGTACGTGATCGACAAACTGTCGATTCCACAGCGGCTCAAAAATGGCGTTGGCAAATCGAAAGACTAGGAGATTTTGAACGGTTTCTTTGCCGAGGTAGTGGTCGATGCGATAGACTTGCTCTTCTTTGCAGACTTTTTGCACGACTCGGTTTAGCGTCTGTGCCGAACTCAAATCTTTCCCAAACGGCTTTTCAATGACGAGGCGAGTTTTGAGCGGATCTCGAAGCATTCCTGCTGCGCCGAGTTGTTTGATCGCCGGGGCAAAGAAGTTGGGCGAGACGGACAAATAAAAGACGCGGTTGCCCCTCGTTCCTCGCCGTCCGTCGAGTTCTTCCAACAGGGCTTTCAGCTTTTGATAGCTTTCTGGATCGTCCATATTGCCGGAGCAGTAATACAATCCCTCGGCAAAGTCTTGCCATAAGGCTTCGTTGCCGATGCCATTGGAGAATTCTTCGATTCCCTGGCGCATCTGTTCGCGGAAATAATCATCGCTCCAATCTCGGCGAGCAACGCCAACAACCGTCATTTCTGCCGGAAGCCTGCGTTCTCGTTTGAGTTGATATAAAGCGGGAATGAGTTTGCGCTGCGTTAGATCCCCAGAAGCTCCAAAGATGACTAGAATGAGAGGTTCTGGAGTTCTTTCTTGGCGCAGTCCGACTCGCAGGGGATTTTCTAGGAACGTTACCATCTACTCTTTTGCTCCTTCTATTGCTTCGAGTCTTGCTAGAACGGCTTCGTATTTTTTGGCGGTCATCTCGGCAAGTTTTGCTGTCAGCAAGTCAATGATTCCTCGATATTTAGCCTCCATCTGAGCTTCAACTTCAGCCCGAATTTTCTCTTTTTCTACTGCCAGTCGTACTTCCCAATCCAAATCTCGTTGTCTGAGTTCGGCTTTGAGCTGTCGATTTTCTTCTCGTAATTGCTCTAATTCTGCGGCTACTAATGCAGCGCGTCGTTCTCTCTCTTGAGCCTGTCTTTTGAATTCTTCTTTTAAATGCTCGTTTTCCTGACGTAATTGCTCTACTTCCGAGAGAGTTTTTTTCTTTGGGGTGGAGTTTTCTTGTTCTTTTACCAAACGTTCGACTATCTTCGCAGTTGGAGTGCCATTGGGCGATTCTTCCACTGCCTTTTGCCAAATTTCTAACTGCTGTGCTGGGGGAAGTTTAGTAGGGGGACGAACTTGACGTTCGTTGGTAGGAAATTTGTCTCCCATGGGAGACAAATTTTTGATAACCTCTGCTGCTTTAAGTAATCGATACGCTGATGGTCTCGTCAGACTCCACTTTTCCTTGCAATACGCTTCAAAGGTTTTGTGGGTTTCGCGGTAGAGTTTTCTGTCTCGAATCTCAATCAGCGCCTGACCGACTTCGTAAAACGTCTGAAGTCCTTGAGCGACGATCGCTTCGATTTCCTGCAATCGCATTTTTTCTGTATCGTTTAGCGGTGCAATTTCCAGATGGTACTTGGTTTCGTCTGAAGACGCTTCGCAAACGCGGAAAGCTCGATCGAGCTTGAGTAAGGAATAAGCACTTGACATGGGAGTTTCCAGAAGTAGAGGAGCGATCGCCGGGGAAAGGAAATTTTCCAATCCCCTTCTCACCACTGACTAAACAGTAGCTAACTGCTTGACTTTAGTCTCTAAAGAAGACATTAAGGACTCGAAAGGTTTGACGAATTTATCGATTCCGTCTTCGAGCAATTCATCCATCACTTCTTTAATATCGATGTCGATATCGGGATCTTTGAGACTTTCCATCAGTCGATACGCGCCTTCGACATCGCTTTCGATGCGATCGCCGGGATGGCAATGGTCGGCACAAGCTTCGAGAGTTTGCGGCGGTAGCGTATTAACCGTGTTAGCGCCGATGAGTTCGTCAACATACATCACGTCGCTGTATTCGGGATTTTTGGTGCTGGTAGAAGCCCAAAGCAAGCGCTGCACTTTTGCTCCTTTTTCTGCCAAGGCTTGCCAGCGATCGCTGCTATAGATTTCCTTATACTTCTGGTAAGCAATTTTGGCATTGGCGATCGCCACTTTACCTTTGATGGCTCGCAATTTTGCCTCTTGCTCGATGCTGTCTACGCCGGCTTTTAGTTTGGCATCGATGCGGTTGTCGATGTTGGTATCGATGCGACTGAGGAAGAAACTGGCCACCGAAGCAATTTTACTAATATCCTTGCCTTCAGCCGCCCGCTTTTCTAGTCCTCTTATGTATGCCCAAGCGGTTTCGACATAACTATCGACAGAAAAGAGCAGGGTGACGTTGACATTAATGCCCTCGCTAATCGCTCGTTCGACCGCTGGCAAGCCTTCCGGCGTGCCCGGGATTTTGACCATTAAATTCGGGCGATCGATGGTTTGAAAATAGCGTCTGACTTCTTTGATAGTCGCCTCTGTATCTCTGGCAATCGTCGCCGGGATCTCGATGCTGACGTAACCGTCTAATCCGTTAGTTTCTTCATAAACTGGCTTCAAAATATCGCAGGCATTGCGGATATCGGTAAAAATTAAAGACTCATAAATTTCTGCGACCGACTTTCCGGCTTTTATCCCTGCTTCGATATCGGCATCGTAAATTTTATTGCCCGCGATCGCTTTCTCAAAAATGGCTGGATTGGAGGTAATTCCCACAATTCCCCGATGCTCGATTAATTGCTTCAATTCGCCCGATTCGATGAGGTCGCGGCTTAAATTATCCAACCAAATACTTTGACCGTATTTCTTCTCGATCTCAAAAATGGGATTCGTTGCTGTCGTCATCATTAGCTCCCTCCAATTCACTTCTTTCGATCCTTCATTTCTCACTCAAGAATGCACCGGAACTTGGATCTCTTGACCTCGCCGTTTCCAATCCTGGATAAATGACTCGACCAACTTAACATCCTCGGTACTGCCAATAATCAAAGGAGTCCGCATGTGCAGTTTATCGGGCACGATATCGAGAAGGTTTCGCGTTCCATCGCTCGCTCGTCCTCCCGCTTGGTCGATTAAAAAAGCGAGGGGGGCGGTTTCGTAGAGCAAGCGCAATTTTCCTTCTGGTTTTTTAACCGTTCCCGGATAGAGAAATACGCCGCCTTGCATCAAAATTCGGTGAATATCTCCCACTAGCGCGCCGCTATAGCGTGCCGTGTATCCTTCATGGCGATGCACATAGCGCGTGTATTCCCGAAAAGGTTCTTCCCACTGCCAAAAATTGCCCTCATTGGTGCTATACACGGGTCCGTGTTCTGGGATTTTGATATTCTCTTGGGAGAGAATAAATTCTCCCAAGCTCGGATCGAGGATAAAGGAATGAACCCCGTGACCGAGAGAATAAACCAGTACGGTAGCTGGACCGTAGAGAATGTAGCCGGCGGCAATTTGTTGGCGACCGTCTTGCAATAAATCGCTCGCTTGTCCGTCTAAATCTTCTCCTTGTTGTTGGCGAATCGAGAAGATAGAACCGATGTTCAAATTGATATCGACATTAGAGGAGCCATCGATGGGGTCGTAAAGTAGGCTGTAGCGTCCGATGGGGCAGTTTTCTGGGATATAATAGGGTTTTTCCATTTCTTCCGATGCCAAGCGACAGACCAAACCGCTTTGCTTGAAGACGGAGATAAATACCTCGTTGGCATAGACATCCATCTTTTTGACCGATTCCCCTTGGACGTTAACTTCGCCCGTAAAGCCCAGTACGCCTGCCATTAATCCAGCGCGACTGAGGCGACGGGAGATCAGTTTGGCAGCCAGGGCAATGCGGCTCATAATCGCGCTGAGATCTTGAGCTTCTGGGGAGAAACTCTGAAATTGTTGGAGAACGTGGCGAGAGAGGGTCGTGCAGTCCCGATCCAAGCTGTGCTCTGGAATGATGAGCTGTTCGGAGTTATACATGGTTTTTACTTTTCCCTAAGGTGTAGCAACGATCTCTCTAAGAGCAGTAACACCGACCTTACTAAAGCCTCTGAGAAGGATTTTTCGTCGCTTTTCCTATGATAGGAAAAGTTTTTTTGCGAGCCTGGGAACTTTAGACAAGCTTCAAGGTTGCTTCAGAGAAATCGCGTTGAATCAAGCTCTGATGCATTAATTGTTTTAATTCTAGCGCTTTAAAAAAGCGGTCGGCGCGATCGCTAGGGTCGCCCACCGATTCAAGAGCGATACTATTTTGGATTATTGAGAAAAACCGCCTCATCAAAATTTGAAAAACTTGTTTATTCTATCGCAGCCATCCAATTAATTCAAAATCTTGTTTTTATGCTACTTTAGAAAAGTTGTCTAATATCGCACATCCAGGCTTTCGGGTTTGTTATTGGTCATTAGTCATTGGCAAGAAACAAAGGACAAAGGACAAAAAACAACATTCCTGGATGGAGGATCAACCCGAATCGGAGAAAAAATTTACCTATGCCAGTTGTATCGCTTGCTGAATTGCTAGAATCGGGAGTTCACTTCGGGCACCAAACCCGTCGTTGGAACCCGAAAATGTCTCAATATATTTATACGGCTCGCAACGGAGTCCATATTATTGACTTAGTGCAGACCGCCCAATTAATGGAAGAAGCTTACGATTACGTGCGTAAGTCAGCCGAGGCGGGGAAGCGGTTTTTATTCATCGGCACCAAGCGTCAAGCTGCCGGAATTATCGCGCAAGAAGCCTCTCGATGCGGCGCTAACTATGTCAACCAGCGCTGGTTGGGCGGAATGCTTACCAATTGGGAAACGATTAAATCGCGGCTCGAGCGATTGAAAGAACTGGAGGCGCTCGAAGAAAATGGTAGTATTGCCAAACGACCCAAAAAAGAAGCCTCCGTTCTGCGCCGAGAACTCGCCAAACTACAGAAATACCTCAGCGGTCTCAAAACTATGCGCAAGCTTCCCGATATTGCGGTCATTGTAGACCTGCGACGGGAATACAATGCTATCCGAGAATGCCAAAAATTGGGAATTCCCATCGTATCGCTGTTAGACACTAACTGCGATCCCGATGTCGTTGACGTTCCCATTCCTGCCAATGACGATGCGATTCGCTCGATTAAACTCGTGATCGGAAAATTGGCGGATGCCATCTATGAAGGTCGTCACGGACAGCTCGACACCGACGAGGATTACGAAGAGTTTGAAGAAAGCATTGAGGAAACCGATTACGAAGAAGAAGGCGAAGACGAAGAGGATTACTCGGACTTAGCAGCAGAGTATGCTAACGAGGACGAAGACGAAGATAATTAACTAAGAGTTAGGAATTAGGCGTTCGGAATCGATTTTACTTAAATTAAAAGCTCCGAACTCCGAACTATCAACATGTAGTGTAGGAACACGAGTAAAATGGCGGAAATCTCGGCACAACTGGTCAAAGAGCTACGTGAAAAAACTGGCGCTGGCATGATGGACTGCAAAAAAGCGCTGCAAGAAACTAACGGCGATATAGTGGCTGCTGCCGAATGGCTGCGCAAAAAAGGTGTTGCCTCGGCAGAGAAAAAAGCGGGTCGAACTGCCGCTGAGGGATTAGTCGGTAGCTATATTCACACGGGAGGTCGGATTGGCGTTCTAGTAGAAGTTAACTGCGAAACCGACTTCGTAGCCCGTGGGGAAAAGTTCAAAGAATTGGTTAACAATATTGCCATGCAAATTGCTGCCTGCCCCAACGTTGAATACGTGAAGGTTGCGGATATCCCGCCAGAAGTCGTCCAAAAAGAGAAAGAAATCGAAATGGGACGAGAAGACCTGGCTAACAAACCCGATAATATTAAGGAGAAGATAGTCCAGGGTCGGATTGAAAAGCGCCTAAAAGAGCTGTCTTTGCTCGACCAGCCCTACATTCGGGATCAGAACATCTCCGTTGAAGAGTTGGTCAAACAAAGCATTGCCGAACTAGGCGAAAACATTCAAGTACGACGTTTTGCTCGTTTCGTTCTAGGAGAAGGCATCGAGAAACAACAAACCGACTTCGCTCAAGAAGTCGCCGCTCAAACCGGTCAAAAGACGAAAGCAGTTGAAGAAAAAACCAAGCCGGAAGCTAAACCCGATACCAAGGCTACAACCGTCGAAAAAGACAAAAAGTCCAAAGGAGGCAAAAAGAAAAAATAAGACGCTCCCAAAAAAATTGTAGAGACGCGATGAATCGGGTCTCTCCTAAAAAAGGCAAAAGGAAGGAAACTTGTTTCTCAACTTTTGCCTTTTTACGATTAATGATTATATTTAAAGAATCCCTGAAGAAGTGCACAAGGGGGTATCTCGCTCGGATTCCTATTGAATTGACAAATTGATATGGCCAGAGCAATGCAACAAATCAAGCAAGATCTAGCAACAATAGAAGAGAAAGTTGCTAATCTTGCCGTTGAACTACGCGCGCTCTATGGCAGATATCTAAAATTATTGGGTCATTCAGCCCGAAAACAGTTAATTTTGGCAAGCTATCAGATTTGCACTCAAGTCTATCCAGAATCATTTTTAAAATTATCTGGAAGCGATCGCCAGAAACTACAGGAAAATCTGAGAAGACTAGGAAAAAATCTCCAGTTTCAGCTACTCGCACTTTTAGATCTTCCCATTCATTCTAGCGATCCTAGCGATGTAGCTACCCTAGAAGCAGAAGAACTTTTATTGCCGCCTTCCGAGGAAGCATCGTCCCCAGCAGAAACAGAAATCCAAGCACAAGAGCCAGAATCCGAAAAAATTGCCAATCCAGAAGACCTAATTCGTTGGTGCCAACAAATAGAGCAAGGCATTCAAGAGACCTTAGAAACTTTATCTCAAGAAGTTAATTTCTATTTGCAAGAAGCCCAAATTTTACCCGCTCAAGTGCCAGTAAAAGTTCTAGAAATGGCAATGCAAACTGAAGCAAGCGCTGCCTCGGCGAGCGGTTCCCCCAATCTCCTAAGCTTATTAATCGAAACCGAACGAGAAGGCGAACGAGAATCGCCAGCGCCCAAAGAGAATGCCAAAATAACCAAGCTGACAGCCATTCATCTGCGACTTGCAGAGATTGAATTTTCCGACCCGACCTTAAACATCGAACGCGATCGCGTTCGCACTTGGCTAGAAAAACTCAAAAAAATTCGGCAACAATATCGCCAACTACAGCGTGAATATGCTATCGCCGAAGCTGAAGCAGCATGGCGCGCGACTTGGTACGAAGATTAAGGAATTATGAACGAGCGATGATGAATTCTGAAATTCCAGACTGGGTACGGTTGCAAAAAGCGCTTTCGATAGAAGCACAACGGGGTTTTACCGACCTTGCGGGCAATCAATATCGCTTTAGCGAATTTCTCTGCCTGAGTTTCGGACAAGCTCCTCCCGTCGGCACTCCTGGATCGGAACGCCGTCGCTGGCAGGAATTTGCACTTCGGTTTGCCCGCTATCCCCAACTGCCCCCAGCGCAGCGTCAATCGCTCGTCCTAGAAGCACGTCGCTTTCTCTACGACCTCAGACAGACGCTAGAATCTTCACCCGAACTCTCTCAACCCAAACTTCCTCGTACGAAACCCGCGCTCGGGAATAGTAAAACAGCTAGCGATTGCTTCGTCAGTCTCGACGATCCGATCGGCACTTTAGCCGAGGTAGGACGCATCAGAGGGAAATCTTTAGAAGAGCGTCTCGGTTTGCGAACCGTGCGCGATCTTCTCTTTTACTATCCCCGCGACCACATCGATTATGCCCGTCAAGTCAATATTGCCCATCTCGTCGCTGGAGAAACCGTAACAGTCATCGGAACCGTTAGACGCTGTAACTGCTTTACCAGTCCCAAAAATAGCAAATTAACGATTTTTGAGCTACTTATAAGGGATAAAACCGGACAAATCAAGCTCAATCGTTTTTTTGCTGGAACTCGCTTTACCAATCGCGGTTGGCAGGAAAATCAAAAACGACAATATCCCCTCGGTTCGGTAGTCGCTGCCTCTGGGTTGGTCAAAAAAAATAAGTATGGCTTGACGCTCGAAGATCCAGAAATTGAAGTACTAGATAGTTTGGGAGCGAGTATCGAATCGCTGAAAATCGGTCGAGTACTGCCCGTTTATCCGCTATCTGAAGGCATCACGGCCGATGTCGTCAGAAAAGCGGTGATTGGGGCGATGGGGGCGATTAGTCAAATTAAAGAACCCTTGCCAGTCAGTCTGCGGAATCAATATGGATTGCTGGGGTTAAAAGATGCGATCGCCAATATTCATTTTCCCACCGATGTAGATATTCTGGGTCATGCGCGACGGCGATTGGTGTTCGAAGAGTTTTTCTACCTACAATTAGGATTTCTCCACCGCCGCCACCAGCAGCGTCAAACTGAAAAAAGCGCCATTTTTACCCCTTCTGGTCAATTAATCGAGAAATTAAATCAAATCATTCCTTTTAGCTTGACTAATGCTCAAAAACGTGTTATAGGAGAAATTCTCGCCGATTTAAACTCCTCCACGCCGATGAATCGCTTAGTACAAGGAGATGTAGGTTCGGGCAAAACAATCGTTGCCGTCTTTGCCATTCTTGCCGCCATTCAATCAGGCTATCAAGCTGCAATGATGGCACCAACAGAAGTCCTAGCAGAACAACATTACCGCAAAATCGTCAGTTGGTTTAACTTGCTGCATCTCCCTGTAGAACTCCTCACCGGATCTACCAAAGTCTCTAAACGTCGGGAAATTCATGCTCAATTGCAAACGGGAGAATTGCCTTTACTCATAGGAACTCACGCCCTCATACAAGACCCCGTTAACTTCCGCAGATTGGGTTTAGTCGTCATTGACGAACAACATCGCTTTGGCGTGCAACAACGGGCGCGTTTGCTATCCAAAGGACAATCCCCTCATGTTCTCTCCATGACGGCAACTCCCATTCCCCGAACGCTAGCGCTGACCATGCACGGGGATTTAGACGTGAGTCAAATTGACGAATTGCCTCCAGGAAGGCAACCGATTCAGACGACCGTCTTATCGGGAAGAGAACGCAGCCAAGCGTACGAACTCATTCGGCGAGAAGTTGCCCAAGGACGACAAGCCTACGTGATTTTTCCAGTCATTGAAGAATCAGAAAAGCTTGACGTTCGCGCCGCCGTAGACGAATACCAACGCCTGAGAGAAACTATCTTTCCCGACTTTCAAATCGGGCTATTGCACGGGCGCATGAATTCCCAGGATAAAGAAGCAGCCCTCAATGCATTCAGAGACAATCAAACGCAAATTATCGTTTCTACCACCGTCATCGAGGTTGGGGTAGACGTGCCCAATGCGACCGTGATGTTAATCGAAAATGCAGAACGGTTTGGCTTATCCCAGTTGCATCAGTTGCGGGGTCGCGTCGGTCGCGGCAGTCATAAGTCCTACTGCTTATTAATGAGTAGCAGTAAAACCCCAGATGTCCATCAACGATTGAGCGTACTAGAACAGTCTCAGGATGGCTTCTTTATCTCCGAGATGGATCTGCGGTTTCGCGGTCCCGGCGAAATTTTGGGCACTCGTCAGGTGGGATTGCCCGATTTTGCCTTGGCGAGTTTGGCGGAGGATCGAGAGGTGTTGGAATTAGCGCGGGATGCGGCAGAAAAGATTATGATGAGAGATCCAACTCTCAAAGAGATGCCCTCTATCAAAAAAGAGTTGGAGATCCGCTATCAACGGCTGTTAGGTGGAAATATTTTGACATAGATACGCTTCGAGTTGCAGCGCGAGTCCGGTGAGAAAATCGGCAGAATGTTGTTGACCTTGCTCTGCTGCCATACTTGCCACGCCGCGCATGACTTCGACCAACCCGATATCGATTAAATCTGGATTGACCTTGAAGCTTATATCGGTTGCTTCCTCGTCGCCCAAAGCTGCCAGCAGCGATTCGATTAATTCGAGATAGGCGAGATAACGTTCTGCATCCATAAAAGTACCTTAGATTGCGTGTTTTAATCGCGACTGGCTTGCCGAAAATCGAGCGATTCCCTACGGGAGCGCTACGCGGATCGCACTGCCCAAGACCATAAAATTGTAGTTACTAAAACTCCTCAAGCTCGTTCGGTTCCGAGTTCAACATTTCTGGTGCCTTGGGGAAAATGGGGATTTCTTGTAGTTGACCGAGAATCTGGTTTTGAGCGATAGCGTTGACATCTTCAGCAAGAGAAGCTTGCAACTGTTCAATTTTAGCTCGAACTTCTGGTGAATCTACGGCTGTTTGTTGTCGAAGCTTGATATTCCCTAAGTTGCTTTGATAGGTTGCCAGTAAAGTTTGGGTTTCTAGATATCCTGGCTCTCGCTCATCAACCGTTTTTAACAGTGCGATCGCGACTTCCCACAGACTAACGCATTCGTGCCATTGGGTTGCGCCAAGGGGAGAATTTTGACAGGTTTGAGCGGCTTGGTCGGCAAATTGCTTGGCAGTATCGATTAAAGTATTGGCGCGGTTGTTACGGGCGACTAAACTGGAAGCTTGTTGAAAGTCGCTTTGATAAGTATCGAGTTTGGCGTTTGCCCTCCTTCGTGCGAGAGTAGCCGGAGGAAGTTTAAATAATTCATCTAAAGCTGTTTGCCAAGTCTGAATGGCTGCTTGCTTTTGTGCTAAGATAAACGAGCGATGATAAGCTTGTTTGGCTTGCTGGATCGTTGCTTCTAAGGTTTCGAGTCGAGCGATCGCATTTTTTTCTTGGAAAATTATCGTTTTCATGCGCCCAACCCGAGCGCGTAACGCCCTAATCTCATCCCACGTCACCTGCCAAGATGGCTGGCGTTCGTTGTCTAAAACTTCTACAGGCAAGGCATCGAGATTTTTTTGCGCCTGTCGAACTTTTTGTGTGCCCAGTTGTAGATCGTTTTTGCTGGCAGCTCGATCGACGAGTTGCTCTGCTTGTTCTAGATGAGCGATCGCCTCTCGATAGTTTCGATCGATCTCGACATGGGTAGGGAAAAGTAGAATCGATGCAGTTCTAGCGACGGGTTGGCGAGTTGAGGGTAAATTGACCAGCCAAACTAGCCCTGCCAAACCCGCCAAACCTGCCACTGCCCAGGGCACAACGGCTACAGGACTGAAGGTTCGATTCGCTTGCGCTGCTATTTTGAGGGCTTGTTCGCTAAAATTGGGAAAGATATCGCTCGTTAACTGACGCAATTCTTCTTCGGCAATTGGTTTGCCCGCGCGATCGCGCAGCTTTTCTAGGCGCTTGAGCGCGATATCTCTTGCGACTTCTGGGACGAATTTTTCGTTAGCAGCACATTTTTCTACTTCAGCCTGTAGAATTTTCCAAGCTTTTTGATTCAGACGCGACATATCCTTAACCTCTAGCTACCGGAATTAGTGTTCCCAAATTCCCACCAATTCGCACTAAGATAGCGACTAGAAAAAAGTTTTTTTCTCTCCGCCTATAGGCGATAAATATTCGATAGCAGACGGCTCAAGTAGAAAATATGTTGCGTCCTATCGATCGCTGGTAACCGTTCCGTGACACTCGATAGTCTGCAAATTAAAGAAAAAGCCTTGTCTTTGGGGTTTCATCAAGTCGGTATTGCTGCGATCGCAAACGATCCAGACGACTCAGCCGTTGCCCGCCTGCAAGCTTGGCTGGCTCTAGGATATCATGCGGATATGGCATGGATGGCGAACTCAAAACGCTTCGATATTCGTGCCTGCATGAGCGAAGTACAATCTGTCATTTGCGTTGCCCTTAACTATTACACGCCCCATCAACGTCCAGAGGGCAAGGAATACGGCAAAATTTCTCGCTATGGCTGGGGAAGAGATTACCACAAGGTAATGCACAAAAAGCTCAAAGCCTTCAGTCAATGGCTGGAAGCGCAAGCAGAAGGCATTCAAACTCGTTATTATGCCGATACGGGTCCCGTACAAGATAAAGTTTGGGCGCAACGGGCGGGAATTGGATGGATTGCCAAAAATGGAAATGTAATTACGAGAGAATACGGTAGTTGGGTATTTTTAGGCGAAATTTTGACCAATATAGCCTTAAAACCCGATACTCCCCATGCAGAACACTGCGGGACTTGTACTCGCTGTCTGGAAGCTTGTCCGACAGGTGCGATCGCCAAACCTTTCGTAGTGGATGCCAATCGCTGCATTGCTTATCATACGATTGAGAATCGCGCCGAAGAATTACCCGCATCGATCGCCTCCCATTTGTCTAATTGGATAGCAGGATGCGATATTTGTCAAGATGTCTGTCCGTGGAATCAGCGTTTTGCGAAAGAGACGAATATTGCCGATTTTCAGCCTTATCCTTGGAATATCGGACCAAAACTTAGGGAATTAGCCGAGATGAGCGATGAAGAGTGGGAGCGTCGATTTCCAGCCTCAGCGTTACGAAGGATTAAACCTGCGATGTTGCGTCGAAATGCTCGTGCTAATCTAAATAAATAAGGAATTCTAAAGAATCTAATATTAAAGAGCCAATTATCCAGAAGCAATTGCTGGAAATTGCCACCTTCTTCTCTCAATCCCAATGCAGAAACGTCAGATCATTACTATCGAGTTTTTCGACTCCGTGGTAGCTACTTCTAAATAACAATGACAGTTAAAGTAATAATTTTTGATTTTGATGGAACTATTGCAGATACTCACGACGCATTAGTTGAAATTACCAATCGCCTAGCAGGAGAATTTGGTTATAAACCCGTAGGTCAAGACGAACTTGAGATCTTAAAGACTTTAAGTTCTAGAGAGATTATAAAACGATCGCAGATTGCAGCAATTAAAATTCCCTTTCTCCTGAGAAGAGTCAAAACGGAATTAGGCAAAAAAATTAGAGATCTCAAACCAGTTACGGGAATGGAAACCGCTCTATTTTGTCTAAAGGAGCAAGGTTATCAATTGGGAATTGTTACGTCTAATCAAAAGGATAATGTCTGCGCTTTTCTAGAAAATAATAACTTAGAATCGCTGTTTGATTTTATTTATTCGGGAGCTTCTTTGTTTGGAAAACATAAAGTTCTCGAACGAATTCTCAGACAATATAACTTACAACCCGATGAAGTCATTTATGTTGGAGATGAAACCAGAGATATCAATGCCGCCAAAACAAGCCGTGTCAAGGCAGTCGCCGTCGGTTGGGGATTCAATTCGCCATCGATTTTAGCCCAACATCAACCCGATTGTTTGATTTATCGTCCCCAAGAACTCGTCCGCGCGATCGCGACTTGTCAAACCGTCGCTCGAAAAGCGCTTTAAGCAGCTAGAGCTAATCAAATTTAGATCTATTATTTTAAGAGTTTCCTATTGCGAGCGCCACTAAAACTACTCGTGACTTTCAGAGATCGCACTTGCTGGCTTTCTGGTTATCCATCTTCGCAATTTCTGTACCAGCGAAAAGGGTTTTTGTTGGGGTTTGGGAGGTTTGGATAAATCTATCGAACGCGATGCGACAACGAAACGACCCCCAGATTTTTGGCGAATAATCGGAAGATAAACCGAACGATATTCGCAAATTTTAAATCGTTCGGCGTGACGCTGTTGTACTCTAACAAAACGACTGTCTTGGTTGACTTGAGTTGCGATCGCCTGAAATTCCAAAATTGCTCTTTCTAACTCGGCTGATAATAGATTAATCCGTTCCGACTGCGCCTGTAACTGTTTTAAACCAATTTTGATACGTTCTTTAGGGTCAGTCTCAATAAAATTTTGAGATTCTAAAGGGAGAGCAGGAACTGACGTTAACAGTTTCTTCATATTCGTTGAGGTGTTAATCCTTCTTCAGATTGTAGAACATTAGTACCATGCGTACAAGATCGGTCGAGAGCGATCGCTACTTGAATTCCGATTATAAATCCTAGTATTTGTACGAGAATATAGGTAACAGGATAGATATCCTGTAGCGCGTATTAGGAAATTGCATCAATGGCATTAACAGAATCGACCATGTTATCCCTGGGAACAAAAGCGCCCGATTTCCAGCTACCGGATGTTGTCTGGGGCAAGACGATTTCTCTAGAGACATTTGCCGACAAAAAAGCGCTTTTGGTGATGTTTATTTGTCAGCATTGTCCTTTTGTTCAACACGTCAAGCACGAGTTAGCCAAGCTTGGCAAAGACTACACCGATACCAAACTCGGCATTGTTGCCATCAGTGCCAACGATGTTGCCAACTATCCCGACGATTCTCCCGAAAACCTCAAAGCTATGGCAGAGGAACTTGGCTTTACTTTTCCCCTATGCTACGACGAAAGCCAAGAGACGGCGAAAGCCTACACGGCTGCTTGTACGCCAGACTTTTTCCTGTTCGATGCCAACAGAGAGCTTGTTTATAGGGGGCAATTGGATGACAGCCGCCCTAACAACAATATACCCGTGACGGGTAAAGATTTACGCGCCGCGATCGATGCCCTACTGGCAGGCAAAGAAGTCGATTCTCACCAAAAACCCAGTATCGGTTGCAACATCAAATGGAAACGCGGCAACGAACCTCCCTACTATGGTTAAAGATTTCAACGTATATGTCGCGCAGGATTCCCTAATCTTCCATAAGCTTGCTGATGAGTCTTTATGGACGATTTGAAAGTATTGACAGAAGAAAGTTTCGTAATTGGTTTAAGCTTACATCTTGTACTTTTGGCATCAACGCCTAGAATTTTAGTTCTAGGCTCAAAGCTCAACTCGATTAAAATTGACTGAAATTCCCATCGGGTTCTCTTTAGAAGACTTTTTCTATCTTTCTATCAGCTAGGAAATTAATTATTAAGGGCGATTCCATCCTTTAAAATCCTACTCAAGTCAATACCATTGGGCGAGTTTGGCAACAAGCTTGCTAGTCTTGAACAATAATCACTACGGTAATGTTATCGGAGCCTCCAGCTTTTTTAGCGGCTTCGACAAGCTGCGTTGCGGCTTCTTCGCAGGTCTTGCTCGACTGAAGGACTTCGCTAATCAGTTCGTCAGGGACTTCTTCTGTCAATCCATCGCTGCACATCAAAAGGCGATCGCCTGCTTTAACATCCAAAGGATAGATATCCATTTGGTGTAAATCCTTGCGTCCCAGACATTGGAATAACACGTGCCGCCAGGGATGTACTTTTGCTTGTTCTGGCGAAATGTCTCCGACTTTGAGCGCCCGTGCTACCCAGGTATGATCTTCGCTAATCTGCTCTAATTGGGAATCTCGCAATCTGTAAAGACGGGAATCGCCGATATGAGCATACCAAGGTTGGTTTTGGCGGAACGCGACCACCACGGCAGTCGTTCCCATATCACCCCGTTCGGGATGGTCGTATTGATCTTCGAGAATGCCTTGATTGGCTTGTTTCAATGCCTCTTCTAAGAGAACGTCGGAAGCCATGTCGGAATCCCAATGTTCGTCCAAGTAAGCCGCGATTCGCTTAGTGGCAATTTGACTGGCTTCCTGTCCGCCAGCATGCCCTCCCATGCCATCAGCGACTATAAAAAAGCGCCCTTCAGGGTCGAGATAGAAATTATCCTGATTGACTGAGCGCAGCAATCCGGGATCGGTAAGACCCGTGAAGCGACGTTTCATCATTGGCAAGCTTGATTCCAACACTGTAATATATATGGTCGATCGATTATATAGTTAGGAAAGTGATACTCAATGATAAACCAGATTTGCGTTTAACCTCTAAAATTTATCATTTTCCTGTTGCTTGTTTGTCAGAGTTGTCCTTAAAACATTCGATCTAAGCGATCGAGCCGTCTGAGCAGGCGAAAGAATGCCCAAGCGGGAGCTATTGCTAACAAAAGAACGGCTATTGCTGCTTGTACTTTGCCATAGACATATAAAATTGTCGCGGACAAGATGAAGGTACCAATAAGTAAAGTATAGTTAGTTCCGAGTTGAAGCGCACTCAAACGTCGCAAAATTCGATCGGATTCGCTAGAGCGCACCCGAACTTTAATATCGCCGCGTTCTAATTTCTCGATCGTATCTTCGATGCGTCGGGGCAGTCCCAACGCCGTACTGCCAACTCGCGCTGCTTCTCGTCCCAGTTCGTCAAAAATATTGCTTCCGTTTCTACCGTTTGTGTTGCTCATAAGCTGTATAGCAAATGGTTGTGCCACCTCCATAAAGTTAAATTCTGGATCTAACCCTTTGCCCACGCCTTCTAGAGTTGAAAAGGCTCGCATAACAAAAGTAAACGTTGCCGGAAAGCGAAAGGGTCGATCGTAAGCGATTTCGTAAAGATCTTCGCTAATTTGGTCGATCGATTGCTCTTCAAACGGCTTATCCATGAAGTTATCCAGCATGAACTGGATCGAACGCCGCACGGAACTCATATCTCCTGTCGGCTCCAATGCTCCCAGATCGATCAAAGAATTCACTACGCGATCGGCATTTTTCTCGGCAATGCCAAACAGGGTCTGCATTAATTTTTCGCGGATATTGGTCTTAATCTCGCCCATCATACCGAAGTCGTAAAAAATCAACGCTCCGTCGGGACTGACCGCCAGGTTGCCGGGATGGGGATCGGCGTGAAAGAAGCCGTCATTGAGCAATTGTTGCAGATAAGCTTTAGCCCCAAGTTTAGCCAGTAATTTTCTATCTAGCCCAGCCGCTTCTAGGGCTTCGTAGTGACTGATTTTAATCCCAGGTACGTATTCGAGCGTTAAAACTCGCGGCGACGTATAACGCCAGTAGACTTTAGGGACTTTCACCCAATTTTGAGTGCGAAAGTTGCGGCGGAAGGTGTCAGCGTTGCGCCCTTCGTTGAGATAGTCGGTTTCTAGCCAAAGAATGCGGCAGCACTCCTCATATATTCCCAGCCAATCGCGTCCTTTACCCCACTTAGGATGATTTTGAAAATAATGGGCAATCTTTTTGAGAATGGCCAGATCGATAGTGAATAGCTTTTTCAAACCGGGACGCTGGACTTTGACGACCACTTCTTCCCCGGAATGCAGTTGGGCTTTATGAACTTGTCCCAAGCTAGCCGCCGCGATGGGAACGGGATCGAAATGGCGAAAGAGTTTATTCATCGGCTTGCCTAAATCGGCTTCCACAATCGCGACCACTTGTTCGTAGGTAAAGGCGGGAACTTGGTCTTGTAGTTTGGCGAGTTCTTCTACGTATTCGGCGGGGAATAAATCTGCTCGCGTCGAGAAGAGCTGACCGACTTTAATGAAAGTCGGTCCCAACTCCAGCAGGCTTTCTCGAATCCAAGCTGCTTGCACTTTTCTGCGTTGGAAAAGCTTGGCTTCCTCGTACCCGCCCTTATAGCTCCACTTTTTGCCGTTGAGCCACAGTTTGAGCAGCAATAGCAAAATGAACCGCCAAATATCAAAGCGTCGGCGATTGATAGAGTAATTTTCTTGATTCCAGCGATAGGCACTCTTAGGGGATGGGTTTTGGAGAATGCGCTTGCTGGAGTCAGAATCGGGTGAGTACCGAGCGGTGTTGTTAGTGTTGGGAGACGGGGCAGACACTCGTTTTGTTTTCGTGAATCTTTACTGGAGATGATGTTAATCTCAAAAATTGTAAAAATTTTTAAGAAAAAATTAACAATTTGAGGGCACGGCTGAGGAATAACGCGATCGCGTTTCAAGGCGAACTAACTGCGAAAATTTTTGATTTCTGCCCGCAGGCGAGCGATTTCGGCTCGCAGTTCGTCGATTTCCTCCTGTAAGTCTCCAGAAGACTCTGCTGCTCCTGTCGTGCTTTCTTGAGCAGCTTCCCGCTCTGCCCTGGCCTGAACTTCTTCAACGAATTTGCGCAGGCGCTCTCGCTGTTCGGCATCGAATTTGCCCAATTCGCTAAGGGCGTTGGTAAAAGTCTCTTCAACTTTCTCGTTTAGGACTTCAGCTAAAGCCCTACCAAAAAAAAAGGCACGCAGAACTGGATTGCTCATGGGAAAACTTTCTTAATCAGTTTCGTAACAAATTATATCTTGCTTCTCTAAAAACCTGGGATCGAGCAGGAAGGCTAAATTCCGAAAAGAAGTTAAGCCTAGGAAAACTGTAGCGATCGCGCTAGCATACTGACAACGGGTAAAAGTCTCCTCATAAAAACGAGCAATCGCGCCGCCCATTGACCGTTTTCAACTCACAAAGGAGAAAGGACGAATGACAAAAGAATTGATAAAAATTCTGAGCGGCATTCTTTTTCTCAGTTGCATCAGCCCCGTTGCAGCACATAACATCAAAACCGATGGCGATGTTGGCGCAACGTTTCATATCGAACCCAATCATAATCCCCGCGCGGGAGAACCAGCTAGAGCTTGGTTTGCCTTAACTCGTCAAGGCGGAGAACCGATCGCCCTAGATCGGTGTAACTGTCAGTTAACCGTTCGTCCTCAATCTAGGGATATAGAAAGTTCATCAATTCCCAATCCTCCACTCAAGGCTATTTCGGCAGAACGGTATCGAAATATTCCTGGGGCAGATATTGTCTTTCCGGAAGCGGGAATCTATGAATTAGAGATCGGCGGAACTCCTAAAGGAGAGGCAAAATTTAAGCCGTTTAAGCTAGCTTATAGCGTTACCGTTCTTCCTGGAAAAACTGTCTCTCAAAAAAGTTCTTCACAGCCAGCAACTAACAAACAAAAGGAAGGGCAATGGATAGGGGTTGCGATCGCGTCTATTGCTATTCTCTCGACGATTAGCATTTATCTGGCGAAAAAACCGTCTGAATCCAAAGAAAAATAGTCCGAAAAATCGATTAGGGCTGTCGTAAAATAGCAAATGCCGAGGTATAGCCGTGTAAAAACGTCCTACCGCTTACGGGACCGATTTCCCCATTGCAGAAAAAACCTCCCAGAGGAATATCATGCAAATAGCGCCCAAAGAGCTTGGAATCGAAATTAGGTACTCCATAGAGAGCCTCTCCTCGTCCCAGACAAGAAAACATGAGGGCGCCCGCCCCTGGAGAGGATGTTCCTTTTTCTTTTTGATAAGCTTCTAGGAGAAATTCTAGATCTTCAGCAGAGGTTTCAGAATCTCGCAAATGAAATTGTACTCTTTGACCGGGACGAATGCGATCGCCCACTGCCATGGCTCCCTTCCTCGGATCTACTCCTAGCAGATTCCGAATTAAAAAATCTCCTCGTCCCAGTCGAGCTTTAAACTCATCCCTAGCAATGCCTATAAATAGCGAATGCTGGGCTAACTCGCGATCTTTATCGTCTAGAGTTTGCAGTAAGTCTCTCAACACCTCTAGCGGCGGACGAGAAGAAGACGCGATCCCTTCATTGCCATCCTCAATCTCGGTCAACTCCAGGATAATATTGCGCTCTCCCTGACTCACGCGATAGGGCTTGCCAATTGGGCGGCATCCTTGCGCCACAATCGTTTCTAGAATCAGGTTGCCGCTTAACGCTACGCCCACCGTCCCTTCGCGATATAAAGATGGGCTGGAATGGTTGGGGGAATGGTAAAATAAGGCACTTTGAACTCCCATCGTTCGGGCGCTAGCCAATCCTCCTACCTTCACCGAACCCGGATAAGCAAAATCCAGCCCCTCTATTAAATCATTGACTCTTGAGGTAAAAGGATCGCACAGCAAAATAAACTGAGGGTTTTTCTGAGGCGGAACTCCTATTAACTCTACCCAAGCTTCTGGCGAACTATCTAAATCTGGGATTTCCTCAGCCGAGACGTGAAACGGATGAATCTCGACCCCTGGCAACCGTGCTACACTGAAGCTAAGAGCGGGAGCGCCTTCTACTTCGATAGTTTGGGAGCGATCGTCCGTGCCGATAACACCACCGCCACCACAGCCAATCAGAACTGGGAGGGGAAATTTTTCGAGCATTAGTGGCATCACGCGCGGAAAATCAGTGGCATAAGCAGAGGAAATGAAAAACACTCCTAAATCAGGATTTCCTGACAAAGACTGTTGAACCCTCTCAGTAACTTCTGCGATGGCGGTTTCTAGAGAGGGACGAGTTGATAAAGCATTTGTCCACTGCATCCGATCGGTCATGGGTGTCGATGACAACTAAAGCCTAGTATTGTCAGGATTGGACGGCAAAAAATCTTGCTCTTTAAACAGAAAACTTATATTTTGAGCTATAGTCAAATCTTAAGACATTGAGCTACGATTGAGCATGCAAAAACCAAATAAGATAGTACTGAGATAAACAACTGTTTAAACTCAAAGAGCAGCAGCGCTACTGAGTAGACGATCGAAACCGTCAGCCCCAATCAATTTTTATACTATATTCAGTCACTGAATTTAGAGGAATCATGAGCGATATCAAAAACCAAATCGAACAAGAGATTGAAAACGCCAGAACTGTTTGTAGCACGGAGGGAGAAACTTCCAGCGAATGTGCCGCTGCATGGGATGCAGTTGAAGAATTGCAAGCAGAAGCCGCCCATCAACGTCAAAAACACCCTGAGAAAACTTCTTTTCAACAGTATTGCGACGAAAATCCCGATGCGGCTGAATGTCGCGTTTACGACGACTAAGATAATGTTTAGTAGTTGAATACTGCTTTAGGCTCCTGTTTCGCGGCAGTGAGAATCCTTTTGAGGATCTTTCCACTGCTAATTTTTTTCATGAGTATGTCTTTAAAATAATCTAGGATTATTTTCATTTACGAGCAAGAAGAGATGGATGAAACTTGGCTTCGATCCCTGGTATGGATGGATTACCGATTGGCAGTTTTATTTACCGTTATCCTGCCCGCTATTTTGCTAATTTGGGCGTTAGTTCGTCAAGCCGATGCGATTTTACGGCTATTAATTATCTACTGGCGAGTATCGAGTTTACTAATGATTACTGTTTATTTAGCGATCGCTACTTGGTCTTGTCCGTTAAGCTATATCACGGGGTTGGTAGCCCGCATTCTCATTCCCATCTCGCTTTGGTTTTGGGTCGATTTAAATGACGAAATTAGAGATTTGCCCCAAAGTTTTCTCAAACTGGTCTTGACTTCCTGGCGCTGGGCAGTAACGATTTATTCTAGTCTGGGCGCGATCGCTAGCTTCCCTTTTCTTTCTTGTGCTTTTTCGGGCGGAGAATATGCAGTCAACACTCCCTTTTGTTGGGTTTGGTTAGAAGCACCTTGGGGGTACAAAGAATGGTTTCATCCCAATGCATCGCCGGGATTCTTAGGGTTTTTAGGCATGGTGGGATTGATTATTTACACGCTCTACTTTGCCTATTTTCTCCTGATTCGCTTGGGCAAACAAGGGCGATCGGCACTCGAACAATAGAATTCTTGCAGGATTTCAAAACTTTGTAGAGATATTCCAGGGAACGGCGCTACAAAAGCGAGAATTTAGGAATAATAGCCTAAATTTGAAATTTTATTTCTCGTTTACTAAAAGGTAAATCTTGATTGATCGCATCGATCTCTTCCCGTTCCATCGCATTAATTTCATTAATGTAGTGACGTAAAAGATTGCTCATTCTTGGGTCGTAAAAGCGATGCAAGCTGTAATTGGGAGTTGCAGGAAACCCACGCCGCTTTTTATGACTTCCACCAGCACCGGGATCGAACATTTGAATGCCCTGAGAAATTGCCCATTCAATCGGTTTATAATAACATGCCTCAAAATGTAGGCAATCGTATTCTTGAAAACAGCCCCAATAGCGCCCGTAAAAATTTTCGCTTTTGCGCAGACAAAAAGATAATCCTACGGGACGCGAATCGTTGTCTTCTCGATACGCCGTTACCAAAACGACGCGATGGCGATAGCGAGGATAAAGTTGCTCGAAAAATTGGCGCGTTAAATATTTACTTCCCCAATAAAACTTATCACAAGTGCTGCTGTAAAATCGATAAATTAAAGGAAATAAATGATGGGGAATTTCTTCACCTACCAATGTTTTCACCTGTAGATTGGCATTAACAACGGCTTTGCGTTCGCGCTTAATATTGCGACGTTGGTTGGCATTAAATACGGCTAGATAATCGTCAAAGGTTTGAAAACCTCTATTGGTCCAAATGTAGCTGTAGTGCAGCCAACTTCTGAAACCGTAACGTTCCATTACAGCGCGCCAATCGGGATCGACAAACAGAAAATTGCAACCAGAGAGGCGGTTGCGATCGCAGAAACGATCGATCGCCGCTACCATCATTTCTGTAATCTCTGCTTCGTCTTCCCCCGGCGCGATCAAAAAGCGATAGCCTACGGCAGGAGTAAAGGGAGTCATCCCTAAAAGTTTTGGATAGTAACGCACTCCCAAACGATGGGACAAATCCGCCCATTGGTGGTCAAAAACAAATTCGCCATAACTGTGACCCTTAATATACAAAGGCGCAGCCGCAATCAAGCTTCTATTTCGCCACACCGTTAGGTGAGCTGGTTGCCATCCAGTCCGCGCCGTCGCACTCCCAGACGTTTCTAGGTTATTGAGCCATTCCCACTCTAGAAATGGAGTTTTGAGGGGTTCGGCAAGGAAATCCCATTCGATTTTAGGAATTTCAGCGATTTTTTCTATCCAGGCGATGGAATACTGGGGCTTGAGTTGTTCGACCATCGAAGTCAGTAATCAGTAATCGGTAATCAATAATTCAGTCACTGATAATCAGCATTACTCATAGATTAATGTAATATTCCTTAACGTTGTAGGCGGTAGTGTAAAAAGATTTCTCCCTCAATTCGTTCTACACTTAGTAATTCCAAGCGCCGCGCCTCTTGTGCTGGGAAACCCATTCCTTCTACTGGCGTTGGTGCAGTAACGCCTCCCAAAATAATCGGGCATACGGTCAACCAAAACTCATCAATCAAATCTTTTGCCAGCAGAGAAGCCACTAATTCCCCACCCCCAAGAATTGCCAGCTTCTGCAATCCTAGTTCTTTGAGTTGAGCTAATGCATCTATCCAGTCAATCGATTTTGGATTGGAGATTGGGGATTGGTCAGTTGTCCTTTGTCTTTTGTCATTAGTCATTTGATGAAAAGATTTTTGATTTTGGATTAATTGTCTCCCCACTCTCCCTTGTCCTTTTGTCCCCTCATCTCTCAGTGCCTCAAAAGTCTCCCCTGCATCGGCGACTAAAATGCGATCGAAGCCCTCTCGCTTGCTTTCTCGCCATGATTTAGCGCCAGCCGCCGTCGCGAGCAACCAGCGAGGGACGGGTTGACGAAAAAAAGGCAATTGAGGATCGATTTGCGCCGAGGCAGAACAGACGATATGTATGGGTTGTGGCGGTTTTTGCTGCCTCTCTCTAGCCTGTAAGAATTGGGGATCGCCGATGGGGAGCGTCGTTCCATAGGCGCGAAGCGTGCCAGCCCCAAAAAGAACGCCATCTGCAAGGGAAATTTGTTTTTCTAAATGAGCTTTGTCAGCTGCCGAGGAAAATCGAGCGTGCGATCGCCCAACATCGGCAATTTTTCCATCAGCCGTCATCGCTAATATAACTGTAGTAAAAGGGCGATTCATCGGGCAAAAGCGGATAGGTAAAAAAATCAATCAATTTTTGTAGCTTTCTCCACCGAAGGTTGTCATTCAAGAGAAAAAGGTAAAATTGACTACAAATTCCTATAAAGTTCGCCAAGTAATTTAATCTATCAAGTAATCTAACGGGTCTCTATGCTATAACAGTGGAGACGAACAGGTAAACAGCAGAGGTCATTCGCTTTTGACTCGCTAGGTTAAATTCTGACGTTGGTGATTCCCTAGCCGCTCGATTTAGCTTCACAGCTCGAAACAATTTACGCTCTCCTTAGCGCTAACCTCAGTTTTATGGCACTCAGTCAATCTTCTTTTCGTCGTATTCTCTTGTCGCGCCTATTGCTGGTCAGCGTTCCCGTGCTTCTAGTAGGCGTGTACGTTACCTATCGAAAAGCTCGTTCGGCTTTCCTAGAAACAGCACGGCAAAATTTGACTGAAAGTGCAGTTAGAAAAGGAGAAAGTATCGATCGATCCATTGAGGCGCTACGAGCCAATCTTGCCACGGCAAGCGATAGCGTTGTTTTCAAGCAGGGAACGCCTCTACAACAGCAAGCTTTTCTCGATCGCCTTGCCTCCAAACTCCCAAACCAAATTCAGTGCGTGCAGCTAACCAATTTTCAAATGGGGCAAGTTATAGCGAGTACCTGCGGGAACCAACCTCTCGACAACCTAGCTCGAAGCCAAGGGGTAGTGGAGCAAGAGTCACTGGCGGTTGAGGCAAACAAGATTTCCATTAAGTTCTTACTTCCCCAACAGCAGAAGAATCCAGAGGTAAATGAAGGTCAGTTAGAATTGCTCCTGTCGGCTCCGGTTTACGACGATCGCGATCGACCTCGTTACGTTTTGAGCTTTAAGTCGGCACTGCAAGAAAAAGAATTCGTATCTACCGAAACCCAACCCGGTTCGCTGACGGGTTATACGGTTGTCATTAACCAACAGGGAACTATCTTGGCACATCCCCTATCCGAACGGGTAGGACGCAACATTAGAGAAGAAGATGATGCCAACCGATTGAAAGATCTTGTCTGGAGCGCGATCGCAGGACAGCCCAGGTTTTTGCATTTATTTGCCTTTGATGAAGATGGTGTAGAACTCGTCGCGGGTTACAGTGCCATCGCCAGTCCCATTACCAGCGAGAGAAGTAAAAAATGGGTGATTCTCGCCGTAGCTCCCATAGACAAGGCACTAGCACCACTTCAGGATATTCAAAAAGCTCTATTTGGCATGACGTTGGCTTTGATCGTCGCCAGTATCCTAGTCATATTGTTTATTTCTCGCGAGCTAGCGCGTCCTCTAGAACAACTCAGAGATTACGCCATCAAAAAAGAGCTTTTTTGTAAAAAAACAGAAACCCCTCAAACTTGCCCGCAAAATTTCAAAATTCGGGAGTTTAATCAACTGGCTTCGGCTATCCAAGAAATGCTCGAACGCCTCCAAACTTGGGGAGACGAGATCGTCTGCTCGTGGAAAGAAGCTCAGAATGCCAATCAGCTTAAAAACGAATTTCTCGCGACGACTTCTCACGAATTGAGAACTCCGCTCAACGGAATCATCAACTGCATTCGGATTATTAAAGATGGTTATTGCGATAGCCGAGAAGAAGAAATAGAGTTTTTGCAGCAAGCAGATAATGCAGCTATTCACTTGCTCAACATTATTAATGACATTTTAGATATTGCCAAAATTGAAGCCGGCAAACTGTCTGTGAACCTAGAGCCAGTCGATTTAGGCAAACTGCTCAAAGAAGTTATCAATCTACAAATCGCTCCCATCCAGAAAAAAGGTTTGAAGTTAAAAACTCCTAATTGGGAGAACGATATTATCATTTACACCGATCCGGCAAAACTCCGACAAGTTCTTTTGAACGTGATAGGTAATGCCGTCAAATTTACCCAGTCAGGCAGTATCGCGATTAGCATTGGCATCGAAAAAGATGAAGCGTTAGCAGCGAATGCTTCAAAGGTGGTTATAACGGTTAAAGATACCGGAATCGGAATCGATCCTAGCCAACAGGATAAACTCTTTCACCCCTTCGTGATGGTAGATGGCTCAACAACCCGTCAGTTTGGCGGAACGGGTTTAGGATTGGCTATTTCCCGCAATTTAATCGAACTCATGGGAGGTAACATTAGGCTGCACAGTGCTGGATGCGGTAAAGGGACGACAGTTAAGATCGGCATCCCCCTGACGCTGACATCTCCCATCCGCGAAGTCAGCTTGCAACAGACTGAGAACGGCTCTCGGAAGCTTCTTGCCAGTCATTGCGAGTTACCGCCAGCTAATCTCCCCTCCTCAAAAGAGTTGACCTGTTCTCAGAAATAGCTAAATGTTATGGCAATTCTATTCCCGTTCCATTACTGTTAAACTCCTCTACGGTTTGCTCGGATAGCTCGTGAGTCGTCATCGCTTGCAAGACGCTTAAAGGCAAAGTTAGATGATGCGCTCCCGCTCGCAAGGCAGCAGCAGCTTCGTTAGGAGTTTTCAGACTAGCAGCAAGGATTTCTGTCGCGCTCCCTTGCAATAAGGCAGCCATATCCCGTACCAACGCCAAGCCATCGCCCAACAATCTCGTCGCGCGATTGACGTAAGCGATCGCATATTTTGCTCCCGCTTCTCGCGCTACTGCCGCTTGTGCCGCACTGTAAATCGCCGTTACCGCACAAGGGATTTCCGGTGACAGGCACGCTACTACTTGAAACCCAACCGCACTTGCCGGAACCTTCAGTACCGTTTTCGCGCCAATAATTTCAAAGGCACGTCGTCCCTCTGCGATCGCGCGATCGCAATCGGTTGCAGTAAGCTGATAATATAGCTCGCCAGGACTGATAGCAGCGAGTTGTTTTAAGGTCTCCTCCGGAGATAAATCGCTTTTGGCTAGTAAGGTGGGATTGGTGGTAATTCCTTTTATCCATCCCAGTTTGCCTGCTATCTCTGCTTCGCTAGCGATCGCCGAGTCCAAGTAAATCATAGTAACTGGTAACTGATAACCGAATATTGATTATTCGGTTTTCTTTTGCCGTTGCCTTACGATGGATCGGTTAAAATCCATTTAACCAACCAAACCGATCGCCAAAGTTAGTTGACTTTGAATTGCTTATGAGTGACGCTACTGTTAATATCCGCGAACTGACAAGCGACACTATTCTCGACGTTCGCAACTTGCGAGTTGAATTTCTGAGCGACTCGCGTAATAATTTTTCAGAAAATTCTTCCCCAAGAGCAGTAGATGACATAAGCTTTCAACTCAAACGAGGACAGATTTTAGGGATCGTCGGCGAGTCGGGTTCGGGTAAATCCGTTACTTCTTTGGCAATTATGGGATTGATTCCCAGTCCCGGCAAAATTAGCGGGGGCGAAATTTGGTTTCGTCCTGCTAGGGAAAATAATCAAGCACGGAACGCGAGACTTGTCAATCTCCTAGCCTTAAGCGAAGAAAAGCGGCGCAATTATCGGGGAGGGGAAATTGCCATGATTTTCCAAGAACCGATGAGCGCCCTAAACCCAGTTTATACGATTGGCTTTCAAATTATCGAAGCGATTCGACTGCATCAAAATGTCGCGCCAGAACAAGCCAAAAATCAAGCGATCGCGCTTTTGCAAGAAGTTAAGCTTATCCCTAGCGACGAACAGTTAGAAAACGAGTATTTAGAGAAAAATAAAGGTAATAAAAACACTGAGGCAGGTTTGGTCACGCAACGAGTTAAAAATTACATCAAGCAGTACAAACAATCAATCCTCAAACGCTATCCTCACCAACTTTCTGGCGGTCAACTGCAACGGGTTACTATCGCCATGGCAATTTCTTGCAACCCAACCATTTTGATCGCTGACGAACCGACAACGGCACTCGACGTAACAGTACAAGCAGAAATTTTGCACCTGCTGCGAGAGTTATGCAAAACCCATCGAGATATGTCGATGATTTTTATTTCTCACGATTTGGGAGTAATCAATCAAATTGCCGATGCAGTTGTCGTAATGTATGGGGGAAAAATTGTCGAAGCAGGCAATAAGGACAAAATTTTATACGAACCCAAACATCCCTACACAAAAGGCTTGTTAGCTTGTCGCCCTCGTTTGCATTCCCAGTTAGAAATACTGCCCGTAGTAGAAAATTTTATGATAGCGACCAAAGATTCTGCGACGGGAAAAGTGTTATCGATTCAGGAAAAAGAACCACCCGAATTTAAGACGATCTCTCCTCAAAAGCGACAAGAACGATTATCTTCCCTGCAACAAAAAGAAAATTTATTATCTGTCTCAAATTTGTCCGTTCTATTTCCCGTTCGCGGGATGTTCGGTCAAACGAAAGTTTTTTTTAAAGCAGTAGACAATGTTTCTTTTGAGGTCAAGCCAGGCGAAACGCTAGGATTAGTCGGAGAATCAGGGTGCGGGAAATCGACCCTTGCTCGCACGATTTTGCGTTTAATTCCAGCAACAACTGGAAAAATTAAATTTCGGTTTCGAGAAGCGACTGAAGAAGAGGATATTTCTCGGCTATCTATGGGCGATGAAAAACTGCGTTTTTTGCGAAGAAAAATGCAAATTGTTTTTCAAAATCCCTATAATTCTCTCAATCCTCGCCTGACTATTGGAAAGGCAATTATGGAGCCGATGACTATTCATAATTTAGGGAAAAGTTCGCGAGCAAGACGAGAAAAAGTTAAGGATTTGTTAGGACGAGTGGGATTAAATCCAGATTGGTTCGATCGCTATCCTCACGAACTATCAGGAGGCCAACGCCAACGGGTATGTATAGCTAGAGCCTTAGCAGTCGATCCTGAGTTTATTATTTGCGATGAATCGGTATCGGCACTGGATGTTTCGGTACAAGCTGGCGTTTTAAATTTGCTCAAAAAATTGCAAAAAGATTTTCACTTGACTTACATTTTTATTTCCCACGATTTAAGCGTAGTTAAGTTTATGAGCGATCGCATTCTGGTCATGAATCAGGGAAAAATTGAAGAGATGGATATTGCAGAAAATATTATTAATAATCCCCAAAAAGACTACACTAAAAAGCTAATCGCTTCAATCCCTCAGTTTTAAATCAAGCTAACTCTAAACTACACCAAATCGGGAAAAACCTCTTGTACGGCTGGATGGACGATGCGACCGTCCTTGATATTCAATCCCTTGGCTAAAGCGAGATCCGTCTCCAATGCCTTGAGACCGTAATTAGCCAGCTTGAGAACGTAGGGAAGGGTACTATTATTGAGTGCCTGCGTTGCCGTCCAAGGAACCGCCCCCGGCATATTAGGAATGCCTACATGAACCACTCCCTCCTCAATATAGGTAGGATGGCTGTGAGAAGTCGGTCGCAAAGTTTCGATACAGCCGCCCTGATCGATGGCAACATCGACAATGACCGAACCGGGACGCATTTGTCGTACCAAGCTTCGAGACACTAAAATCGGCGTTCGTCGCCCTAAAATTAAGACCGCACCGATCAGTAAATCTGCCTCCGGAACCACCGTTTCTATATGAGCTGGACTGCTGTAAAGCAGTTCGACTCTAGAACCAAATAAAGTTTCTAAATAGGCTAAGCGATCGACATTAACATCGAGAATTTGCACTTGAGCGCCCATTCCGACGGCAATTCTGGCTGCTTCGGTTCCCACTACGCCACCGCCGAGAATGACGACTTTAGCGGGACGTACCCCAGGAACGCCACCTAGCAGGACTCCCCGTCCGCCTTGCTGCTTCTCCAGGTATCTCGCCCCAAACTGTACCGACAAGCGCCCGGCAATAATACTCATGGGCGTAAGCAGGGGAAGCTTTCCGTCGGGAAGTTCGACGGTTTCGTAGGCGATCGCGATCGCGCCGCTTTTGAGCAAATGTTCCGTCAAGCTGCGATCGGCTGCTAAATGCAGATAGGTAAATAATAATTGCCCTTTTTGAAGATATTGATATTCTGGGGGTAGGGGTTCTTTGACCTTGACAACTAATTCATGGTTCCATGCTTCAGCTGCACTGGCAACAATATTAGCCCCTGCTCGTACATACTCTTCATCGGGAAAGCCTGCACCGATACCCGCACCCGTTTCTACAAAAACAACGTGCCCGTTGTCAGAAAGTACTCTCGTACTGCTGGGGCTTAATCCGACCCGAAATTCTTGGTCTTTTGTCTCTTTTGGAACGCCAATTTTCATATAATTACCTTCGATCCCATCCCCTCTTATACTGTAACGTAGACCTAGAGGTTGTTTCTGTAGTCACTATTTCTTTTAAGCAATAGTCAAAGAACAATGAAAAAGCGATCGCTCGGCAATAGCGACATTCAAATTACTCCCATTCTCATGGGAACTTGGCAAGCTGGCAAGCGAATGTGGGTGGGAATTGAAGACGAAGAAAGCATCAAAGCGATTCGAGCTGCTTATGAGGCAGGCATTACCACCATTGACACTGCCGAAGTCTATGGAGAGGGACACTCAGAGCAAATTGTCGCCAAAGCACTCTCAGATGTTCGCGATCGAGTTGTCTATGCCACTAAAGTCTTTGCCAATCATCTCAAATACGACCGAGTCATAGAAGCGTGCGATCGCTCTCTCAAAAATCTCAACACCGACTACATCGACCTTTACCAAATCCATTGGCCCTCCGGTTCGTTCAAGACAGAAATTGTCCCCATCGAAGAGACGATGAGCGCTCTTAACCAACTCAAACAACAGGGGAAAATCCGCGCGATCGGAGTTTCTAATTTCTCTCGCGCCCAACTAGAAGAAGCTTCGCAATATGGACGCATCGATAGCTTACAGCCTCCTTATTCGCTCTTTTGGCGGCTAGTAGAAACCGATGCCATGCCCTATTGCATTGAAAACAATATCTCGATCCTTGCCTATTCGCCTCTCGCTCAGGGACTACTGACCGGGAAATTCGCTCCCGACCATAAATTTGCTGAAGGCGACCATCGCTCGAAAAATAAACTTTTTCAAGGAGAAAATTACCGACGCGCTCAAAAAGCACTGAACGAACTCCGGCCCATTGCCGATCGCAACAATTGTACTTTGGCTCAGCTATCTCTGGCTTGGTTAATTGCCCAGCCTCAAACCAACGCGATCGCGGGTGCAAGAACTGCCGAACAAGCCTCAGCAAACGCAAAAGCGGCAGAAGTAGAGCTTTCAGAGGAAGAATTGCAAGCAATCGCTCGCATTGGGCGACAAGTAACCGATTATCTCGATAAAAATCCAGTGATGTGGGATTTTTAGATTAAAATCCAGCGCGATCGCTATGGGACTCGTTCGGGGCGAGAAGATATTCAGCAGACGTTACTGTCACCCAATCTCTCCACTCCGAACGATCAAAACAGAACAGGGAGCATGGTGAACGACATAATTACTGACGCTGCCTAACAAAGCCTCCGAGATTCCTCGATGGCCTCGACGACCTAGCACGATTAGATTAGCGTCCCAATTTCGAGCCAATTGGCAAATTCTCGTACCGGGATCGCCGACTTGACATTTTAACTCGCTAGGAATTCCCGCATCTATTGCCTTCTGGAAATAATCTTGCAGCCACTCTTGTGCCTGCTGCATCTTTCGTCCCAGAAATGTTCGCCGCCGCCCAAGCGATAACCCATAGAGGTCTACATCTCCTAACGTGCCGATGCCCAGGAAAGCCTCCCCTAAATTTTCTGTCTCCCAGTCCAAACAGTGAAACACCATCAGAGAATTATTTTGGGCTTGAGCGAACTGCATGGCTGCCTCAAATACGACTGGAGCTTGAGACGAGCGATCGAGTGCCACTAAAATTTTTTTGCCAACCATCTCTAGCAGTTCTTTGAGGGGTAATATACACCTAGCCTAATCTAGACAGGTAGACAAATAACTTCTAGTGAAATACTTCTTCTTATCGGACGGATGGACTTATGCGCGGGTTTGGGAGTTTGGCGGACTATGGGACGAAATTTCTTGGCGGCGCAAACCTTATATCGAGCGTTTGCCTTTAGGAATTATTGAAAAAGGTGAAATTTTCTGGCTCTATCAAGTTGAAGATGCTGTTTTAATGGTGGAAGTGAAACCGATTCGCGAGACAAGCGATCCTGCCAAACCGTTTGGACAAGTAATTCTCAAACGCCTGATCGATGCAGATGAAGCGATCGAGCGTTTAAGCGAAGCCGAAGGCATCATTCATCAACTAATAAAAGAATAAGGGGGTTTTTCTGCCTAGCTGTCGCGATCCAATTCTTAAAAATTATTTCAGGCGATGCCAAGCTTCATACCGCCGCGCTTGCAATCGACTCTCACAATAGTTACACTTCTTTAAATAATCATCATTTCAAGGGATAATTAGGTGAGTCAAACTCTTTCTGTTTAGATACACTATTCTAAAACCTCTAGCAAAAGAGAGAGTTGGGCACTTAACCTAACACCAGTTAATAAAAAAGCGTCTAAGCAGACACTAATTGTCAACAGGAGGAGCGTAGTAGTTCAATGGGACTACCTTGGTATAGAGTTCACACAGTCGTCCTGAACGATCCGGGACGGCTGATTTCCGTACACCTGATGCATACTGCTCTCGTAGCAGGATGGGCAGGTTCGATGGCTCTTTACGAGCTAGCGATTTTCGATCCCAGCGACCCGGTTCTCAACCCCATGTGGCGGCAAGGAATGTTCGTCCTGCCCTTTATGGCTCGCTTGGGAGTCACGGGTTCTTGGGGCGGTTGGAGCGTCACTGGAGAAACAGGCGTTAACCCCGGTTTCTGGTCTTTTGAAGGCGTTGCTGCCGCTCACATCGTTCTATCCGGCTTGCTGTTCTTAGCAGCCGTTTGGCACTGGGTTTATTGGGATCTCGAATTATTCACCGATCCCCGCACGGGCGAACCCGCGCTCGACCTGCCCAAAATGTTTGGCATTCACTTGTTCTTATCCGGTCTTCTCTGCTTCGGCTTTGGAGCTTTTCACTTGACGGGGCTTTGGGGTCCCGGAATGTGGGTGTCCGATCCCTACGGTCTAACGGGTCACGTTCAACCCGTAGCGCCGGAGTGGGGACCGGCTGGATTTAACCCCTTCAATCCAGGCGGAGTTGTCGCCCACCATATTGCTGCTGGTATCGTCGGTATTATTGCCGGTCTTTTCCACCTGACGGTTCGACCTCCAGAGAGACTCTATCGCGCCCTGAGAATGGGGAATATCGAAACCGTTCTCTCTAGCAGTATTGCCGCAGTTTTCTTTGCAGCTTTTGTCGTGGCGGGAACGATGTGGTATGGCAGTGCCACTACTCCGATCGAGTTATTCGGGCCCACCCGCTATCAATGGGATAAAGGTTACTTCCAGCAAGAAATTCAGCGTCGCGTTGAAGCTAACTTAGCGGCTGGAGACACTCTCTCGGAAGCTTGGTCGAAAATCCCCGAAAAGCTGGCTTTCTACGACTATGTTGGCAACAGCCCAGCTAAAGGCGGTTTATTCCGTACCGGAGCCATGAACAGTGGCGATGGCATTGCAAGAGCTTGGTTGGGTCATGCTGTCTTCAGAGATGGGGAAGGTCGGGAACTCAGCGTTCGTCGGATGCCTAACTTCTTTGAGACTTTCCCGGTCGTCTTAACTGACTCCGACGGAATCGTTCGCGCTGACATTCCCTTCCGACGCGCAGAATCCAAAACAAGTATCGAGCAGACGGGAACCAAGGTTAGCTTCTACGGTGGAATCCTCGACGGGCAAACTTTCAGCGATCCGGCTACGGTGAAGCAGTTTGCTCGTAAGGCTCAACTCGGCGAATCATTTGATTTCGATCGCGAAACCCTAAACTCTGATGGTGTCTTCCGCACCAGCCCCAGAGGATGGTTTACTTTCGCTCATGCTTGTTTCGCGCTGCTGTTCTTCTTCGGTCACATCTGGCACGGCTCTCGGACGCTTTTCCGAGACGTATTTGCTGGTATTGACCCAGATCTTGGCGAACAAGTCGAATTCGGACTCTTCGCGAAAGTGGGTGACGTAAGTACTCGTAAGGAAGGCGTGTAAGCGTTCGAGTTCCATTAACTTTAAGTGCAAGCCCTAGTCGGCTTGCACTATTTTTTTGGCATTCTGGGGTCGCGATCGCATAGAATTTCGAGATACCATCAAACTTACGCTACTTTCTGACGAGAAGCGATCGCCATGTTTAATTTTAAAGATTGGTCGTTTGATGATTGGATGAACCACGTCATATTTTTTGGCACTATCTTACTGCTATTGTGGTCTTTCTTTCTTGCTTAAAGGTTTTCTCGATCTAGCTGGTAACAATAAAAAAATCTAAAAAAAGATTGAGCGATATAACTAAAGATAGAGGCGCTTAGCGCCGATTGCATCGGGAGACCGAGCTATGAAATCCCTAAGAAGTTCATTTCTCATTGCTTTAGGGGTCTTATTACCTACTCCGGCAGTTTTCGCTCAAGCTTTTCTCCCTTCAATAGCAGCTTATGAAGAGCAATTTTCTAGCCAGCCAGAATTGACTTTTTCAACTTCGCTTCGCTCAGAAGTTAGAAGGCAGAAGGCAGAAGGCAAAAGGCAGAAGTTAGAAGGCACAAGACAGCTTTTACAATCTAAAATTCAACAGGCACAAGAGAATACAACTAAAAAAGACTGTAATAAACCGAGCGATTCTTTACTAACCTTTACGGACGAAACGATTCCGGGAGCGACTTTAGAACTAGCCTTGACGGTTAGCTTGCCACCACTCGCGATCGCACAAAATTCTGGAGAGGGTGAAATAAGTCAAATCGATTCTTTTGAAGTCGAGACGGCTAAGCTGCCAATACCATCGCTAGAAAAGATCGTCCGCAATAAAAAATTAGCGCAAGGCGATCGCCTTTATGCATGCGGAGAATTATCGCAGGCAGAGAAAGTATATCGCGAAGCAAAAGAACCCTTTCCCGCCGAGATAGCTATCGAGCGAGAGAAAATTCCAGAACCCATTTACCAACCAGAACAGTTACCACCGGGCGGTGCTGTATACTGGCGTATGTATCAACAGGGACGCAAAGATAAACGTTTAGAAAGTAAAATTTTTGCGCCGCTGCAACTGCTGACCGAGCAGTATCCCGAATTTATTCCCGGTCACTTGCACTACGCGCGATCGCTCGCAGAAGCAGGAAAAAAAGAAGAGGCGATGCAAGTTCTCCAGCACGCCGCCACCTTGTATCCTAACGAAGCTGAATTAGTACGATCGCAAATTAAAGCTTATCAAGACTCAGAAGATTGGTTAGAAGCTTCGCTGACGGCGCGTCAATTTGCCTCGTTCAATCCCGGAAATCCTCAAGCCGCCGAATTTACTCGCATAGCCAACGAAAATTTAGCGCGCTACCAAGACAAACTAGAATCAGACATCACCTGGAATGCAGTCGGCAATGCGATCGTAGGCGGACTAGGATTTGCCTTGACGGGGAATATTTTCGGTCCTCTGTCTGCTCTGGAAACCGCAATTTTACTGTTAGAAGGAGAATCTTCGATCGGCGATCGCTTTTCGGAGAGGATTCAAGAAGAACTTCCCATGATGCAAGACGAGGAGGTTCTGGGATACGTGCGAGGCATCGGCAATAAACTTGCCGATGTCGCGGGGCGAGATGAGTTTGACTACCAGTTCTACGTCATCATGGACGATCGCCTTAATGCCTTTGCCTTGCCAGGGGGTAAGGTATTCCTCAATGCAGGTGCAATTCTTGACACTAACTCAGAAGCAGAATTAGCGGGATTGCTTGCCCACGAACTCGCTCACGCCGTTTTGTCGCACGGTTTTCAACTCATGGCTGAGGGAAATTTAACAGCCAGCGTGACTCAATACATTCCCTATGTTGGCAATGTAGCAGGCGATCTAATCGTTCTCAACTACAGCCGCGAGATGGAAGAACAAGCGGATGTTTTCGGAACGAGGCTGCTAGCAGCCAACGGCTATGCAGCAGACGGCGTTCGCAACCTGATGGTAACGCTCAATGAGGAGGAAGATCCCGGCATTCCGGCATGGTTTTCTACTCACCCAGACACGGAGGATCGCGTTCGCTATTTAGAAGAGGCGATCGTTCGACAAAGACTCAACCGCTATGCCTACGAAGGCATTGACAGGCACCAACAAATTAAAGAGCGAGTCGCTAAACTTTTGGGAGAGTATCAACAGAAACAACAGACAGAAGAGTAGCGCGATCGCGCTCCGCCTCCAATTGTAAGTTAATAGGAATGAGTTGGAATTGCTGGGCGATCGGATTTTGATGACTTTGTGACAGAATGAATTGAAAGTTTTATGTAATCTCTAAAGGCTAATCTCTAACGCCTTGATTTCTGAATATGTGCCGTTTATTAGGCTATTTAGGTTCAGCAATTCAACTAGATAACTTACTCTATAAACCCGACCACTCTCTCATCGCTCAAAGTTACCAACCCCGCGAAATGACTGCCGGATTGCTCAATGCCGATGGTTTTGGCGTGGGTTGGTATCACCCTCAAAAAGACGAGAATCCCTATGTTTACAAAAACATTTTACCTATTTGGAGCGATGTTAATCTTCCTCATTTGAGTCGATATGTCGAATCGAGTTGCGTACTTGCCTACGTTCGCAGCGCTACTCCGCCGCTAGCTGTAGATTTAAGTAACTGCCAGCCTTTTACTCATGAAAATTTACTTTTTATTCATAACGGCTTTATTCATAATTTTCGTCAAACGCTATATCGACCTATCCGCAACTTGTTAGATGACTACGCCTATCAATTAATTACAGGAACAACCGATTCCGAACATATTTTTGCCCTAGTCATTAGTGAGTTACGAAAGTCGCCCAATCTTAGTCTAGAAAAGGCTTTGATTAATGCGTTAACTCAACTGACTCAATTGGCTAAATCGCATCATGTTTACTTTTCAGCCAATATCATTATCAGTAATGGAAAACAGTTAGTCGCTTCCCGTTATTCTAACCGCGCTCCAACGCCGACCCTTTACTGGTTGCAAGACGATTTACTCTACCCAGATGCCGTTATAATAGCCTCCGAACCTTTATTTGAGGGAAACTGGAAGAATTGTCGAGAACGTACCGTTATTAGTGTTTCTCACCAGCTAACTTCCCAAATCCCTACGATAAAGATTTTTGAGATCTAAAGCTCGATCGCTTTCTTTAGCCCTGTCTCTACAAAGCGATCGCTCTCAAGGTATGTTACCTTGAGAAAAAAGCGCTTAACAAATTGTTATGACTGGGAATACAGGACTTTTTAACCAACGCTTTGCTAAAAACTTTATCCCCTTACCAGGATTTCAAGTGCCAGAGGTTGGCGAGTTAGCTCCGGACTTTACCCTACCCCGAATTAGAGGCGGACTGGTTAGATTATCTGACTACCGAGGTCAGCAGCCTGTCGTATTGGCGTTTACGCGCATTTTTACCGAAAAACTTTTTTGCCCTTTTTGCTATCCTCATATTCAAGACTTAAAGCAACGCTATCAAGATATTTGCGATCGCGGAGCAGAGTTACTGATGATTTCCAGTACCGATCGCGTACAGAGCGAGCAAATTGTTTCCGACTTGAACCTGCCCTATCCTTTTTTGTCCGATCCAGATTGCAAGACCTTTCGCCTCTATGGAGCTGGACAAGCTTTAGGCGCGCCTTTACCCGCTCAGTACGTCATCAATCGCGAAGGTCGCATTACCTACAGACATTTGTTTACCTTTATTGACAGCAATGCGGAACCCGATCGGATTTTACAAGAGTTAAAGCGGCTTGGTTAGAGGTGATTGAGTAATTTCTGTACGGTGCGGATATCGTACCCATTTTTCAATAGAGTTGTCCGACGAACGTATGTTGAGGCAACAGCAGTGTTGGCATGGTATTATCAATCCCCTTTTCTAGATGAAAGAGAATTTAAACGATTACCAAGCGCGAGTCCAACAAGCGATCGCAATTCTCAAAGCAGAACTGCCGAGTCTGTTTGAAACCGATCTTTCTTACGATATCTATACTAAAGATATTTATTTTAAAGACCCAGTTAACACTTTTAAAGGCAAACTGAACTATCGAATTATCTTCTGGACGTTAAGGTTTCACGGCAAGCTCTTTTTTACTAAAATTTACTTTGACCTGCACGACGTAAAGCAGACAGCTACAGATATCATTCTGGCTCATTGGACTGTACGCGGGACTTTGCGCGTGCCTTGGAGAGCTAAAATTCTGTTTAACGGCTATTCGACTTATAAACTTACGCCAGATGGCTTAATCTACGAGCATATCGATACTTGGGATCGGCAACCCAGTGAAATCCTCAAACAGTTTTTTCGCAGCAATGGAACTTGAGAAATTCTCTGGTGAAGAATTTTATTAAGTCGGCTCCTCGGCAAGCGCCTACACTGATGGAAGAGAGTAACTAGAAATTCCCATGAAATCGCTGAATCGTCCCGATCTCTATTGCTGGTCGTCGTTCGACTCTGAAAGAAACATAGATTTTAATAGTGTTGCTTGGATTCGCCCTGACGGAAACGTCCTGATAGACCCGCTGCCCTTATCAGAGCATGACTGGAATCATCTACAATCCCTCGGTGGCGCAGCTTGGATTGTTGTCACTAACTCAGATCATCTGCGCGCTGCTCCAGCAATTGCCCAGCTCACAGGTGCTCGGATAGCAGGACCAGCAGCTGAAAAAGACACCTTTCCCATTCAATGCGATCGCTGGCTATCTGATGGCGAAGAATTAATTCCGGGGCTAAAAGTTTTGGAAATGAAGGGATCTAAAACACCTGGAGAATTGGCGCTGCTGCTCGAAGAAACCACCCTAATTACAGGAGACCTAGTGCGGGCCCCCCAAGCGGGTAGCTTAACGCTCCTACCAGATGCTAAGCTTCGGAATCGAGCCGAGGTCCTAATCTCAGTCCGTCGGCTAGCACAAATCAGCGGCATAAATGCGGTACTGATAGGAGATGGCTGGTCTGTCTTTCGCAATGGCAGCCAGCTACTGAAAGAACTTGCCGCTAGCCTTTGAGCTTAAATCTGTTCAATCCGGTCGAACGACCATAATACCAAGTAGTGCGACCAACAGGAGTCTCGAGCGGTAAGGATTGGCGAGCAAGACATATGCGCTCTGTCGAGTGCACGCTACGATAAGCGCACTACATACATATTACGACCAATCAGGTAGACTTGATATTAAGGGCGTATTTAAGAGGACATCCCAAAAGTCTATTTTGTCATTCTCAGTGCAGGAGAACATAAGGAAGAATCCTTGTTTGGAGGTAGAATACAGGATTTTTCCCTTTTCTCCATCGACCAATTTGGTCTCTCATCTAACTGAAAACTGCTATAAGACCATCTCTAAACAAGAACGCTACAGATGCTCGAAGGAAAAGCCTTACACCCAGAGCGGCTGACTAATTGCGAATTTATAATTGCCAACCGACGCGGACTTCCACGAAGTGGAGGAGCATCGGCGAATTGCTATAAGATGTTTCGCTTCGCTATCGCCACGCTCAACATGACGAAGCGCTTTTCAGGCTCCGCCGCGAGACGGTGGAGTACCTTGCACATACTATACTTTTGGGACAACCTGTAAGCAGACTATACCTTTTAAAATTTTCAGCAAGAACAAACCCAAAAACAAGGGCGATATTTACTTACTAGAGTTTCACACTTCTTGCCGAAGTCATTTACCCGCTGAAAACTTTTGGAAAAATTTTAATGCCAAGCCTTTCAAATTAGCAGACCTCGATCGGTGAGTTAAAATACCAACTTGAACCCTCAAAACCTCTATTTAGTGTAGGGAGAAATCTTGAAGTTCGTATCAATTCAATCTCGTAGAGAGGAAATTTTTAAGATCTTACAAGCGTGTCGCAGTCGCACTTTAGATTTATTTGTCGATATTGATTCAGAAACCTTATGCAAGCAGGCGCATCCCGATTTTAGTCCCGTAGGTTGGCATTTAGGTCACATTGCTTTTACCGAAGCGTTCTGGATTTTAGAGTGTTGTGCGGGTTTACCGCCTGTATTTTCTCAATATCACAAACTATTTGCGGCTGATGGTTTGCCCAAGTCAGAACGGCAGAAATTACCTGGTATAGAGGTAATTCGAGAGTATCTCGATACGGTCAGAACTCAAGTTTTAACCTATCTGGAAACAGCACCGCTAGAAAAACAGGAGCGTCTCTGGCGTTGGCTGATTCAACACGAAAGTCAGCATAACGAAACGATCGCGTTTCTCCTACAACTCCATCGCTGGGATCGAGAGGGGTTCTATACTCAATTACACTTTTCTATTCCAAAATCGTCAATCCAAAAAAATCCGCCGTTCTCCTTGAAAAGGGCTTCGCCAAAATTCGATGAGATGGTAGAAATCCCTGCCGGAGAGTTTGCAATGGGAAGCGATGCTATTGATGCCCAGGATAACGAACGTCCCGTCTATCGGGTTTATTTAGATGCCTATCGGATCGATCGCTATCCCGTGACTTGCAGTCAGTATCGAGCATTTATGACGGCAGGAGGCTACCAAGAGCGACAATTTTGGTCGGAGGAGGGCTGGCAATGGTTGCAAGAAAATCCCGTCTCTCAGCCTCTATATTGGTCGGATTCCAGCGATTGGGATAATCATCCCGTCTGCGGTGTCAGTTGGTACGAAGCGGAAGCTTACGCGCGATTTGCGGGAAAACGATTGCCGACAGAGGCGGAATGGGAAAAAGCTGCGAGTTGGGATGTTGAAAAGGGGCAAAAACGCCTTTATCCCTGGGGAAACAGGGAACCCAATGTGAAGCTATGCAATCATGACACTTTAGTCGGACATACAACCCCCGTCGATGCCTATCGAGGGAATCAAAGTGCCTATGGTTGCTGCGATATGCTGGGGAATGTTTGGGAATGGACGGCTTCTTGGTTTGCCGGGTATGAGGGATTTAAGCCCTATCCTTATCAGGGGTATTCCCAAACCTATTTCGACAACCAGCATCGCGTCTTGCGCGGCGGCAGTTGGGCAACTCGTCCTTGGGCGATGCGATCGAGTTTCCGCAACTGGTACTATCCCGGCGTGCGTCAGATTTTGGCAGGGTTTAGGTGTGCTAGGTAATACTTACCTAGAATTGACATGAGTTATTCTATTAAGGCAGGGTCATAACAAAGAGCGCCATTCGGCGTTCGGTTACCAGTCAGAGAGCGCGATCGAGCGACGAATCACTGATAACTGGTATTTGCTAACTGGTGAGGGGAGTGAAAATCAATTCATGTCTTGGTGGATCGTAACCGAACCCTTAAGTGTAGAAAGATTGACAGTCGCGATCGCGGGGTTGCCTGCCCCATTAGTCGGAACGAAACTCGTCCAACTATCCGATTTTCATTACGATGGGTTGCGTCTTTCGGAAGACTTGCTTTCTCAAGCTATCGAAGCTAGTAATCAAGAAAATCCCGATCTCGTTCTTTTAACGGGGGACTACGTGACCGACGATCCAACGCCGATCTTCGAATTAGCGCGCCGGCTAAAATCCCTCAAAAGTCGGGCTGGAATTTATGCTTGTTTGGGAAATCACGATAACCATTACCGACACTCAAAAGAGAAAGTCATCGAAGCGCTAACCAGGGTTGGCATTCATGTTTTGTGGAACGCGATCGCGACTCCTTTGGGAGAAGAGTTCCCCCTTGTCGGACTGGCAGATTATTGGTCGCGGGAATTCGCTCCCGCATCGGTTTTAGATCGGCTAGACGCGCAGATTCCCCGCCTCGTCTTATCTCACAATCCCGATACTGCCGAAGTTTTGAAACGATGGCGGGTCGATCTACAACTGTCCGGTCATACCCACGGCGGTCAGATCGTTATCCCAGGATGCGGTCCGGCACCAATTTTGCTGCAACAACTGCGTCAAAATACTCCAAAACCCTTACAGTCGTATATTCCCTTTCTCAGACAATGTTCTAGAGTCGTCAAACATTGGCAATGGGCGCAGGGATGGCATCGGGTAGGACGCAACCAACTCTACGTCAATCGCGGTTTGGGAACTTACTTTCCAGGACGGATTTTTTGTCCGCCAGAATTAACCGTAATTACCCTAGCCTAACCAATATATGCATTGCGGACTTTTCTAATCGTTTGTGGCAAAACTCCTACCAAAAGTGCAAAAGCCTCGTCGGGAAGCTGGGCAGTTGTCTGAGGATCGAACCAATTTTCAAACTGATTGAGGATAACTTGCGCCCGTTGCAGGGCAGTGGGATTGTCTGTAATTTGTTTGGTCAGCCTGACCCACTGCCGCCGAATCAAATAGGCATTAATTTTTTCTTTGGCGGTTTGAGGAGTTACAAGCGACAAATTGCCAACTGATATGACTTTTACCACATCTGTATCAATCTCGCTGCCCACCACGGCTCCAGGACCAACAAATTCAGCATGATAGGGTTTATAGAGAATCAAGCCATTTTTACGGCGAGGATTGACGATCGAGAACTTTTTCTCGCGCAGTTGGGCGAGGATATCGGGAATTTGTGTCTCTTTATTTGGGGCTTGCATGACATCGATCTGACTGTCTTGGATGTTTTTTAGCTTGTTTTGCTATCGAGCTGCAACTAGAACGAATTTTGCATTTTTTTGTACATCAACAAACGTCTGGGACGCTTTAGCAACCAGTTACCGAAGCTAAAATCAATACGATAAAGTCGATATCCGCACGAAAAATAAAGTCGTTTAGCGGGATAGTTATTTTCGAGAACGTGTAGCGAGACGGCTTGACATCCCCATTCCCGCGCCGCGATCTGCTCGCAGGCGATCAGCAATTTTCGCGCGATTCCTTGTCGCCGATGGGTGGGACTGACTGCCAAATTAGAAATATAGGGGAAGCCGTCGCTTGCAGTCGAGTCAAAGCGCATTGCAATTTCTGCCGTACCGACGATTTCTTCTACTCCACCCGCTGCGCCATCGATCGACAAACTGGCGACGATACATCGATGATAGGGCGAGAAGGAACGGATACGGCTGTGCAAATCTTCATAAATTCCTAATTTGAGTAAAGGGTAAAACCAATACCACAATCCCTGACGGGGATGAAAGCTTCGGGTTATGACTTCAGCAAGACCCTTAATATCGCTGGCTTCAACAGTTCGGATCGAGAGCGATTGAGAAGTGCCGGTGCCTTTATCGGTTGAAGCTGATGAAGCGGCAATGAGAGAAGATGAGAAGCAAAAGTCCACGATCGCTTGGCAGATGACAGTAAAAATAGTTTAGAGGCAGCCTCATAAGTCCATAATTATCTGAATTGTAACCTTTTTAGCTGGCGCTGCATTATTGAGATAAATTTCTGTAAACTTCTCTCTGGAGACGATCTTCCCTAATTGCCTTAGACTCTGCAACATACTCTCTAGAAGCGCGAACCCATACCGAAAGCGGACCCATTTGTTCTGTTCCGTTAACGCCCAAATCGCTATGGCACAGATAGACTCGTTCGTCAACCCGTCCTAAGAGATCGCGCAAAATTCCCCCTAAACGCTCGCGATCGCTCTCCAACTCGTCTTCTGGCATCCAGGCACGTCCCGACCATTCTCGTAGGAATAAGGGCGCGCCATATAGCGTTGCCGCACCGCCTTTATCCCAGAGATGAGACGAGGCATCCAGCCAAAACTGCCAGCGGTGAAAAGAACGAAGAGAACGGTACTGGAAAATCGTCGCCAAGGTAACCGCCCCCCTTTTTTTGCCAAAAGAGCTAACCGGACGGGGATTGGCTGAAATCGTGCCCCGACGCAATAGCTGAATAAATTGAGCGACCGTTGTCGCCACCGAGGAGGATATGGGTTCGTTTAGCCGCAACCGCCGATCCACTTCCCAAAAATGTTGTGCCGTTTCTATCAGTTCCCTCAAAGCAGAGAGACAATCGTAGGGCAGATGAGCGCCATTGCCGACAAAATGCTTGAGTGCCCGATCCAATACCATAACTGGGTAGGCTAAATGCTGTTGTTGGAGTAGGGATTTAGTTTTTTCTATCCAAGCTGCGATCTCTTGATATGCTTTTGTTGCTCGATATCCCAAGCGATCCCATCTAGCAAACGTCTCTACAGGCAACAAGCGCGGTTGTTCTGGGTCGATCTGATAGCAATAGTCGGCAATTAAACCCGCACGCACCGGATCGATCGCCGGAACGAGTCGGCGTTGTCTGTTGTTTGTCCATATTTCCCCGTCTTCACCGTTCTCTATCTCTCTAGCTTCGCCTGTAGGTTTTTGACTGAGTGCGACCAGCATTTCTGCTACCAAATCCCGTCCAACTAAACGTCCCAACCCCGGATAAACAAGCGCCAACAGCGTCAATAAGGCGCGAATGAGCGGGGAACTAATCAGGGGACGCTGTTCGTTGAGCGGTTCGATGGGAATTCCCGCCGACGAGAGAATCTCGATGAGCGTATAGCGAGCAATTTCGTCCAAACCGGGAGCGATTATCGCTATCTCTTCCGGTCGAACTTCTCCCGCTTCGACTGCTTCAATAATAGTTTCAGCCGTTTTTCGCAACAGTTGGGCGCGGGAGATGGTTTGAATCGATAGGACTGACGGGGGCAAGCTGGGAATAAAGGTGGGATCGTCGAGAAATTGCGCGATCGCGTCTCCTAAGTCGGTTCCTAGTCCGCTTGCGTTGGATAATTCTTCGACGCGACAGCGAGAGGCTAAACCTGCTAGATAGTCGGGATCGGCATTCAATCCCATTCGTACCCGACCGTCTCGATTATAGGTAAATACGCCAAACGCGCCGCGATCGAGAAGCAGTTCGCATAAATCTCTGATAATTGCCGGATAATCATCTGTATCGTCAGCAAAAATCGCCTGGTAGCGACGGCTCAAATGCTCTTGATAAATTGGATCGGGTAGTAAATACCGCCAATAAAGTTCGTAAATAATGCCATAGCTGAGCAATCCTCTCTCCAAGCACCACTGTCGCCACTCCATCAGCAATTCTCCCAGACAATACGAGACATTGCCGGAAACTGACTCGTTGAGACTGGGAAAACCTGCCGCTAAAATCGCGGGGATATCTTCTACCGGAATGCCGCTTGCTCCAGCTAGTTGCAATAAATCCAGCGTTCGGCGCACCAACTGATACTCGCCGATTCCGAGTCGGGTTAAACTTTCTTGGTCTAATTTAGGTCGCCACAGGCGCGTTGCTAATTCTTGTTCGGTTTCCGGACGCAGGCGCAGGGGGAACTGTGCCTTAAGATGCAATCGCTCGAACAGCAGGGGCCAAAACAAGGTTACCTCGTCACAGATAAATCCTAATGGGGTTTTACAGAGCACTGGATAGCTTCCCCGTACCGAAATTGACAGTCGATCTGCTAAGTTCCGACGATTGTCGTTATTGGCGGCAAAGACCAAAATAGCAGAGGTCAACGGTTGAGCGGAATCGCTGTTGCGAGCAACTTGCTTGGACGCGCGTCGTTTTTCCCGAACCCATTGACGAAATTCGCCAATTAAGCGCGTTGTTTTCCCACTGCGAGTTAATCCGATAATCCAAATTGATGAGAGCAACACAGTTGTTTTTTAAGGTCAGTTTGCTAGTGCAGAGCATACAATGAGATTCAGAATCCTAGTACAGATGCAAGATATTGCGTCTCTGCATCGGTTGAGCGATCGCTGCTGTCTCTCATCATCTTACAAAGATCGTTAACGATTTCTATGCAACTCAACAATATTTTAGGCAATGCTACCCGCTGGTTTTCTGCTACTCCAGAAAGAGCGTTGGAGAGGGCATACAGAGCAGCTATCAAGATTAAAGACATTGAAGATAGGCATTTTAACGGTCAAAAAGTATCTGCTCGATTTTCTGACTATGGAGAGAGCGTTATTGCTTATTTTCAAACAGAAGTTAAAGGGTATTTACAAACCATCAATATGGCACTGGTGGAGTTTAAAACCAGTCGTTTCTTTTTCAATCTTTTCAATTTATCCAAAAACCAACTGGAAAATCGAGAGAAGTTGCTCGAAGAACAAAATCGCTCGCTAGCTATTCTGGAAAAACTAAAGTTTATCGACGAGATCGTCTCTAAATACAAAACTAATTTTATAGAAAAAGATACAAAGCAAAGTCTGTTAGTAGATGAGTCTGAGGATTGGAAAAATGGTAAAGGTTCGGAACTCGTTAATGTCAGGGATAGTTTGGCTTCAAAAAAGAAAAGAAATGGTAAGCCAGAACTGAATTTAGAAAATGAAGATCTGAATTCTAAAACTAGAGTTGCAAAAGCTACTGAAAAAACTGGTGTTTTACCTCGCTCATTTTTGAATACGATTAGTCGCATCAGACAAGAAATCGATCCCCAATCGGGAGAAACCGAAGAAGAAGTTATCAAAAGATATCGAAGTTCTCGTTATAAGACAGCCATTTCAATTAAATTTATTCTTTTGCTAATTATCGTTCCTCTTTTGACCCATCAACTGACCAAGACATTTTTGGTCAGTCCGCTTGTCAGTAATTACCTGGAGAAAAATCCACAAATTATTTTTATTAATAGAGATTTAGAAGAAGAAGCTTTTTTAGAACTCAGACATTTTGAGGAAATGTTACAGTTCAGAAATATCATCGGACTGTCAACATTATCTTTAGAAGAAATCCAAGATCGGGTTAGGGAAAAAGCCCAAGAAATTTCCAAAGAGTTTCGCCAGAAAGGAGGCAATGCGATCGCAAATATTTTTGCCGATCTCTTTTCCCTAGTTGCTTTTGCGGTAGTTATTGCAACTAACCGAAAGGAAATTGAAATTGTCAAATCATTTCTCGATGAAATTATTTACGGTCTGAGCGACTCAGCAAAAGCTTTTCTCATTATTCTATTTACAGATATGTTTGTAGGCTTTCACTCTCCTCATGGATGGGAAGTGATTTTAGGAAGTATTGCCGAACATTTTGGACTGCCCGAAAATAGAGAGTTTAATTTTTTATTCATCGCGACATTTCCCGTTATTTTAGACACGATATTCAAGTATTGGATTTTCCGCTATCTCAACCGCGTTTCTCCTTCTGCCGTTGCTACCTATAGAAATATGAATGAATAAGGTAATTTTGTCTATAAAACCTCTAACGTTCCGGCAAGATAATGAGTCCGACACAAATGACGTTGAATTTTCCCACTAGAAGTTTTGGGAAGGGCACCCGGTTTCAGGAGCAATACATCGTATACCTGTAGGTCGTACTGTTGTAAAACAGCTTTGCGGATTGCCTGAATTAAAGCTTTGGAAGCGTCCGTTGGCGATTCGGGGGAATAATCTGCTTCCAAGTGGCGTTTTCGGTAGCTGCGCTCCACCTCTGCTAAAATAACTAACCTTTCTTCGCCCTCCATTTCTACAGAGAAGCTAGCTGAACAATTAGGTCTGATAAGAGAATGACTCTGTTCTACCGTCCATTCAATATCTTGAGGATAATAATTGCGACCGTTGATGACGATCGTATCTTTGAGACGACCCGTTATAAAAAGTTCGCCATCTTCAATAAATCCCAAGTCGCCAGTACGCAAAAAAGGACCCTCGCCAGTATCTGCCAGGTAAGCGTAGAAAGTGCGCTCCGTTTCTTCCGGTCGATTCCAGTAGCCGCGAGCGATGCTAGCACCAGATACCCAAATTTCTCCTACCTCATTATGAGCGCATCGCGTCATGGTTTCGGGATTAACCACGATCGCTTTTTGATCGGGTAAACTTTGACCGCAACCAACGACTATCCGAAAATTGGCTTCGCCGTCGCTAGCGGGAATGACGCGATGTTTTTCAATGGCTTTTGCTTTGAGTTTTTTGTAGGCGATGGGAGCAGTTTTTTGCCCGCCTGAGATAAATAGGGTGGCTTCTGCCATACCATAGCAAGGATAGAAAGCTTCTCGACGAAATCCGCAAGGTTCCAGGAGAGTTGAGAATTGCTCGATAATTTCATAGCTAATCGTTTCCGCCCCATTAAAAGCAACGCCCCAACTACTCAAATCTAAATTGGCGAGTTGGTCTGGAGTGACTTTGCGACTAACTAAATTGTAGGCAAAGTTGGGACCGCCGCTAGTGGTAGCTCGATAGCGAGAAATCGCCTGCAACCAACGAATGGGACTTTGCAAAAACATGAGCGGCGACATTAAGATTGTGGGGAACCCGCCGTAGAGAGGTTGTAGCACGCCGCCAATCAATCCCATATCGTGATAGAGTGGCAGCCAAATAACGCCTTTGCTGTTGGGCGTATGCTCGAAACGACGATAGATCCAGCTTAAATTGTGCAGTAAATTTTGATGCGCGATCGCTACGCCTTTGGGTTCGGCTGTCGAACCCGATGTATATTGGAGAAACGCGAGGGTATCGCCGCTTAAGCTAGGATGTTGCCAGTCGATCGCTAGCTTATCGTTCAAATTATCGGTAGCCAGCCAGCGCAAGCTCTTTAATTCGGGAGCGCGATCCCCCTGTCGCTCCAGACCCGCCAAAACCGATCTCACGGTTAAACCGACTTTGGGTCGGGCATCGGCTATCATGGTCTGAAGGCGCGTCGCAGAGCGATTGGGTCGAGGAGGATAGGCAGGAACGGCAATGACTCCGGCATACAAACAGCCGAAAAATGCAACAATATAGTCAATACCTGGTGGATAAATGAGTAAAGCGCGCTCTTCTGGCGGGCAAATCGATTGGAGGCAAACGGCGATCGCTCTCGCTTTGCGATCGAGTTCTTCATAGGTAAGGTCAACTTCTTCCGTTTCTCCATCTGCCAAAAAGGTATAGGCAAGAACGTTGGGCTGATAGATAGCCCTATAGCGCAACAGATCGACTAAAGTAGTAGCCTCAAAAGGATGTTCCAAAGGATTCATTCACTCTTTTCGATGGTTTCTTAGGGAAATTAACACGATCTTTCAGTAAATGAAAGACTATATCATTTTTAGTTCCTAGTTGTAAGGAGAGAAAGAGCGATCGTGATTCGGAAACTCGCACAAATGACCCCACAAGAACTAGCCGCCTTGAAAAGACGATCCGAGTTAGATATCGATAAGGCACTGCCTATCGCTCAAGCGGTTATAGACAAGATAAAACAAGACGGCGACGGAGGAGTCGTTGAATATGCCAGAAAATTTGACTACGTTGGAGCATCGGTTGAAAATCTGAAGGTAACGGCAGCAGAATTTGCCAAAGCGCAGGAATTAATCGATCCAGAGGTAAGAGCCGCCATCGAGCAATCCTTTGCCAACATTAAAGCGGTTCACCAACGCCAGATGCCAGAAGAAATGCAATTGGCAGAAATCGACGCGGGGGTCTTTGCCGGAGAAAAAATTTCGCCGATTCCCAGCGCTGGCTTATACGTGCCCAGAGGTAGAGGTGCGTTTCCCTCGATGATGCTGATGCTTGCCGTACCTGCGATGGTCGCCGGAGTCAACCGAGCTATCGTTTGCACGCCGCCAGACAAACAAGGCAATGTCGAACCCGTTTCTCTCGTTGCCGCCGAGATGGCAGGGATCGAAGAGGTCTATAAGCTGGGCGGCGTTCAGGCGATCGCGGCTATGGCATTGGGAACGGCAACGATCCCCAAAGTCGACAAAATTATCGGTCCTTGCAGTATTTACGGCGCTGCCGCCAAGCGACTCTTGTATGGAACTGTCGATGTCGGACTTCCCGCCGGACCGAGCGAATCGATTGTTTTAGCCGATGAAACGACCGATCCCCAAATAGCTGCCCTCGATCTCTTAATCGAAGCAGAACACGGCTCCGATTCGGCGGCTCTGTTGGTGACCCATAGCGAAGTCGTGGCACGCCAAGCGAGCGAATATGTCGCAGACTATCTCAAGCGTCTCCCCAATTGGCGCAGGGAATTTTGCGAGCAAGGATTGGCTTCCTATGGCGGCATTCTGCTCACCGCCAGCTTAGAAGAATCGATTAATTTTATTAATGATTACGCGCCGGAACATTTGGAAATTTTAGTCAGAGATCCCTTCAGCGTCGTCGGCAAAATTAAGAATGCTGGCGAAATTTTACTGGGAGCTTATACGCCTTCTTCTATGGCAACCTATGCGATTGGAGTCAATGCTGTCCTGCCAACGGGAGGGTTTGCCCGTTCCTATTCTGCCGTTTCCGTGTTTGATTTTCTCAAACGATCGACACTCGCCTATCTAACGCCAGAAGGGTTTAACCGCCTCAAGCAAACTACGCAAACCTTGGCTGCCTATGAAGAATTTCCGGCGCACGGGATGGCAATTCGCGAACGGGAGAGATTGTTGGATCTGTAGTTTAAAAGGGCAGGTTTTGACACCTGCCCCTACTTTATCGAGATTGGTTAACTAGGAGTTATTAGAACTTAAAGGTGGTACGAATAACGCCTACCCAAATCGCGTCGTTGTCGTCGTTTTGATTGGGATTGAGAACTACATAGGCACCCGGAGTAATGCTGATATTGTCATTGATGGGAAATTTGTACTGAGCTTGGATGAGGTAAGTTGGATCGTCCACTCTTCTGGCATCTGGGACGGTAATCGTCTCTCCAGTGAGGGGATCTTCTACTGTTCCTTCTTGGAATTCACCTCTGGGTGGCATACCGCCGCTCAGAGAAAGAACGGCACCCTCTTTACCCAAGTCAAGGATAGAAACATTGGCATTCCAAGTCCAAATATCCCGGCTATCCAATCCAATAGCGGAAGATACTTCATTAGCGATCGCATATCCGCCCCAAGCGCCTAAATGGATTCTGTCTGTGATTTTCCAGCTAGCAGACAGACCAATCCGTTCGGCAGCCGTTGGAATGCCCCTGCCAAAAGGAAATTCAGCATCGGTATCGCTGATGTTACCAAAAAGACCTTGATTATCTGATATATCTGAATTTCCAGTTCGGAAGGTATGCACGAAGGTCGCAGCTAACTCGATGTCCTCGGTTGGTTTGAATCCTATTTGACCGCCTGCACTATACGAGCCATTGAACAAGCCCGATCCTTCATCGGGACTAGATGCCCCTAATTCACTATTATCACTAGCTAAATAAGCTCCCCCTACGTAGAATTGATCGCTAATGTCAAATCTAAATCCTAGACCCGCTCCCGATGGTCCTCGGTAGACCATGTTATTGTATCGCCCGATGCGAGAGAGGGAACCCGTACCGCCGTCTGCTAAATAGGGGCTAACGGTATTGAAAACATCATCCAAGTTCAGAGCATTGGCACCTACCCAAACCGTCAATTTGTCGTCAAATAGCGGGAAGCGATACCAGAGGTCGTCGATAGTTATGTCATTGTTACTACCGTCATCATACGCCAAGCGCGTCACGTTGGTTCCGGTATTGGAAACATCGAATCGATTTCCCCCAAAGTTTCCTGCCTGCAAGCGGGTTCTCAACAAGTCTTTACCCGTAAAGCTCGTTTCTAGGTTGAGGCGAACCCGGTCTTGGAAAACAGTTTGGGTGTCGTCGTCTTCTCCAAAAGTATCGGCAACGCTGAAGATTGCTTCACCTCTGAGTTTGGTGGTTGTGGAGAACTGATTATCTTCCAAGAAAGCCACCCGTCCTTCCAGGTTATCGACTCGTCCGCCGAGCGCGGCTAGTTCGGCTTCAAATTCCTGCGCCAAGCGCTTGAGCGTATCGATATCTTCTTTAAGAACGGCGACATTTTCCTGAATGAGGCGCTCCATGGTATTCATGCAAGCGTTCAAACCAGCGGCAAACTCCCAACGGGTTAGGGCGCGGTTGCCTCGGTAGGTCTGGTCTGGATAACCGACGATACAGCCGTAGCGCTCTACCAAACTCTGAAGCGCTTCATAAGCCCACTCTGTTGGCGAAACATCTTTTAATTCCTGGACGCTAGTGACTTGGTCCATTGATTCGCTTTCGTCGAGTTGACCGTCCATGCGATTCAACTCGCCTGGCTGTTCGAGCATTTGGGTGCTGCTGTTGCCATTGCCAGGATTAGAAGCGGCTTGAGCCATCAAATTCTCGGCTAGCTCAACCTTGCTCGTCTCCTCTGGAGCGGCACTCGCGCTCTGGATTGCTAGAAAGAATGCACCAACGATCGCTGGGGCAATTTTAATCGAAGACCACAGTAATTTAGACATCGAACTCATCCTCACACCTCAGGGACTTAAACGTTTAGTTAACTATTGGTATCGATGACGTATTTGGCAGCTTTGTTTCTCCCAATTACGAATACTAGAGAAACATCTATCTTTAGCTTACCCTAAACTCATCAAATAAATCACAATCTTAAGAAGGATAACTAATAAGTTAATAAAACCGTAAGATTCTATTTTGATTCTTAATGTAATGTCAATTAGGTTGTTGGGCTGAAAAATTTAACGTTTTTCTTCAATCTTAAACCAGCTAATTTAGAAAAAGGTAATGTTTGGGGAATCATAAGGTTAAATCCTAGTTGAATGACAAAACTCAAATCGCCCTCACCCCAACCCCTCTCCCAGAGCGGGAGAGGGGCTTTCCACTTAAGACTTTGGACTAAAGTCCCTTCTCCCACAAGGGGAGAAGGGATTTAGGGATGAGGGGACAAAGATTTGTCAGTCAACCCGGGTTAAATCTCCAGGCGATCGCCTTTATGTATGGTCGCTACTCGCTGTTATCAAGCTCGATGTCCGGTCACGATGTAGGAAACGCGCTGAGCGATGTTAGTGGCATGATCTGCCATTCTTTCCAAATGGCGAATGAGTAGTCCGAGTAGAAGGATGGGTTCTACCACTCCTTTAATATCTCGCTGATAGGCTAAGGTTTCATAAAGGCGATCGTAGGCATCATCTACCGTATCATCTAATTTTTTCACCTTTTGACCTGCTTCGGCATCGAGATCGGCAAGGGAGACTAGACTGGTTGACAACATGAGTTGAGCGTGGCGGGACATGGCTTCGATCTCGCTCATGCAAGGGTGAGGTTCATAGGGAAAGAGCTTAATGGCGATTTCTGCAATGTCTTTGGCGTAGTCTCCGATGCGCTCTAGATCCCGAACCAATTGCATGAAAGCGCTCAGCAGTCGTAAATCCTGAGCGACAGGCGCTTGAAGCGTCATCAGAGTTGCACACTCTAACTCGATTTGACGGTAGTAGCGGTCGATCTGCTTGTCGATCGCCGGAATTTTTTGAGCGGCTGCTAAGTTGCGAGCGAAGACGGACTGATGGCTGAGGCGAAAAGACTCTTCCACCAGCGTTCCCATCCTCAAAACATCTTGTTCTAGACGTCGGAGGCAGCGTTCAAAATAAGCTCGTTCGGTATGTTGACTCTGAGAAGACAGGCTCACTGGCTCATGCTTAGGATTATATTAAAATAAGTTTTTTGTCAATAGCAAAGCACAAAAAAGTCCTTCACTTATCACCAATTATACTCAATGCAACCAAAAGCACTATATGTCTTTAGATTGATGGGTTGGCAATCGCAATTGCAACCAAGCCCCACCAGTTTCGGGATGGTTTTGAGCAGAAATAGACCCGCCATGAGCTTTGATAATTTGCTGGGCGATCGCTAATCCCAGTCCGCTGCCGTGTCGAGTCGGGAGCGTTTCTATCGCCTGAGTAGGACTAGGGTATCTTGCTCTAGACGGATCGCCTCGGTATAATCGGTCAAAGATAAAGGGAAGATCTGACTCGGAAAAGCCGGAACCCGAATCGACGATACTAATTAGAATTTCGCTAGTCTCTGGTTCGGAAATCGCCTCGACTTGAACGCGAATCTCGCTCTGAGGGGGACTGTATTTGATGCTGTTATCGAATAAATTTAGAAAGACTTGCGTGAGGCGGGATCGATCGGCTTGCAGGTAAAATGTATCGGAAGCGCAATAGGTAAGGGTAATTTCTTTTTGTCGAGCTAGAGGAGTTAAACTTTGCCAAGCGGCAAAAATTAATTCGCGCAGTTCGACGGATTGATAGGAGAGGTGTCGATCCGGCGCTTCTTGTAGTTGGCTGAGATCGAGCCATTCTTGAACTAGATTTATCAAGCGGTTGGTTTCTTTGAGCATCTGTTCGACCCAACGACGTTCGGGGTTTTGGAGGCGTTTTTGTAGGGTTTCGGCGACGAGGGAAATGGAAGTTAGAGGGGTTCTCAGTTCGTGAGTCAGGTCGGAAAAAGCGCGATCGCGCGATCGCGATAGCTCTACCAAAGGCTGTCGGTTTTCTAAAAAAACGCCGACTCGTCCTTGAGGAAGTGGGTAAGCAAAGGCTTCGATCGCGATCGATTTTTCGCTCGATAGCTGCAATTGTTCTCGCTCGGACAGCTCTCCTTTTGCAGCATAGTAAGTGGGATAATATACCCATTCTTGTTCTTGAGGTTTTTGAGTGGAGCGGGTTTGTTCGATTAATTGGTCGAGTTCGTAGGAGCGAACCAACTCCAGCAACAAACGAAGCTGTCCGGGTTGCCAGCGATCGATTTTAAGTAATTTGCGAGCTTGTTGATTGCACCAAAGCAGTTGATTTTCAGCATCTACCTGTAAATAGCCAACAGGTGCCCCTTCAAGTACAGTTTGCCAAGTTTGCAATTCTTCTTCAAGAGCTTGACATTTCTGAGTCAGATACGCCATCTCTCGCCGCACCAAGGATGAGCTGGGCAGGGAAGTTATCAGGTCGGCAGTATCCGAGGAGGCAGTCAAAATCTGGGCTAGTTGGCGCTTAAACCGATACTGGTTCCAGTAATGAAAACCTATGCCCAGAGCGACTCCCAAGATAAACGTAACAATGAAAGCCATCTGAATTGCGAATTCTGCTGGCACCCGCAGAAGATTCTGAATTCTAAGATAACTTTTCTCGTGCGATCGCGACCAAGAATTTCCTTACTCTAGTTATAGCGATCGACGTTCCCCGTTACTCGTAACGCTGGAGCCATACGTAATTTATTTTACCAGTTCCCAACTCCCTCAACCAAATCGGTAGCCAAACCCGCGAACCGTAATCAAGTATTCTGGTTGACTGGGATCGAGTTCTAACTTTTCTCGCAACCAGCGAATGTGAACGTCTACTGTTTTGGTATCTCCCAAAAAATCGGGCCCCCACACCTGTTCGATGAGTTGCTCTCGCGACCAAACTCGACGGGGGTAGCTCATGAATAGTTCTAGCAAGCGGAATTCTTTAGGAGATAGATTAATTTCCTCGCCTCGGACGATGACGCGACATTCTTGGGTGTAGAGAGAAATATCTCGAAACTTGCGGATTATTGACGTTTGAGACAAGTTGCCGAAACTCTGACGGCGCAGGAGAGCACGACAGCGAGCTACTAACTCGCGCATGCTGAATGGTTTGGTCAGATAATCATCGGCTCCCACTTCTAGTCCGAGAACGCGATCGGTTTCGCTCGCTTTAGCACTTAGCATTAGAATCGGAACGATATTGCCTTGATAGCGCAGCAGGCGACAAATATCCAACCCGTGAACTTGAGGCAACATTAGATCTAGAATGACTAGATCGAAGGATTCCTCGCTATCCCCAGAAGCAGGGTTTTGCAGTAAATTTAGGGCTGTTCGTCCATCGCTTGCCGTTATCACCTCATAACCTTCTTCTTCTAAAGCTAAAACTATCATGTCCCGAATGACATCTTCGTCTTCGACGACGAGAATGCGACTGGTATTGACGAATTCAGGCTTAGAAGAACTCTGAGGTACGTCGAGAGACAGCATAAAGATACTCTTTGCTTAGTTCCATACCAACATATACAACAAAAAATCCACAGAGAAACAGGATTTTACATTTAGTACCACATTTAATGCCAATTGCTGTTACTCTAAGATTTTTGCCAACATTATTTTATAACTTTATAACTTAGTTAGGCGGATCGCTATGACAACTTTCTCTGTGACTTCGTCTAATCTCTAGGAGGCAAGACATAATCGTTCTTGGCTTCGTCTAAAGCCTCTATCGACTCGACTAGGGTGGCAGTTGGCGATACTTTTTCTTCTTTCCCAGCCACTTGACGAAACAACGCGCCAATTCCTCGGTCGTAGTTAGACGCGATCGCCAGAAATGCTCCTGCTAAGATATAAATTGGTAAAGGCAGTATAAAGCCTACGAGCCACTGATAAAGTTCGGCTAAGACAAAGAGAAGAAAAACAATAGTTATCCAGACTTTAGCGATTTTCATAAGCGATTGATTATTTGTTATTTGTTAGTGGTTAGTCGTTCGAGATCGCTACTAACCACTAACTCAACCAAAAAATAAAATCGCGAGAGTTATCCTGTCTCTCCCGCGATCGCAAAATCTTACGTAGCCGTCGATTAAACTTGGGCTGTTGCCTTTTTGGCAGCAGGAGTCGTAGAAGCAGTTAATTTCTCATAAGCTTCTCTCATTTTTAGCCCCACAAGGACTTGGAATAATCCCGTTCCATTGTTAGAGCCAGGATAATCCTTGTGTTGCAGCAGCAATTCGGTCATTTCGCCATAGAACTTCGTTCCCGTCTTGCTCAGATGGCTTTCGATATAAATCATTTCTTCGAGATTATCGAACTGACCATCCACTTCTAAGATAGATACTTCGTTCCCCATAAAATTATCGGGTCCGTAGTACATTTTAATGCCGGGATAGGCACAAGTTAACTTGCGACCGCAAGGTCTCCAATCAATCGTTGACCCTTCATCAAATAGATAAGATGGTTCAAAGTTGGGCACGCCTTCTTTTTGAATCAAGCGTACCCGCAATAGCTTGCTTTCCTTGTCGTCAAGCAGTTGGGTTGGCAAAACTTGGATGACCACGTCGGCATATTGCTTTTGTGGCTCGATATAGGCGGTGAAATCTGGTTTCCTAGCATTAATAGCTGCGATTACGTCATCGTAGGTATGACCTCTCTCTGCCATGTCCCGTTGAATTTTCCAGTTGATTTTTACCTCGTCGCTGATATCGAGGTAAACGCTAAAATCAATCAGAGAGCGGACTCGCTCGTCATAAAGCGGGTGAAGTCCTTCGATCACGACAACTTTATTAGGTTCTATTCTCTCTGGCGGATCGATGGTTCCCGTTTCATGATTGTAGATGGGTTTATCAATTGCCTGACCATTCTTGAGCGCTTTGATTTGCTCGTACATCAGGTCAAAGTTGTTAGCTTTAGGATTGAGCGCCGTTACGCCTTGCTCTTTTCTCTGCTTGCGATCGAGGCTATGATAGTCATCCAGACAGATAACTGTCATAAACTCTTCCCCAAACAAATCTGTTAATCGACGCAAAAATGTTGATTTCCCACAGCCGGAATCTCCGGCTACTCCAATGAGAACCACGCGGTCTGGCTGAGCGGTCATAGCTTTCCTCTAATGCAAAACTGATTTGTTATCCCGTAGTATAAGGCAAACTAAGTTCTTAGCCTGCCCAAGACAAGAAAACCTTGCCTGTAGAGAAATCGACCTTGAGTATAGAAGACTCAAGCTCGCCCTAGTTTTTAAGTATTTAATAATACTAGATCCCGTGCATGAATCTTACCAGAATGGAATTTCTCCCACAAGGCTAAGTTACGTTTCGCCCGGTCAATCTCCGACTCCGATAACAGCGTTAAAATGGAACTAGCTTATTTAGTTCTTATCCTACGGTTTTTCGGTCTTTTTTAGTAAAGAAAATCTAAAATTGACGCAATCTTAACAGTTTTTTATTTTAAAACTCGATAATCTCATTCTAACTAATAACTAGGACAGTTAGACGGTTTCCCTCGATAGGCTTCCTTTTACCGTGACCATAGCCTTCCTAATGATAGGCTAAATAGAACAGTCATTCTCAGTCATTGAGAGTTGGGAGTTATTTAAAGTATGTACAGTCCAGGTACGACAGCAACTTCTGCAAGCACGACAGATTATGGGAACCGTTTGTTTGTCTTTGAAGTGGTGGGTTTACGTCAGAACGGCAGCACCGACAGTCTAAACTATCCAATTCGTCGTAGTGGCAGCGTATTTATTACGGTGCCCTATCAGCGCATGAATCAGGAGATGAGGAGAATCAATCGCCTGGGAGGTCAAATCGTTAGTATCAAACCCTTAAACGGAGACATTCCCGCGCAACTAACAACCACAAACGAACCACAACAGCAGACCCAAGAAAAAAGTAAGTCTATGACTCAAGCGAAGGCAAAACACGCAGATATTCCCGTGAATATCTATCGCCCAAATAAACCTTTTATTGGAAAGTGCATTGAAAATTATTCGCTCGTTGGCGAGGGAGGCATCGGGATCGTCCAACATCTCACCTTCGACCTCTCCGGTGGCGATTTGCGCTATCTCGAAGGTCAAAGTATCGGGATTATTCCACCGGGAACCGATGATAAAGGCAAACCTCACAAACTCAGACTCTACTCAATTGCTTCTACCCGTCATGGCGATCGCGGCGACGATAAAACTGTCTCCCTTTGCGTTCGCCAACTGGAGTACAAACACCCAGAAACCGGAGAAACCGTATACGGAGTCTGCTCCACTTATCTGTGTGGTTTAGAAATCGGCGCAGATGTAGCCATCACCGGTCCCGTTGGTAAAGAAATGCTCTTACCCGACGACGAAGATGCCAATATTATTATGATGGCGACTGGGACGGGGATTGCGCCTTTCCGCGCCTATTTATGGCGGATGTTCAAAGAACAGCACGAAGATTACAAGTTTAAAGGCTTTGCTTGGTTAATCTTTGGCATTCCTACGACTCCTAATATTCTCTATAGAGAAGATTTAGAAAAATTAGCTGCCGATTATCCCGATAACTTCCGCCTCACCTATGCCATTAGCCGCGAACAGAAAAATCCTCAAGGGGGTCGGATGTATATTCAACATAGAGTTGCCGAATATGCTGACCAATTGTGGGAAATGATGCAAAATCCCAAAACTCACACTTATATTTGCGGTCTCAAAGGAATGGAAGACGGGATCGACCAAGCCCTCAGTGCAGCCGCTGCCAAGCACGGAGTGAATTGGTCTGATTACCAAAAACAAATGAAGAAAGAAGAACGCTGGCACGTTGAAACTTACTAACATTCGTTGTCGATGGTTCATCGTTCATTGTCGATCTTGCGATCGCGACAGATGAGCTATGAACTACAGAAATCAACAGCGGCGGGATAGCTTCTTTTTGTCTTTTAGACAATGGAGACTAACCCGCTGCCTTTTTATTTACTGGTTGCAGTAAAGATGAGAATTAAGTTAAATTTAGTTAAGTTGGCATGGCTGATATAGATATTTGGCTCTGACTATGTTATTAGCCTTAGCAAAAGCAGCCGATAAAATTTAAGAAAAGCAAGTTTTTTGCTCATTTAGAGAAAACTAACAAAATGAAAATTTCTTGGAGAACGATACTACTTTGGACGCTACCTGCTCTGGTTATTGGGTTCTTTCTCTGGCAAGGAACCTTCGTTCCAGTTGCGGGAAACGCGGGCACTAATACGGCAAGTACCCGCATGACATATGGTCGTTTTTTGGAATATCTGGACGCGGGTAGAGTCATCAGCGTAGACCTTTATGAAGGAGGTCGGACAGCGATCGTCCAAGCAGTTGATCCGGACTTGGAAAATCGCGTGCAACGGATGCGCGTAGATTTACCAGCCAATTCGCCAGAATTAATCTCTAAGCTTAGAGAAGCTAATATTAGCCTTGACGCTCATCCAATCCGCAATGATGGAGCATTTTGGGGATTTTTAGGCAATTTGCTTTTTCCCATCCTCTTGATCGCGGCATTATTTTTCCTCTTCCGCCGTTCTAGCAATATTCCAGGCGGTCCCGGTCAGGCGATGAACTTTGGCAAATCTCGCGCTCGTTTCCAAATGGAGGCTAAAACTGGAGTAACCTTCGATGACGTAGCTGGAATTGACGAAGCCAAAGAAGAATTACAAGAAATCGTCACTTTCCTTAAACAACCGGAAAAATTTACGGCTGTTGGGGCGCGAATTCCCAAAGGCGTGCTATTAGTCGGTCCTCCAGGAACGGGAAAAACATTACTAGCAAAAGCGATCGCGGGTGAAGCAGGCGTTCCCTTTTTCAGCATCTCTGGCTCGGAATTTGTCGAGATGTTTGTAGGTGTGGGCGCTTCCCGCGTGCGCGATTTGTTTAAAAAAGCCAAAGAAAATGCTCCCTGTTTGATCTTTATCGATGAAATCGATGCCGTCGGTCGTCAGCGTGGTGCGGGAATCGGCGGCGGAAACGACGAACGAGAGCAAACCCTCAACCAACTCCTGACAGAAATGGATGGATTTGAGGGCAATACGGGCATCATCGTCATCGCCGCTACCAACCGTCCCGACGTACTAGACTCTGCTCTCATGCGTCCCGGACGCTTTGACAGGCAAACGATTGTAGATGCGCCCGATTTTAAAGGTCGTTTGGCAATCTTAGAAGTCCACGCTCGCAATAAAAAACTCGCGCCCGAAGTATCTTTAGAAGGAATCGCACGTCGAACTCCCGGATTTAGCGGTGCCGATTTGGCAAACTTGCTCAACGAAGCCGCTATCTTAACCGCCCGTCGCCGTAAAGAAGCTATTACGATGTTAGAGATTGACGATGCAGTCGATCGCGTCGTGGCAGGAATGGAGGGAACTCCTCTAGTTGACAGCAAAAGCAAGCGATTAATTGCCTATCACGAAGTCGGTCACGCGATCGTCGGTACTTTGGTCGAGGCTCACGATCCCGTACAGAAAGTGACCTTGATCCCGCGAGGACAAGCTCAAGGATTGACTTGGTTTATGCCGAGCGAAGAACAAGGTTTGATAGCCAAATCGCAACTGATGGCGCGGATTGCTGGGGCTATGGGCGGTCGTGCTGCCGAAGAAGAAATCTTTGGATACGACGAGGTGACTACGGGTGCAGGCGGCGACTTACAACAAGTGACCGAACTGGCGCGACAAATGGTGACTCGTTTCGGCATGAGCGATTTAGGACCTTTGTCCCTTGAAGGACAAGAAGGAGAGGTATTCTTAGGAGGCGGTTTAATGACCCGTGCTGAATATTCCGAAGAAGTTGCCGCTCGCATTGACAAACAAGTACGAGAGATCGCAGAACAAGGTCACAACCTTGCTCGGCAAATTATTCGAGACAATCGCGAGGTCATCGATCGCTTGGTCGATCTGTTGATTGACAAAGAAACCATTGACGGCGAAGAGTTTCGTCAAATCGTAGCCGAGTACACGCGAGTTCCTGAAAAAGAGCGCTTTGTGCCGCAACTTTAACTAGGCAGGCAGGCCGTTGGCTTAAAACATTGCCTAGTTGAAAAATATGATGGGGATGACTAATTATTAATACAATGGTCACCCCTGTTTTTTGTATCTAAAATTATGCGATCGCTAATAGCAAAATTGACTTTGCCGAAGAATCAGGCTAAACTTTCGCTTCCAGAGATTTAAGATACTCTGTATTAACTCCCGATTCACGGATTAAGGCAATCTTTCCAGTGCGGGCAATTTCTCTAATACCAAATTTATTTAACATCTGTACGATCGCAACCATTTTTCCGGGATCGCCTACAACCTCTACAGTCAGAGTCTCTTCAGAAATATCGACGATGCGGGCGCGAAAGACTTGCGCTAATTCAATCACTTCCGCACGATTAGAAGATGTCGCATTCACTTTTACCAACATCAATTCCCGTTCTACACAGGGAATTTCTGTAATATCTTGCACTTTCAGGACGTTGATTAGCTTGTAGAGTTGCTTAGTCAGTTGCTCGATAATGCGCTCGTCTCCCGGCACCACCATCGTAATTCGAGAAATCCCAACTTGTTCTGCTGGTCCTACAGCTAAACTTTCGATGTTAAAACCACGGCGAGCAAATAAACCAGCGATTCGGGTCAAAACCCCTGCTTCGTCTTCAACTAGAACTGAAAGTGTGTGTTTCATTGCGATCGCGAACTTATACTGAAATCTAGGAGTTTGAGGATTAAGTTACATTCTTCATACTAGAGTCCATCATCTTATCACGCAACGACTCTTCGCCATTTCAAGCTACTGACTCTCTTAACATTCGGCAGCTTAGAATGGCTCAAAGATATTCACTATGATGGTAATATGAAAACTTTTACATCCTTGCTAACTTCTATCGTCATGGCTGCTTGGGTTGGGGCGATCGCTGTGTTCTCAATCCAAAATATCGAGGCAGTTTCCCTGAAATTCCTGACCTTTGCATCGATTCAGATTCCTGTGGGAGTTTTGTTATCTTTTTGCCTGGGAGCTGGTATGATTCTGGGCGCGATCGTACCTTTGCTTCTGCCGCAACCAAAAAGAAACAAGCGCGGACGATTGGTAGAGGATGACCTAGAAGAATTTGAATTTTAGCGCTTTAATTTCCCTAAAAATCAGAAAGAGAACCGACGACTGGCCGTGTTTCGTCTCGGTTCTCTAACTGGTTCGCTCCTCACACAACATAAAGTATAATCAAGACCGAAGAATTTGTCACTATATTTGAAGAAATTTCTCAAATTTAGAAGAAATGTTTCGTTTGTCGTTCCAGTTGATGACTTAGCAAATAGGAGCGACCTGGATTGACCAAAAAACGCCTGCGCACTCCCTCACGTCCCAACAACATACGAAATCCCATAACATCTCGATTGGTTAAGGTCAATTCGATCGACCATTGTAACCCTCCCAATTTTATGGCTGTTTGAATCACGGGTCGCAGTTGAGTATCTCCGCCAGAATTCCGTATCTGTCTCCACTCCAAAAGTTGCGCTTGGGCAGATACGGTAAAATAACTATCTCGCTGATAGGGATGCACTTGGAAGCGCACAATCTCTTTACCCTCTTGCTCAAATGATTCGACATGCATGGCATGTAAAGCCGACGAACGTGCCCCCGTATCGATTTTGGCTTTGATTTCCTCAATCCCCAACTCTGGTAGCTCGATCCATTCTCGCCAACCAATTACTGGTAATTGTTTCCTGGCTTTCATGAATAAAAAATTTAGAGCGTTGCTTTCAGCGCCTGGAGTTCGTCTTCAATTTCCAAGGCAGTCCAGGGCAGTCCAGTATTTCTCCTCCTCATATTCTTGAGTAATTTGTTCGAGTGTCAGTAAATTATTGTAAAACTTAGTTTCTACATCGGTTCCCGCTATTATTTTATGCGTGCCATAAATAGCAAGTCCTAAATTCCAGTGATATTAGACTTGTCGGGAAATAAGGAATAATAGCAGAAAACAGAAGTCACAAATGTTGAAGATAGAGCAAGTCATCAAACAAGACAGATTGTTAAGAGCCTTGACAGGCTTAAATCGAAAAGCATTTGAGTCCTTGCTGCCAACATTTAATGAGTTCTACCAACAGACAATAACAGAGCAAGACAAACAACTGAGACAAAGAGCAGTAGGAGGTGGAAGAAAAGCTATCCTAGAGACAGGAGCGGCAAAATTGTTTTTCATCTCATTCTATTTCAAATGTTATCCGACATTCGATTTAGCAGGATTTATCTTTGGGATGCATCGCTCGCTGTGTGGCTCATGATTGGGTACATAGATTACAGCCAGTATTAGAAGCAGCTTTAGGTCAGAAAATGGCTTTACCAGAACGAAAGTTAAATAGTATTGAAGCCTTTCTCGTAAGATATCCCAAGGTAAAAAGAGTGATGATTGATGGAACAGAAAGACCGATTCAAAGACCCAAAAATCCAGAAAAACAAAAACTTAACTATTCGCTTAAGAAGAAACGCCACAATCGAAAACATCTAGCAGCAGTAGACGAGAAAAAAAGAGTTTTAGTTCTGACTCAAGCCAGAGAAGGAAAAATACATGACAAACGCGCTCATGATGAAGATGATATTGCACGAAGTATTCCAGAAGAGATTCCGATTGAAGTAGATTCAGGATTTCTGGGATTACAAAAACAGGATGACAACATCCATCTACCTCATCGAAAGCCCAAAGGAGGTGAACTAGATGAAACTCAAAAAGAAGAAAATCGCCTTTTAAGTAGTTCTCGTGTTGTTGGTGAAAATGCCTTTGCAGGAGTCAAACGTTATGATGCTGTCAGTCAAATTTACCGCAATCGAATCCTCGATTTTGACGATCGGTTAATGTTAACCGCAGCAGGATTATGGAATTGGTATTTAATGGCAGCTTAAAATTAATCCAGCTTGAGAACTCTCACATCAAATTGAGTTCCTTTCTTCTTGTTGTTTTTTATTTCCCGACAACTCTATTATTCCCAGAAGTGCCATCAAGTTTAAAAAAAGCACTACTTTATCTAATGACAACCCGACCAGGCTCCGGATGGCATGGTAGTCTCGATTTAGTCTATAGTTGCGAGAGAGATACTACTTATCTGACCCATGCTTTGGTTAAAGCTCCCCTCAAAGTGCAGCGTCCTTTTTATCCCGAAGGCAAATCCGTATGTCACAGCGTCATTTTACATACGGCTGGAGGAATCGTAGAAGGCGATAGTCTTTCCCAAACAATACGACTAAGAGAAAATGCCAATACTTTAATTACCACGGCGGCAGCTGGAAAAGTTTATCGCAGCAACGGAAAACTTGCCAAACAAATAGTTCGTATCAAAATCGAATCGGGTGCTTGTTTAGAATGGGTGCCTCAGGAAACGATAATTTTCAACGGGGCAATATATCAGCAAGATTTGAGAGTAGAATTAGCGCCTGGAGCTAGTTGGCTGGGATGGGAAATTACTCGCTTAGGACGCAGTGCCAGAGGCGAAAAATTTTTGGAGGGAAATTGGCGATCTCATACAGAAATCTGGCAACAAGGACAACCGCTGTTAATCGACCGACAATGGCTACCTGCAGGAGAAGCAATTATTAATAGCTCTTTGGGTTTGGCAGGACAACCAATCGTAGCGAGTCTGATCTGGATTGGAAAACCTGTTTCGCAAAACATAATAGAACGGGCACAAACCCTCTGGAGCGATAAACAGTATCTGGGGGAAGCCGGAGTAACTCAAACCCAAGCACGAGGATTATTATGTCGTTATCGAGGCTCGTCTACAGCAGATGTCAGAAACTGGTTTACAGGAGTTTGGCAATTACTGCGTCTTTCACTTATGAAACGCTCCGTTATCAAACCCAGAGTCTGGATGTAATATTAAATAGCTAATCACTGATAACTGGTCGCCGTCCGCTGAAAAATGCAACTAACTCCCCAAGAAAAGGACAAATTATTAATCTTTACAGCAGCACTCCTGGCAGAAAGACGCAAGGCAAGAGGAATAAAACTAAATTATCCAGAGGCGGTCGCCTTTATCTCTGCTGCCATTTTAGAAGGTGCGAGAGAAGGACGCACAGTCGCTGAATTAATGAGTTACGGAACAACCTTATTAACGCGAGACGACGTCATGGAAGGTATTCCAGAAATGCTGCACGAGGTACAAGTCGAAGCCACGTTTCCTGATGGAACAAAGTTAGTTACAGTACACGATCCCATTCGTTGAATTTTTCGCGATCGCTTTTTTCTGCTGCTTGGTTCGTCTCGGAGTTAAGTTCTCGGAGCGCGACGCGAGCGGTTGCCTAACACAGAGCAAGAGAGTTTCCAGCGTTTGAAAAATTTTTTGAGCCAAAAGGTTGACAAACGCTCAAAAGATAGTTACATTAATAAATGCGCGGTTGAGGCAAACGCTTCGAGCAGCGCCCCGAACCTAGACAAGACAATAGTTTGAAAGCCAAGTTGCCAGAGCCCTTGTTAAAAGAAATTATAACTCGAGCGACTAGCGAGGTCTAGTCCGATCGAGGAAAACCTCGAAAGATGCCGGAGACTGAAAACAGTTTTTGGAGCAACAATCAAACCAACTCTACCATGGAGAGTTTGATCCTGGCTCAGGATGAACGCTGGCGGCGTGCCTAACACATGCAAGTCGAACGGGGTGGAAACACCTAGTGGCGGACGGGTGAGTAACGCGTGAGAATCTGCCTTCAGGACGGGGACAACAGCGGGAAACTGCTGCTAATACCCGATGTGCCGCAAGGTGAAAGAAATTCGCCTGAAGAAGAGCTCGCGTCAGATTAGCTAGTTGGTAGGGTAAAAGCCTACCAAGGCGACGATCTGTAGCTGGTCTGAGAGGATGAGCAGCCACACTGGGACTGAGACACGGCCCAGACTCCTACGGGAGGCAGCAGTGGGGAATTTTCCGCAATGGGCGAAAGCCTGACGGAGCAACGCCGCGTGAGGGAGGAAGGCCTTTGGGTTGTAAACCTCTTTTGCTCGGGAAGAAGAAAGTGACGGTACCGAGCGAATCAGCCTCGGCTAACTCCGTGCCAGCAGCCGCGGTAAGACGGAGGAGGCAAGCGTTATCCGGAATCATTGGGCGTAAAGAGTCCGTAGGTGGCAACGCAAGTCGGCGGTCAAAGACCGGAGCTTAACTCCGGAGCGGCCGTGGAAACTGCGCAGCTAGAGTCCGGTAGGGGTAGCGGGAATTCCCAGTGTAGCGGTGAAATGCGTAGAGATTGGGAAGAACATCGGTGGCGAAAGCGCGCTACTGGGCCGGAACTGACACTGAGGGACGAAAGCTAGGGGAGCGAAAGGGATTAGATACCCCTGTAGTCCTAGCTGTAAACGATGGAAACTAGGCGTGGCTTGTATCGACCCGAGCCGTGCCGAAGCTAACGCGTTAAGTTTCCCGCCTGGGGAGTACGCACGCAAGTGTGAAACTCAAAGGAATTGACGGGGGCCCGCACAAGCGGTGGAGTATGTGGTTTAATTCGATGCAACGCGAAGAACCTTACCAGGGCTTGACATGTCCGGAACCCTGCCGAAAGGCGGGGGTGCCTTCGGGAGCCGGAACACAGGTGCTGCATGGCTGTCGTCAGCTCGTGTCGTGAGATGTTGGGTTAAGTCCCGCAACGAGCGCAACCCTCGTTCTTAGTTGCCAGCAGGTGAAGCTGGGCACTCTAGGGAGACTGCCGGTGACAAACCGGAGGAAGGTGAGGATGACGTCAAGTCAGCATGGCCCTTACGTCCTGGGCGACACACGTACTACAATGGTAGGGACAAAGGGCAGCGACCCCGCGAGGGCGAGCGAATCTCAGCAAACCCTACCTCAGTTCAGATTGCAGGCTGCAACTCGCCTGCATGAAGGAGGAATCGCTAGTAATCGCCGGTCAGCATACGGCGGTGAATCCGTTCCCGGGCCTTGTACACACCGCCCGTCACACCATGGGAGCTGGCCACGCCCGAAGTCGTTACTCCAACCGATGAGGAGGAGGATGCCGAAGGCAGGGCTAGTGACTGGGGTGAAGTCGTAACAAGGTAGCCGTACCGGAAGGTGTGGCTGGATCACCTCCTTTTTAGGGAGACCCAACTCAAGGAAAAAAGGAAAAAGGCAAAGGGAAAAAACAGAAAACCCCGAGCCGCTCAAAAACTATCCTTTCCTGAGAGACATCCCAAGGTCGAGCAAGGGAAAAGGACAGGCTTTCAAACTATCAGTCGTTCGGGTTTGGGAGCATGGGCTATTAGCTCAGGTGGTTAGAGCGCACCCCTGATAAGGGTGAGGTCCCTGGTTCAAGTCCAGGATGGCCCACCTGAACCCAGGAAAAAAGAAAAAAGAAAAATCGTTTAGCAACGACTCTAGTGGCAACAGAGAGATTGCTGGACGAAAGTTCGGCGAGAACCTTGAAAACTGCATAGAGCGAGAAAGCGAAAAATGATGTCAGGTAAGACTCACCAGGTCAAGCTAGAAAGAGCTAACGGTGGATACCTAGGCACGCAGAGGCGAAGAAGGACGTAGCGACCGACGAAACGCTCCGGGGAGCTGGAAGCAAGCATCGAGCCGGAGGTCTCCGAATGAGGCAACTCTAGATAC